>JADGQJ010000028.1 GCA_017881885.1 Chloroflexota bacterium
TACTCTCTCGCTGCGACCCGCTACCCGGGGATGCCGCTCTTTCCCGGCCATCCCCCGTTCCAGGTCCTCAACTACCGGACCCCGCGCGGAATCCGCGTCACGGGTGCGACGCCATGGGGCCCCGTGAACGATGCCGGATTGGGCTACATGGCCGAATACATCATGGCGACCTCTCACTCCGGGGCGCACATCGACGCATTGGCCCACATGACCGTCGGTGAGGACTCGCACTGGTATGGCGGCGGCCGAGCGGACGACCACTTGACCGACTTCGGGCCGACGTTCGGCGACGCGGCGAAGATGCCCCCATTCTTCACCCGCGGCGTGCTCCTCGACGCCCCGGGGTTCCGCGGCGTGGACTGCCTGCCGAAAGGCTCTCCGATCGACGCCGCCGAGATGGAAGCGATCTGCGCCGCACAGGGCGTGGAGGTTCGGCCCTGGGACGTCGTTCTCATTCGGACCGGCTACATGAGTCTCTGGCCGGACGCCGAGCGTATGGCCGCCCACAAGACCGCCGGGCCCGACATCTCCGCCGCGCAATGGCTCCTCGAGCGAGGGGTCGTCGCAACCGGAACCGACACCGAGACATACGAGGTCCAGCCGGCTCCCGATCCAGGCCCGACCGGCAATCCCCAGCCGGTGCACAACCTGCTGCTCATCGAGCACGGCATTCACCTGATGGAGAGCCTCGACCTCGAGGCCCTCGCTCGGGACCGTGTCTACGAGTTCCTGTTCGTTGCTCTGCCACTCAAGATCCGCGGTGCTACGGGTTCGATGATCGATCCCGTGGCCGTCATTTAGGGAGGAAGTCTCTGTGCCCGAAGTGTCTCCGACCATGCAGGCTCTCGTCGTCCTCGAGCCCAACCACTTCGAGATCCAGGAAGTGCCGACCCCGACGCCGGGCGCGAACGAAGTCCTTGCCCATGTCCGTGCCGTCTCGATCTGCGGCACCGACGTCCATCTCGTTCGGGGCGACTATCCGGGCTTCTGGCCGGTCAGCTTCCCGTTCATCCCAGGTCACGAGTGGGCCGGCGAGATCGTGAAGCTCGGGCCGGGTGCGGAGCGCTACGGCTGGAAGCTAGGCGATCGTGTCGCCGGCACATCCCACGACGCCTGCGGTGTCTGCCAGAAGTGCGTCGAAGGCCACTACAACCTGTGCGAGAACTACGGCGTCGAAGGGCTGCACCGGCAGTACGGGCACAACTACCAGGGCGCGGACGCAACCTATGTCGTGCACGGCATCAAGTGCATCTTCAAGCTGCCGGACGCCCTCTCGTTCGAGGACGGAGCCCTCATCGACCCGGCCTCGATCGCCCTCCACGTCGCCAACCGCGGGCGCGTCGCCCCCGGCGACACCGTGGCGATCACCGGCGGCGGTGCGATCGGCTTGTTGTCCGGAGACGCGGCCCTGGCGCGGGGCGCGGGGAGAATCATCGTCTGCGAACGTAACGCCGCCCGTCTGGCCAAGGCGGCCTCGCTCGGGTTCGAGACCGTCGACACCAGCGACGGCGACCCGGTCGCGGTCGTCCGAGCGATGACCGGCGGTCTGGGTGCGGATGTCGTTCTGGAGTGTGCCGGCGTACCGGTCGCCGTCCAGTGGGCTCTTGGAATGCTCCGTCGCGGCGGGCGCTGCGCGGCCGTGGGCATCCCCACTCAAGGCGTCGAGATCCCGATGCAGAAGCTCGTCCTCGACGAGCTCGAGCTCGTCGGTTGCCGTGCCTCGGCTGGCGAGATGCTGCGGGTAATGCCGCTCGTCGAGCAGGGCCGGATACGCATCCGCGAGGTCGCCACGCATCGCTTCTCGCTGTCCGAGTACGGGAAGGCGCTCGACACGTTCAACGACCCCAAGAGCGGTGCCATCAAGATCGTCATGGTGCCCTGATGTCCTGACGCACCGGACGGCGCTCAGCGGGCGGCGCTCAGATGCCTTCGAGGAAGGCTGTGCGAAGCTCCCGCAGCGTCCCCACGTCGAGCCCAAGCCCATCCTCGAAGTAGCGTTCGATCGTCCCGAACGCATTCCTCATCTCGTCCAGGGACGCTTCGAGATACGCAGGACGGACCCAGAGGAACTCGGCGATGAGCTCGGGATCGCCGCCGCGGGCCGCAAAGTCGTCGAAGAAACCATGGAACATCGGCTGCAGGTACTCGTTGCTTGCCATGAAATCCGCCATGACGAGATCGGCGGGCACGCCAAGCAGTAGCTGCAGCGACGCCGCCGCCCAGCCGGTTCGATCCTTGCCGCCCATGCAGTGGATCAGGGCCGGCCGGCAGCTCTCGTCGGCGAGATCTCCGAATACCCGACCAAACGCGCGGCGAGCGCTGTCGAGGCCGATGAAGGCCCGATACTGAGCGACGAACATCGCCGTACCCTGGCCGTCGCGAAACGCCTCTCGAGCGAGGGTAGGGTTGCGCATGGCCGCCTGGATATCGCCGGGCGAGTGGCCCGCCAGGCCGTCCAGCACGTCAACTACTACATGCCGGGTGTCGGAAGGGACCCGATCGGGCCGCGCTGCCCGCTCCGTTTCCGTTCGGAAGTCGTAGATAGTTCGGATGCCGAGCCGGGCGAATTCCGACACGTCTGCGCCTTCCATCCCATCGAGTGCGGCCGAGCGGAATAGGAGTCCGGTTCGGACACGACGCCCGTCGGCGGTGGTCAGGCCGCCCACGTCGCGCAGATTCGGAACCGTGGCGAGCGGGTAACTTCGGTCGGCGTGCGTTTGGATACTCCTCAGGAGGCGGGGTGTTCGCTGGATCGAAGCGGAGCGGGTGCCGGACGGGTGGCCTCGCTCAGGTTGACCCAGGTCTGCGGATGGATTGAAGCGTATCGGATACCGGCAAAGCCGGCGCCGGGGGGCTGGCGCCCGCCGCTCGGGGCAGAGTGCAGGGTTCACCGAGATGTTGGGTCCGGGGCGGTCTCCAGCGCCGCCAGGTCGGCTGGCGTGTCGACGTCGGGGTTCGAGCCTTCCACGTCGATCTCGAGGACCAGGTTCGGGTGGTCGCGCACGACGGGCCCAAGGCCACGATCCCCGCGCGCCTCGCGTGCGAGCGGCCACGCGGAGCGATGGATCAGCAGCGGATTGGCGCCGCCGCCGACCTGGTACCGAGGCACCACGATGGGCAGCGCCGGCGAGCTGAATCCGGCCAGCAGTCTCTCGACCACTTCGGCTCGCACCAGCGGCTGGTCGCCCAGGAAGATGAGCGCGGCCTCGCAGGCCGGGCCCAGGCTGTCGAACCCGATGCGGAGCGAACTGGAGAGGCCGGCGTCCGGATCCGGATTGCGAACACGCCGCTCAGACCGCCACAGCAGACGTCGTTCGATCTCGTCGGCGTTGTACCCGAGGACGACGACGATCTCCCCAAATCCTGGGGCGGCCGCGACATCGAGGACGTGCTGGAGCAGGGGTCGGCCTCTGAGCGATGCGAGCGCCTTACTCCCGCCGAATCGCGACGAAGCGCCGGCCGCGAGCACGATCGCGGCAACGCGACTGGCCTCCATCACCCGCCGGCAGCCGGGGCAGAGGAGACCGTAGACGAATCCGCGTCGCCTTTCGCGTGCGCCTTGTCGCGCAACGGCAGCCCCGTTCCTACGTAGCGCATCGCCACTATCTCGGCCATGATCGCCAGCGCGATCTCGGCCGGTCCACGTCCGCCGAGGTCCAGGCCGATCGGGCTGCGCAGCCGATCTAGGTCCTCATGCCGAGCCCCGGCCGCGACCATGCGCTCTCGTCTGTCTGCCAGCCTCTTGCGCGCCCCGATCGCGCCGACGTACCGGCAGCCGCGGGCGAGAGCCGTCACGATCGCGGGCTCGTCGAACTTCGCGTCGTGCGACAGGACCACGACGGCGTCGGACGGGCCGAGGCCGATCTCGTCCGCGACCTCGTCGGGCCAGCCCACGACGAGCCGATCGACGTCGGGGAACCGCTCGCGGGTAGCGAACGCCGGCCGGCCGTCGACCACGACCGTCTCGTACCCGAGCGTGCGCGCGATTGCGACGAGCGGGATCGCGATCTGGGCCGCCCCGACGACGATGAGCCTGGGCTGGGTCGGGAAGGCCTCGACGAAGAGCCATCGACCCGCCAGCTCGACCGTTCGGGACGTTCCGCTGGCAAGTGATTCGAGCGCTAGTTGGACGAGCTGGGCGTCGGCCGCGGGGTCGCCGAGCGCGCCGTCGAGGCGCCCGTCCTCCCACACGACGAGCACCGGTGCCGGCGGCTCGCCCTCGCCGGGCGGATGTGGCCCCATCGTCAGCCCGGGCGAGTCGGCGGGAAGTGGCGTGACGACCGCCCGACCGCCGGTTCGGCCGGCCCCCGCCGCCGCCTGCGCCGCAGCCTCGGCGGCCTTGGAAACCACCGGTTCGATCAGCACGTCGATCGTGCCGCCACAGGCGAGCCCCACGTCCCAGGCCTGCTCGTCGGTGATGCCGTAGCGGACCACTCGCGAGCGGCCGGTCGCTCGAGCCCGTTGTATCTCGTCGAAAGCCGCCCCTTCGACGCAGCCCCCGCTAACCGAGCCCGCGATCCGGCCGTCAGCCGTCGTGAGCATCACCGCGCCCTCCGGACGCGGCGCCGACCCGAACGTCCGGACGACGACGGCCCGTCCGACCTCGGCGCCGTCGGCCCGCCAGGCGGCCAGCGTCTCGACGAGTTCCTTCATGGCGAAGCCTCCTGCAGATGCGCCTGCCGCTGCCGACGGCGGGTCACGCGGCCTGCCGGGTCCGGGGGTACGCGTCATCCTATAGCCGAACCAGGGCACAGGCGCAACCTCGCCGATTGGCATGCGAGAAAGGGTTTCCGTACATGGGCAAACCGACGATCGTCTGCGCCGGCATGTGCAACACCAAGAGCGCCGAGATCAAGTACCTCGCGGAGCAAGTTGCGGAACAGGGCGGCAAGCCGGTCATCATGGACCTCAGCCTCGGTGCAGCGGTCGACTGGGCCGATGTCAGTCTGGAAGAGGTCCTGGCCTCCACCGGCACGCGCATCGAAGACGTCTTCGCCGCGCCGCGGGCGACCGCGATCGAACTGGTAGGCCGCGCCGGGGCTGTGAAGATCCTCGAGCTCCACGCCGCAGGCAGGTGCGAGGGCATCATCTCCTGGGCAGGATCGGTCGGGACCACGACGGCCACTCGGGTCATGCGGGCGCTGCCTTTCGGCGTGCCGAAGATCATGCTCACCGACATGGCTTCCAGCGACGTCAGCATGTGGCTCGGCAATAAGGACATCTACATCGTCAATCCCACGGCCGAGCAGGGGATCAACGTCGTCACGCGGAAGGCGGTGGCGAACGCCGCAGCGGCCGTCGTGGCGATGGCGCTCGTGCCCGACGTCCCGCGAGGCTCCAAGCCGCTGGTCGCGATCACTTCCTACGGCACGACGACACCGACCGTTCTGCGCTGTGCCGAGTTCATGAAGAGCAAAGGCTGGGATGCCAGCGTCTTCCACGCTGTCGGCGTCGGCGCCACGATGGAGGATCTGATCCGATCCGGGCTGATCACCGCGATCATCGACATCACACCCGCCGAGCTCATGAACAACCTGTTCGACAGCGCCTATGGAAACCCAAAGACGTGGGAGGGAGAGCGTCTGACCGCAGCCGGTGCGATGGGGATCCCCCAGATCGTGGCCCCGGGCGGCCTGGACCAGGCTGCTCTCGGTCCGATGCACACCGTGGCCCAGCGGTATCTCGACGATGTCAAGGCAGAACGGCGGAAGTCGTACATGGGCAGCGGATTGCCCTATCAGCACAACGCCGGCGTGACGATCCTGCTGCCGACACTCGAAGAGGTAGAGCAGGTCTCCATGGAGATCGCCAGGAAGCTGAACGACACTCTGGGACCGACGGCGTTCGTCATCCCGATGCGCGGCTGGTCCGCCTACGACCAGAGCGAGCAGCTGGCCACTCGAGAGCGGGGCTGGGCGGAGGGCAATGGAGACGGGCCAACGTGGCAGCCCGATCCGTCGCATCCGGATTGGTCGCAGCGCGCCACGCTGATGCTCTCCGTGCTGCAGAAGCACCTGAACCAGAACAACCCGAACCTCGATCTCCTGGCCTGCGACATGCACATCCTCGACGTGGAGCTGGCCGACCTGCTGAACAGGTGCATGGGCGACATGCTTGACCACACCTGGCGCAGGGGCATGTATCGGGACGTCGACGGCGTGATCTACTAGAAGGAGAGATCGTGGGCCAGGAAAAGGACCGGATGATTCGGGGCGAACTCTATTACGCAGCCGACCCCGAATTGATCGCCGACCGCCTGCGGGCCTCGCTGCTCTGCGAGCGATTCAACGCGACCAGCTCCACGCAAGACGCCGAGCGACGCGTCATTCTCGAGGAGTTGCTGGGGCAAGTCGGCGACGAAGTCACCATCCTGCCGCCCTTCCGGTGCGACTACGGCTACCTGCTCAGCATCGGCAAGAGGTCCTTCATCAACTACAACGCGATCATTCTCGATAGCGTCCCGGTCAAGATCGGCGAGCGCACTTGGATCGGGCCCGGCCTGCAGCTGTACACCGCCTGCCACCCGCTCGACGCGGCCACTAGGACGGCGCCGCGGCCGTTAGAGTCGGCCGAGCCGATCACGATCGGCGACGACGTGTGGCTGGGCGGCGGCGTCATCATCCTGCCCGGCGTGACCATCGGCGAGGCGGCGGTGATCGGCGCGGGCAGCGTCGTCACCCACGACATCCCGCCGCGCGTTGTCGCCGTGGGCAATCCCTGCCGCGTCATCCGCCAGCTCTGACCACAGGTCCGAGCCGCCGCACCTCGGGCGGTCTACGCCGCGTCTAGCGCGGTGCTCGCGCGGCGCTCGCTTCTGGAACCGGTCGGCCGAGTGGCGAGCACCGAACCCAGGATGACGAGGCCGAACCCGACGGCCATAGCGGCCGTAAACGATTCGCTCAGAACCGCGACGCCGAGCAGGGTGGCCACCGCCGGGTTGAGGTAGGTGATCACCGTGGCTCGTACCGGACCCGTCTCCTCGATCAGCGCCGAGAACAGCAGGAACGCCGCCGCGGTGCACACCAACCCGAGGACCGCGACCGCCCCCAGCACTTCTGCGCTCGGCAGCAGCGTAGGACGCTGGACGAAGGCGATGGGGGCGTAGACCAGGGCACAGAGTGACAGTGAGAGCGCCATCACCCCGACGGCTGAAACGCCGGCGAGCCGTCGAGCGAGGATCGCCGGGCCAATCGCATAGCCGACGACGACTACTGCCATTTCGAGGAACGCCGTCGAGCTCGACGAACCGAGGTTCACTCCGACGATCAAGGCGACCCCGGCGAGGCCGACCAGCAGCCCGAGAACTCCGATTGGCCCGACCCGATCGCGACCGCCGGTGCCCACCGCGATGACTGTGGCGACCAGCGGCACCCCGGCCACGAGAAGACCCGCCAGAGAGCTCGGAATGTGCTGCTCGGCGGAACCGAGAGCGACCCAAGGCAGCGCGATCTCGGCAACGGCGAAAGCGACGACCCAGCGCCAGCGCTCCAGCACGGAGCGGATGTCGGTGCGGAGAAGGGCGATCGGCAGCAGGATCACTGCAGCCACCGTGGTTCGTGCGAATACCAGCGTCGCCGGCGAGACCTCCTCCACCGCGACTCGAATGAACAGGTACGGGATGCCCCAGATAAGGGACATCAGGCCGAACAGGATCAGTCCCCGACGTGTCACTGCCGCACAGTAGCAGCGTTCAGCGGAGCAGGAACGGGAAGGTCGGACCGGGCGGCTCGGGGATCGCGGCCAGGAGCGTGGCGTCCGAGCCGGCGTGGCGACGAGCCAGCTCGAGGCGCAACGATTGCTCGCCGCGGCCCATTGCCCACCGATGGTTCGCCGCGAAGAACGGCTTCGCGACGAACGACAAGCGCTTGAGCAGACTGTGATGTCGTCGAACTGGACTTTGGCCTGCCTAACCCAATTCTGCTGGTTGCGTTTAGCGATGGAAGCGCGTTCAGCGTCGAGTCACCGATCTCGCTCCCGAAGACGTCCCCGGAGACGTTGTGGACGACGCTCCTGCCCTCAGAGGCGCCTGGATCGAATTCCGAACGGCAGATCTCGCCGGCTATCGGCGCCGGTTGCGTGAGGCCGGAATACGGGAGTTCCGCCACGCGGGGAGCGTCCACGTCTACTTGAGCGCTCCCGGCGGGCAGGTCGTCCGATTGCTCGATGTGTCCTACGATGGGCCGTGAAGCAGTCGCATGACTGAGAGCAGCGAAAGAGCCCGAAGATGCCACTCACCGGAGACTACGAACCGAGCAAATCGGCGTGGGCGCGCAAGCAAGCCGAGCTGTTCGAGGCAACGAACGGCGAGCAGGCCGGTGATCTTCGAGGGCGGCCCATCATCGTTCTGACCTCCGTCGGCGCGAAGACCGGCAAGCTCCGCAAGACCGCTCTCATGAGGGTCGAGCACGACGGCGTCTACGCCGTCGTCGCGTCGATGGGCGGCGCCCCAAAGCACCCCGTCTGGTACTACAACCTCAAGCAGAACCCGAACGTCGAGCTGCAGGACTGCGCGACCAAACGCGACTACACGGCGCGTGAGGTCACGGGCGACGAAAAGACCATCTGGTGGAAGCGCGCGGTCGAAGCATGGCCCGACTACGCGAACTATCAGAAGAAGACCGAGAGGCAGATCCCTGTGTTCGTACTCGATCCCATCAGGTAGGCACGTTCAGGAGATCGGTCGACGCGGACGTCGAGTCTCCTCGGCAACCAGGGGCCCAAACCCTAAGACAACCCCACCTCGAACCGGATGTCCGGCGACGGGCGTTGGGTCCGGATCCGGACGGATCGCCCCAGGACCATGCCGACGACGTCGGCGAACTGCCCGACGCTCACGACCTTCGGCATCACCCGTTCGATCGTGTGGATCTGGTCGGGAAGAAGCGGGTCGCGAGTGACGATATGGAAATGAAGTTTGTGCCACTCAAACGTAGCGACGCTCTCTGCGGACGCGACGCCGGGGACGGTCGGACTCGTGTGGGCCATGTGGTGCTCCTCGTCGACCCATTTTACGCGGCAACCCCCGGATTAGATACTGCCGATCCCGCCGATCCCACCCGTCGGAACCTGCCCAGTCGGGGCGGGCGGCCGGTTCCTGAGCACGTCCGGGCCGGCCGCCTCCTCGCGGGAGCACGCTGAAGAGCCACCGACGGATACCGGTGGCCCTCAGTTCACTCGATTCCGCGTGCTAGCCGCGGAAGTCGGGCCGATCGAGGACCCGGAGCCAGGTCCCATCCGGCTGGCGGCGGACCACCTGGGCTCGGGCGCCGGCCTCGTCGAGCGCCGGAGTGGCGGTCAGCGCCAGGTCGCCGAGCCGCAGCGTGGGAAGCGGCTTCTCCAGGCTGAAATGGGGTTTGGCAGCGAGCATCTTCTCGTAGAGGGCCTGGATCGCCGGCCGTCCGACCGTCATCTGCCCGGGTGGGAACGCCACTACCGCGTCGGGCTCGTAAAGCCCGGCCAGTCCCTCCGCGTCCCCGGCATTGCCCAGTTCGACGAAGAGCCGGGTCAGGTCTTCCGGCTTGGTAGCTCGCTCGCGTTCGGGAGTCATCGTCAACCTCTCTACGTTGCTCAGATTGATGTATCGCGTTCAGCCTGTGGTACGAGCGGCCATAAGTCAAAGATCTGGTTCTTCTCAGTGCTAGCATCTCTGGTTATGGAACTCAGACAGCTCGAATACCTCGTTGCCGTGGCCGACGAAGCAAGCTTCACCAGGGCCGCCGCCAGGCTGCATGTGGCCCAGCCGGGCGTGAGCGCCCAGATCCGCCAGCTCGAACGTGAGCTCGGCCAGGACCTGCTGGACCGCTCGGGCCGGGCGGTGCGAGTAACTGAGGCCGGTGCCGCGGTCCTTCTCTACGCGAGAGCGGCACTCGGCGCGGTTGCCGGAGCGCGACTCGCGGTCGACGAGCTAACCGGTCTAGTGCGCGGCCACGTCGCGGTCGGAATGGTGGTCGCATGCTCGTCCTTCGACCTGGCCAACCTGCTGGCCGACTTCCATCGCGACCACCCGGCTGTGGAGATCGCCCTGTCGGAGGCCAACACGGATGAGCTCGTGGAGGGGCTCAACACCGGACGGCTCGATCTAGCGTTCGTCGGCCTGGGAGATACCACTCCCCCCGGGATCGAAATCCAGCTCGTAGCCGACGAGCCGCTTGTTGCCGCAGTCAGCAAGGACGACGTGCTGGCGGCCCGCAAGACCACCACCCTCGAAGCCCTCGTGGACCGGTCGCTGATGAGCCTTCCTCGAGGGACCGGCCTGCGGACGTGTCTGGACGATGCCTGTGCCAGGTCGGGGCTCGAACCGAACATCTCCCTCGAGGCCAGCAACCTCGGCATCCTTGCCGAGCTCGCGAGCCGCGGCCTCGGTGTCGCCATCCTGCCAGAATCCGTTGCCCTCGCCAACGCAGAGAAGCTCCACGCGATCGAGGTCACGCATCCCCGAATGCGCGGACGCCTGGCGCTCGCGTGGAGGTCCGCCGGATCGATCAGCCCGGCAGCTCGCGCGCTCATCGGCCGCGCCCAGTCGGGCTTCGCCACCCCGGCCGCCGGCCGCCAGCCTGCGGCGTAGCTCACCGGGGCCGAGCCGGTCGCCGAGCCGGTCGCCGAGCCGGTCACCGCGCACGGAGTACAGTCAGTGCGTGTGCGGTTCGATCCGCTGCAGGAGGTTTGATGGATGTCGTTGAGTTCCAGCGTCTCACAGCTCGGGTAGTCGCGACTCGAAACTCGGAATCGCGCGCTTTCATGCAGGCGTTTGACCGTGCCCCAGGGGCTCTCTTGGGTTGGTCGGAGCGAAGCTGCGCCAACTGGCGGGTGTGGGATCGCGCAAACGATTCGCTGAGAGCGGCAGTCAATCAGCTGGAGGCGTTCCTCGGCGTCGACGGCGCGGGGCTCCATTAACCCCCGTTTCGGTCGCGGTTGCGGTCGCTGCCTGGCGCCGGCGCGAACGAGATGCCTGGCCGCGAGTACGCCCTGTCGGTGAGTGCCGGTCCGGCCGTCTTCGACCCAAAGCAGTCCCAGACCCTGGCCGAACTGATCGCCAAGGCCGACCGGCGCATGTATCAGGCGAAGAACTCCCAGCGAAGCGTCGCGCGCCCGGCCGACTAGCCGCGTCGTCGACCGCCGGGTCAGGGCCCGCTTACTCGACGGGGCTGCCCACGCCTCCGGTGCAGGCCGCGCCCTTTTCGCCGCCTTGCCCGCCCCCGGCGAATTGGCGTATGAAGTCGGCCAATCGCGAGTCCGAAGCCAGATCGACGCCGAGCTGAGCTCCCCACGCACTCGCGACGATCGGTGAAGGTATCCCCGAATAGGGACTCAGGATCAAGTACCGCTCCGTCCCGACATAGTTGGATGTGACCAACTGCCGGAGGAGGGCGACCTGGTCGGCCGCGATCGTGGGCTGGTAGGTGATCCATACCGCGCCGTGCTCGAGGGAATGGACCGCATTCTCATTCGGCACAATTTGATCGTAGACGCCGCAGTTCAGCGGCGTCGCGTTGTGCGCCCCGCCGGCCGGCGGTACCCGGTCGTACGACACGGTCCCGGTCACGTGCGAGTGGTCGCTCTCGACGAACGTCTGGGTGCCCTGGGGAACGGAGCCCGACCCGCCCGTCGCGAACGCAGCGGCAAACGCGACGGCCACTACCACCACTCCGACGACGACGATGCCGGCCACAACGGCGATAGCGCCCAGCGGGAAGCGTCGAGCTGGCAGGGCCACGTTCCGCCGGGGCTCGGCACGCGAACTCATTCGGCGGCTGTTGCGGGCCTGTTTCCCCATGGTGTCGTTGCTCCAATGCGATCCGAGGAATGTCGACGGCTCACGAGTCTACCCGCTGAGTCAGGCGGTACCTGCCCTTTCGGCGACCGGGCGGCCCTTCGTGCCACTGCCCGAAACAAGAACGTCGCCGGCCGGCCGGTGGCGCACCACTCCTCCGCCTACGGTTCACGATTCCTTCACAGCCGGCCGCCAATACAGCATTGACCCCGCCCGAAACATCTTCTACGCGGGCAAGCCGGAGTACGCCTCGGCTGTACTGAACCCCGCCTGGCTCGACCTGGGAGTCACGGTCGCCCTGTTCGTCGTGTTCACAGTGAGTGGCACCTGGATGTTCGTCCGCGCCGACCGAAATCGCTGAATGGGCGCGACGAAAGGAAGCGATCGGCGCCGTCGCCATGACCGCCGGCCGCGACGCCCCAACCTATGGTCGGGAACGCCGAGGTGGGGGACCGCTTGATCGAACCTGAAGCGGGCCGCGGAGGAGCAACTGCGTCGGCGGGAGCTCGTCGTCCATAAGCCGGCGGATGAGAATCTCGGCCCCGAGGCGCCCCATCTCGTAGGCAGGCATGTCGATCGTCGTCAAGGGCGGCGTCACGAGATCGGAGACCTGGGACGCGATGATCGCGACCACGCTGAAGTCCTCCGGTACCCGCCGGCCGAGATCGCGCAATGCCGCGAGCAACGGGGCGTAAGTTACAGAGAGCGTAATGGCGGCGGTGCACGTCGGCGCCCGCTCCAGAAATCGCAGAACCTCGATATATTGCGCGCCCGAGGTCCCGCAAAGGAGCTGGTCGCCCTCCAGCGACAGCTCGCGCAGTGCGCTCTGGAACCCGGCGTGCGAGCGAACAGTCGGCCCGTAATCGGCGCCGGCAATGGAAGGGGCGCGGTTCAAGAGCGCCACGTGACGGTGCCCGAGCTCATATAGGTGGTGGACAGCCGTGCAGACCGCATCCTCGAAGTCGAAGTCGACGTAGCTGATCCCGTCGTTGTCTTCGCACCGCCCGATCAGACTGAACGGATGGCCGTCGGCCCGCAGCTTTTCGACGCGCTCGTCGGAGAGGCGGACCTCCATGAGAATCACGCCGTCGGCCCGCCCGGTCTCGAGGGTGGCGACAATACCGCTTGGGTCGTGTGTGGCGGTCGAGACGAGGAGTGAGTAGTCGAACTCGCTCGTCGCCTCGAGGGCGCCGGATAAGAAGATATGGCTCTCGATCTCCAGGGTGTCGCGGGCTGTGGGGAAGAACAGTGAGATGGCTCGCGAGGCCCGGCTCTTCAGGGCTCGGGCGGGCTCGTGCGGCCGGAACCCGAGCTCATCGATGGCGCGCTTGACCCGCTCGCGTGTTTCCGCGGAAACCGATCGCTTGCCGCTGAGGGCGTAGGAGACGGTGCTCACGGCCACGCCAGAGCGCTTGGCGATGTCGACCATTGTCACCGATCGTGTCCGCCTCATCTCGGCTGATGCCTCCTTCAGCGAGCTCCTCAACAGCCCGACTCGAGCGCGAAGCGCCAAAGGCAGGAAATGCCGAACGGCTGGTGCGGCCGAGAATCCATCGTAGCAGCGACCTCGCTGCGCCGCGACCCGGCAAAGTCGCGACCTCGCCGGCCCGCCTCCGCAGCCGGCACGCAACCTCTTGACAAGCCATCTGCGGGGGCCCTAGTGTTCGCAATCGAAACGTTTCGACTCGGGGATCCTGTAGTGCATCCCGCCGGACTTCGGCACACGCGGAGACACAGGGATCTAGGAGGTGTCACCGGTCACAGTGACTCTGGGTTGTCGAATTCCGTACGGTTGCATCAGGAGGAAGGACATGCAGCTCAACAAGAGAGTGGCCCTGATCTGCGCCATGGCGGCGCTGGTCGGCGCCTGTGGGCAGTCGGCGACGCCGACGCCTGGAGCGGCCTCGCCGGCCAATCCGACGCAACAAGCGTCGGCCCCGGCAGCAACGCCGGTCGCGGCCGCCACGACCATTACCGAGTGGGACTACCAGAGCGCAGATCCGCAGAAGACCCAGTGGCAGACGATCCTCGATGAGTGCTCCAAGACCACCGGGATCACGATTCAGCGGCAGGCGATCCCGCGTGACGAACTCATCAACAAGGTTCTGCTTGGTGCCCAGCAGAAGCAGCTCCCCAACGTCCTGCGGATCGACAACCCGGATCTGCAGCAGATCGCGGATACCGGTGCTCTCGCGCCCCTGACCGACTTCGGCGTTGACCTGACCGGGCTCTACCAGAACCTGATCGATTCCGGAACGTACAAGGGCAAGGTTTATGGGATCGCCCCCGGAATCAACGGCATGGCGCTCCTCTACAACAAGGACATGTTCACGGCTGCGGGCCTCAAGCCGCCCACGACGTGGGCTGAGATTCGTGCCGATGCCAAGGCCCTCACCAAGAGTGGCGTCTACGGCATGGCTTTCTCGGCCCCCGCGACCGAGGAAGGCAGCTGGCAGTTCGAGCCCTGGCTCTGGGGCGCCGGCGGCGACCTCAGCAAGCTCGACTCCCCAGAGGCGGTGAAGGCTCTCCAGTTCTGGGTCGATCTCGTCAAGGACGGCTCGGCTTCGAAGTCCGTCGTTCAGTGGACCCAAGGCGACGTCAACGACCAGTTCATGGCCGGCAAGGCCGCCATGCAGCAGAACGGCGTCTGGAATCTGAGTGCCCTCGAGAAGGCCAAGATCAACTTCGGCATCGTTCCGATTCCGAAGCCGGACGGCGGTGCAGCACCCGGCCCGATGGGCGGAGAAGTCCTGACCATCCCGGTCAACGCCGACCAGGCTGCGTCTGCCGCGGCCGGCAAGGTCGTCAACTGCCTGCTCTCCGACAAGGAGATGCTTGAATGGGCGACGCTCCAGGCATACATTCCATCGCGCCAGACCGTTGCCGCGCAAGCGGTTGCTGCTGATGCGAACATGGGCCCGTTCGTCGAGGCAGCCGCCGCGGAGCGATCCCGGACCGGCCCTCCGGCGAACCTCGGCCCCGGCTACAGCAAGGTGTCCCAGCCATTGTGGACGGCAATCCAGGCGGCCCTGACGGGCGCGAAGAGTCCTCAGGATGCGCTGACACAAGCGCAAACCCAGGCCACGGCTCCCTGACGACGGCACTGTGACGACGCGGCAATGACGCGTGTCGTTCAGGAGGGTGCGGCGCAAACCGCCGCACCCTCCTCTCCCAAAACGCGATGGCTGACACTACGCCGGCGAGAGCAGTTCTACCGGTTCCTGTTCCTCGTACCCGCTCTCGTCTACGTTCTGCTCTTCTACGCATATCCGATCTTCTACAACTTCGTCATGAGCGTGGAGCACTACACACTCAAGACGTACTTCAACGGCCAGGCTCCGTTCGTCGGCCCTGACAACTTCTCACATCTCATCAACCATCCGGACTTCGGCACGGCCGTCTCGAACACGTTCGTCTTCACGATCGGGTCCCTCTTCTTCCAATTCACGATCGGGTTGATGATCGCCATCTTCTTCCAGCGCAAGTTCCCACTTAACGCGACTCTGCGGGCCTTGATACTGATTCCCTGGCTGGCTCCGGTGCTCGTGTCGGGCGCCGTCTGGGTCCGCCTCTTGGACCAGGACACGGGCGTCGTCAACTTCGCGCTCAACAGTCTTCACATAACGTCTTCCAATACTTCGTGGCTCACGGACCCGCATCTGTCCTTGATTTCGGTTCTCATCGCAAACATCTGGATCGGGATCCCGTTCAACATGGTCATCTTGTATGGTGGTCTACAGGCGATCCCAGGCGTGCTATATGAAGCGGCCTCGATCGATGGGGCAAATGCTTGGCAGCGCTTCCGCTACATCACTTGGCCCCTGTTGCGCCCCGTGGCCACGGTCGTGCTCTTGCTCGGGTTGGTCTACACGCTAAAGGTGTTCGACGTGATCATGTCGATCACACGCGGCGGGCCGGCAAATACGAGCCAGACGCTCAACACCCTCGCGTACAGCCTCGCCTTCACCGGTCAGCTCGACTTCGGTCTGGGAGCTGCCGCGGGCGACATCCTGATCCTCATCGTGCTTGCGTTCGGTCTCGTGTACCTGCGGTACGCCTACCGCGAGCTAAGGACGGTGGCGTGATGGCCGCTAGTGTCTCGGCGCCCACGCTGGGCCGCCAGTCGGTATCGGTAGGCCGGCGGATCAAGCGTCTGGGCTGGACCCTGCTTGGGTTCGCCATTACCGCCTTCATGTTGTTCCCCATGTACTGGATCGTGAACCTCTCGTTCATGCACCAGACCGACATCCTGCAGTATCCCCCGCCCTTCGTTCCGGCGAACCCTACGCTCGACGGTTACCAAGAGGCCATCTCGACGATCGGCGAGTACGTCATGTCGAGCTTCATCTATGGGGCCGGAACTGTGTTCGTGACGATGATCATCGCAACACCTGCCGCCTACGCGCTCGCCACCGTGCGGGCACGGATCGGTTCGATACTGCTCTTCGTGCTCATTCTCGCCCAGATGGCGCCGGGTTTCGTTGTCGCCAACTCCTTGTATGCCGCCTTCAGCTCGTTGGGATGGCTGAATTCCTATCAGGCGGTCATCCTGGCCGACTCAACGATTGCGGTGCCATTCGCAATTATCATCATGCGAGCTTTCATGATCGGTATTCCGCGCGAGCTGGCGGAGGCCGCAGTCGTTGACGGGGCCGGTCCCTGGCGAATCTTCAGGTCCATCTATCTCCCACTTAGCAGGACGGCGCTTATCACCGGGGCTCTCTTCTCCTTCCTCTTCGGGTGGGGCGACTTCCTGTTCGCTCTCGTTCTCAATAGCGATCCGAATCACACGCCCATCACCGTGGGCATCTACCGGTTCATCGGCGCCTATTCGGTGGAGTGGCCGGCCGTCATGGCGACGGCAGTGATCGCCATGATCCCAGCGGCGGTCCTACTCGCCGTGGCCCAGCGGTACGTCGCCGCAGGCATCACCGCCGGTGCCGTCAAAGAGTAGGAACCGGGTGCGCCGGGCGGCTCTTCGTGGCCGCTCTACGCCCCTGACCTCCGGCCATGGATACACCCGGAAATGAGGAGTGTCTTGGACATCAGTCGAACCGGCACCGGCGTTGAAGTCCGGACCGAGAACGAGGTGATCCGCATTGAGCCGTGGGGGCGCGACAGCCTCCGGGTCCGTGCTGCAGTCGGGCGCATCGAGGCGGATCTACCCGGCGCACTGGAAGAACCCCCGGGGCAGTCGGAGGTCGCCATCGCCTCAGGCGACGACCTCGTCTCGATAGCCAACGGCGCGATAACTGCGATCGTGGCGAACGAGCAAGGTGAGGGCGGCAGCTATGTATTGATCCGGTTCGTCCGCTCGGACACGGGTCAGGAGCTGACAGCCGAGCAGCCGGCCCATTTCTGGTGGCCGGGGGCGCGCGTCTTCACGGCCCTGGGCGGTGGTCGATACCGGCTCGAACAGCACTTCAAGGCCTACGACGACGAGCGGTTCGTCGGTCTCGGCCAGCGGACCCACGGCCGGCTCGACCAGAAGGGGATGACGCTCGATCTCGTCCAGCGCAACGCCGAAGTCTCGATCCCGTTCGTCCTTTCGAGCCGCGGCTACGGCTTGCTCTGGAACAACCCGGCCGTCGGCCACGTCGAGCTCGCGGTCAACCGGACCAGGTGGGTCGCCAACGCCGCCCGCCAGATCGACTATTGGATCACCGCCGGGACACCGGCCGCGATCCTGGGCCGCTACGCCGACGTCACGGGTCATGTGCCGCTGCTCCCCGAGTGGGCGACCGGCTTCTGGCAGAGCAAGATGCGTTATAGAACCCAGGACGAGCTGCTCACCGTCGCGCGCGAATACCACCATCGAGGCCTGCCGCTCGCGGTTATCGTCATCGACTTCTTCCATTGGACCGCTCTCGGCGATTGGCGCTTCGACCCGGCCGAGTGGCCGGACCCGAAAGCCATGGTCGACGAGTTGGAGGCGATGGGGACGAAGGTCATGGTCTCGGTCTGGCCGCTCGTCAGCCCGCGGAGCGAGAATCTTGCCCCCATGGCTGAGCGCGGTCTGCTCGTCGGCGCTGAACGTGGTCTCCGCTACATGACCGAGTTTCCGGAGAAGGGCATGGCTGCCCACACCCCCGTTTCGCTGTACGACCCGACGAACCCCGAGGCGCGGGCCTACGTCTGGTCGAAGGTTCGCCAGAACTATCTGGAACACGGGATCCGGATCTGGTGGCTCGACGGCTGCGAGCCCGAGCTCAGACCGACCGACCCAGCGAACCTTCGCTTCCACATGGGCACGGGCGACGAGGTGGTCAACCTGTTCCCGCTCATGTACGCGCGGGGCTTCTACGAAGGCATGCTCGATGCGGGCCAGGCGGAGGTCGTCCTGCTGTGCCGGTCGGCGTGGGCCGGAAGCCAGCGCTACGGCGTAGCCGTCTGGTCCGGCGACATCCCGGCCACTTTCGACTCGCTGCGGAGGCAGGTCCGGGCCGGCCTCAACATCGCGATGTCCGGGATCCCCTGGTGGACCACCGACATCGGCGGGTTCCACGGCGGCGACCCGGCCGATCCTGAGTACCGCGAACTCATCGTGCGGTGGTTCCAATACGGCGCTTTCTGCCCGCTCTTCCGTCTCCACGGGGACAGGTTGCCGCGGATCCCGCTGACGACCGAGATGACCGGCGGCCCGAACGAGGTCTGGGCTTTCGGCGATGAAGCCTATGAGTTCATATGCCAGGTGCTCGCGCTTCGGGAGCGGATCCGGCCGTACGTCAACGCGCAGATGCAACGCGCCCAAGACGACGGCATGCCACCGATGCGCCCGCTATTCGTCGACTTCCCTGACGACCCGGAATCGTGGTCGGCCGAGGACGAGTTCATGCTCGGACCTGACCTGCTGGTAGCTCCGATCCTGTCGGCCGGATTGCGTGAGCGGTCCGTCTATCTGCCGCCGGGCCAATGGACGGACGCGTGGACAGGCGTCGGTTGCACTGGAGGGAAGACCATCCACGCGGACGCGCCGCTCAACAGGATCCCCGTCTTCCTGCGGTCCGGTGCTCATGTCCCGGTCGCCGGCGGAGGGTCGTGACGTGAGCCTCGACCGATCGCCGATCGCCACCGTGCGGGTCGATCTCTCGGCAGACGTGGGTCCTGCGACGCGCCGCGCCGCTGGCATCCTCTACGGCCTGAGCGAGGATGGCGCGAGCCCGCCCGACGTGTTCCTCGCCGGGATGGGCTTCCGTTTCGAGCGAGCGGGGGGTGCCCAGCTCGACTCGCCGGGTGGCTGGGTCGCCGGGCGCTACGAGCGACGGTGGGCCTCGACGCTCGCTCAGTACCGGCGGACCGTAGCGTTGGGCGGCAAATTCATCGTCCTCGTCCATGACCTCTACGGCGCCGACGGTACGGCGATCGACCGGTGGCCCGGCGACGAGGGAGACTTCTCCGACTTCGAGAGATTCCTCGACCGGCTGATCGAGGATGTTGGCGCGGCCGGCATCACCCCGCAGTGGGACCTGTGGAACGAGCCAGACCTCGAGCTCTTCTGGGCCCGAACCGGCGAGCAGTTCCGGGAGACATGGCGCCTCGCCTACAAGAAGGTCAGGGCCAGGTTTCCCGATGCGACCATCGTCGGGCCGAGCACTGCCCGCGAGCCCAGCCAGAGCGACGAATGGTGGAATGCATATCTCGACTTCGTTGCGGCCAACGACGTCGTGCCAGACATCGTGAGCTGGCACGAGATCGGCGGCCGCGCCCATGGACAGGATCCGGTCGCCAGCCGCTCGGCGGTCGAGCACATGCTCGCCCTGCGCGGGCTCCGCGTCCGAGGCTACCAGGTGAACGAGTACGCCGAGGCGTCCCAGCAGAACCCAGGTCAGTCGGCCTGGTTCATAGCCAGGCTCGAGCGGGCCAAGGTGGATGGTCTGCGGGCGAACTGGGGGGTGGGGCCCCAGCTTCATGACAACCTCGCCAGTCTCCTCACTCATAGCCGCCACGGCTACGCCCTGCTTGGCGACTGGTTCACCTACCACTCCTATGCCGGCCAAAGTGGCGTCGTGGTGGCGAGTGAGCCCGATGGTGTGCTCGACGTGTTCGCGACCAGGCTGGCCGACAATACAGGGCAGGCGCGGATGCTCCTCGGCAATCACGGGGGTGTGACCGGCCCCGTCGCCGTCGTCGTCGCCGGTCTCCAGGCGGCGCTCCAGGGCCCTCGTGTGCTTGTCGAGCGGATCGCGTACAACGACGGCCGCCCTATCAAGGGACCAGTCGTGGTCCGGGATCCGATGGTCGACCTGACTGGCCCAGCATCGGTGACGATCGTGCTCGACTACACGGACGCGCGCGATGCGTTCCTGATCACTCTGCACTCCGGGAAGCACCGAGAGGACTCGCAGCGGCTGGTGCAGACGGCCTGAGTCTTCGTGCGGCCGTCCTAAGTCTCGTAACGGCAAGAAGGGCCCTGGTCGGCCGTGCCGCCCAGGGCCCTTCTCCACTACTTGTTATCGATAATCGCTCTGCTTGAGCGCCAGGTGGTAGGCCACGTGGATGCCGACCGGCCAGACGGCCGATGCGCCGGCGTTGTTCGTGGCTACGACATAGGTAACCAGGCCGTTGCCGCTGCCGACAACCGCGGGGACCCACGTCCCCTTGCCCAACCGGACGGCGGCGTTGGCCGTCGGACCATTGGGAGCCCAGCCGACGACTGCTATCGAACCGTCGCGAGCAACGGCCAGATGAGGGATGCAGGTCGAGGCGCACGGCCCCAGGGTGGCAGGCGCTCCCCAGGGCGAACCGGCTGGACGCGTGGCCGTACGGACGGACATTCCGCTTACGTCTTGCGCGGCCCATGTCGCGGTGGCGTTGCCCACTGCGTCGGCTGCCACGGAGATCTGACTGGCGAAGGAGGGGTTGGACGTCTCGATTTGTGTCGGGCTGCTCCACGCTCCACCGGCCGGCCGCGTCGCGGCGTACATGCCGTAGGTCGCGCCCTGCTGCCAGACGGCCGTTGCGCCGCCGGCCCCGTCGAGTGCGACTCGAGCCGACGAAGTCAGCGGCGAAAGCGGTGAGACCGCCGTCATCGCGCTCCAGTTGCCGCCGGCAGGTCGTGTCGACGACTCGATCTGACGAGAGGTGCTGCCGGGCGTCGTGGCCGCCGACCAGACAACGATGCCGGTGCCGGATTCGTTGACCGCCAGATCGGGCGCGAACTCGCTCGGGTCCGGTTGCGAGAGCTGTACGACGTTGCCGAAAGCGCCGCCGGCGGTCCAGGCGACAGCCTCGACCACAGACCCGGACGCCGTCATATCGGACCACACGGCAATACCATTGCCCTGCGCGTCGAGCTT
>JADGQJ010000218.1 GCA_017881885.1 Chloroflexota bacterium
TACGACGTGGCGGCGCGCGAAGCGATCCTGCGTTACGCGGCCAGGAAGCCGCTGCCGGCCGGAATCCTGTTCGACGTCGCCGGCGGCGGGATCGGCCTGAGCGAGTTCCACCAGCCCGTGCCACCGGAGCTCACCGACCGGATCGCCGGCGTGCTTGCGGCGATGCGAAACGGGCCTCCTCGGCCGACCCCGACTCCCGAATCGACGCCTCAGGCGTCCCCCACGGCCTGACGGCGAAGGAGCGCCATGACGAACGACCGACCGAGCGCCGGCTCAGTCCGGCTGCTGGATGACGCGGGCATATTCGACCTGCTCCGATCGGCCCGACGGATCGCGGTCGTCGGCGCTTCGTCCAACTCCGCCCGGCCGTCCTTCGGTGTCTTCCGGACCATGCTCGCGGCCGGTTACGAATGCATCCCCGTCAACCCGAACGAGACCGCGGTCCTGGGTGTGCCTGCCGTCGCCACGCTCGCGGAAGCAGCCGCGGGCGGTCCGATCGACATCGTCGATGTCTTCCGCCGCGCCGAACTGACCGAGGAGATCGCCCGCGATGCCGTCGCGATCGGTGCCGGCGCGCTCTGGCTCCAGCTGGACGTCGTGAATTGGGAGAGTGCCCGCATCGCCGCCGCGGGCGGGCTGGCCGTCGTGATGGACCGCTGCCCGGCCATCGAACTGCGCCGGATGCCGCGCGGCTGAGAGACCCGCGCCGCCACGCGCGGCTGAGAGACCCGCGCCGCCACGCGCGGTGCCACTCCCCCGGCCGCGGTGCCACGCACGTGCGGCGCCACTCCCCGGCGCCACTCCCCGGCGCCACTCCCCCACCTCGCGCCACACAAACGTACAACGCCGTCCCGGGGGGACGGCGTTGTACGTGCTGCCTGGAATCTTCCGCTTCTCGCGCCCGGCCGACGGGTGACGAAACCGCCGCTTCAGCCGAACAGCGGCATTCTGGCATCACTCATATGATCGGGACCTCACCCCGCCTACCTATTGGATGGAGGCTCGATCGGGCCACGCTTGGGTGGTACCTGCCCCGTACCCACCCGCCGGCGCAGCCTCCGATTCGACGGCCGCGGCAGTAGCGTGGCGCTCTCGCGCGGAGCCGGCGGGAGCGTAGCGAGGCGGCTCGGGCCCCTAACTCACCCGCCCGGCGATTCCGGGTGAAGACGACTCCACGTTTTGACGCGGTTGCCGCCGGTGTCCTTCGCCCGATACAACGCGGAGTCGGTCACGGCTACAAGGGCGTCGGACTCCTGGGCATCCTGCGGCGAGCTTCCGATACCGATGCTGGCCGTGACTCCCGAAGCGCCTTGCGGACTGACGGCGGCGATAGCCAGGCGCACCCGCTCGGCGATCTGCCGCGCGCCCTCCTCGTCGGTTTCCGGGAGCAACAGGGCGAACTCGTCGCCACCGTAGCGGAAGCACAGGTCTCCGTCGCGGACCGAGGCAGTGATCGCGTGCGCGGTGGCCTGGAGGAGTGAATCGCCGGCCGGATGGCCGTGAACGTCGTTGTACTGCTTGAAGCCGTCGAGATCGAGCATGACGAGGACCAGCGGTTGCACCCTCGGGTCGCCCATGAGGGCCGACAGCCGTTCGTCGAAAGCGCCCCGGTTCCGCAGGCCGGTCAGAGCGTCGGTCTCGGCCCGGGTGGCGACGGCGCGGAGGGCCTCGGCGTTTCGGAGCGCGATCGAGGCCTGGCCCGCGAACAGGCGCGCGAGCTCGAATTCGCCGTCGCTGAAGTAGGCCTCCTGGCGGCCCATCCGGCCCACGTTGAGCGTGCCCGCGACCTCGCCGCCGACGAAGAGAGGCACGACGATCAACGCCTCGGCCTCCTCGGGTGTGCCGGGGATGGTGCTCGCGCGAGGATCGGCAAGCACATCGTTCACGCATTCGGCGGTGCCGTGGGCGACCACCCAGCCGGTGACCCCACGATCGATCGCGAACGTGGACTCTTTGATCAAGGCCGCAAATCGATCGCGCGCCAGAACCGGGCGCAGAAGGCCTTCGACCCGATCCACCCGATAGATCGTCAGGTTGTCGTAAGCCACCACGGACTTGAGCGAATCCGCGATGAGGTCGAACACGCCCTGCGGATCGAGCGTCGAAAGGAGGCGCTCGTTGACCTCGAGCAGCCGGCGCTGGCTTGCGAGCGCCCGCCGGGCCTGCTCGTCGGACCTCCACCAGCGGTCGCCGACCCACCACAGAACGCCGTAGGTGAAGGCCAGCATGACCGCGGACTCGGCCAGCGCCAAGATCATGTCGGTGGTCTTGGCGGTCTCCGCGACGCTCGCGCCCGCGTACCCGATCGTTTCGCCGAGCATGCTCGCCCCGAAGGCGAAGATCAGCAGGATCAGGAGCGGCCGCCCGCGTTCGGCCGGGAGCGCGAGCACGGCGCCCGCGAGCGGCAGGACGACGGCGGCGTCGATGCTGTCCGGCAGGAGTGTCCCTGCAGCGATGCCGAGCGCCATGAGCATGACCCCGGCGGCCAGCAGATTGCGGTGCGTGAAGCCGCGCGTGACGAACCAGACGGTGACGAGGACCGCGACGACGAGCAGCCCGGTGACTACGAGCTGTTCCGGGCGCCTGGACTCCGGGGCCCTCACGGTGTCGATGACATTGAGCATGACCGTCGCCGCGGCGCACAGGGCCGCGAAGCCCGCGAACCTGCGGTCGTGACCCGCTCCGAGGGCAGCCGTTCGGGCCGTGATCGGATTAGCCACAGAACCCGATCGTGACAGTGGCGAGACGGCTTCCAAAAGCCGGCCGTTCTGGCTCGACGCGGTCCACCTCTATCCCAACCTGCTCCAACAGTGGCGGGGGCACCGACCCTATCCCGTCGTTGGACCCGCGGGATCAAGCATTGCACATCCTGAGGCCGGTATTCCAGGCCTCGTGTCGGCCCG
>JADGQJ010000029.1 GCA_017881885.1 Chloroflexota bacterium
GCGGCTGCTCCGCCTGCGGCTGCTCCGCCTGCGGCCGAGACTGCCGCAAAGCCTTCGGGACTCATTCGGCCCAAGACTCACCAGGCTCTGGGCGATCGAATCCGCCGGCATCTGGTCCCGGAAGACGGGAAGACTTCACAACGGGGAGATGACCCATTCGCCGCCGCAGAGTCGGCCGCTGCCATCGAGGCGGTCGGTGATACGGACGACGTGGTCATCGACGAAGGCGTCGTGCGGGTCGGGCGAGCTCCGGGTCAGGCCCACGACAAGCAGGGCGAGGTGCTCGGGGCGGTTGATGCCACAGACGAGGACGAGAGCATCGCCATGCGGCTGGCGCTCGTCTCGGATGCAGCCCAGCTCGAGGCCTCCGAGTTGGATGCACGCCAGACTGAGGCTGCGGCCGAACTGGATGCCGCTCAAGTCGAGGCCGCCGAGTTGGAGGCGGCCCAGGTCGACGAGGATGTGTTCGGCGTGGCGGAGCTCGTGGCGGCCGAGGAGCTCGGTTCGGTGCCGTCCCGCCGGATAGATCTTGACGCCCTGGAGGCAGGCCTTCAGGCAGCCGAGTTGCGGGCTACTCAGCGCGGGGCCGGCGAATCCGGAGCGGCGGCTCCGACGAATCTCGAGCTGGAAAACGGTCCGGCGGCGGATGAACCGGACGCCGGAGGCCCGGCGTCCGGCGCCCTCGCGGCCGCGCGCCCGATCCCCGAGCAGATCGAGGGAGGGACCAGCGAGGAAGACGCGGAAGCAGCCGCGTTCCGCGAAGCGCTGGATGTGGTCCTGAGCGACGGAGGCGACGGTACGGAGTTGGGAACCGCGTTGATCGGCGCCACAAGACCGCCCCAGCCGGCGAGGATCGGCACTCAACTGCCGATGTCGGACAGTCGTGAGTCTGCACCCGAACCCCCGGCCGTCGGCGATACTCCCGTGGAACCCTCTGCAGTTCCAGAAGAAGAGGCCGATTCGGAACCTAACACGGAGCCTCGCCGCAAGGGGTTCCTGCGAAGATTCAGAGGAGACTGAATGCGCGTTCTCGTCACCGGAGGCGCCGGGTATGTCGGCTCCGTTTCGGTTGAGGCATTGGTCGGCGCAGGCCACGAAGTGACCGTCCTCGACGATCTGTCGACGGGCTACGCCGGCGCCGTCTCGCCGGCCGCCCGGCTCGAAATCGGCAGCTACGGCGATACCCCCGCCGTTGCGGCGCTCCTGGAGCGATATCGGATCGAGGCCGTCCTCCATTGCGCCGCGAAGTCGATCGTGGGCGAATCGATGATCGACCCGGCGAAGTACTTCCGCGAAAACGTCGCCGGCGGCGTCGCGCTGCTCGAGGCCATGAGGACGACGGCGGTGTTGCGCATTGTGTTCAGCTCGACGGCAGCGACGTATGGCATGCCGGAGCGCACGCCGATCGTGGAAACCGACCCGATCCGTCCCATCAACGCATACGGGGAGACGAAGCGCTGCGTCGAGGGCGCCATTCGCTGGTACGGCCACGGCTACGGATTGCGGAGCGTGATCCTGCGCTACTTCAACGTGGCCGGGGCGAGTCCCGCCTACGGCGAAGGGCACAACCCGGAAACGCACCTCATTCCGTGCGTGTTGCAGGCAGCCGCCGAAGGCCGAGTCGTGACGCTCTTCGGCGACGACTACCCCACGCCCGACGGAACGTGCGTCCGCGACTATATCCACGTCGAAGACCTGGCTCGGGCGCACCTGCTCGCGCTCGAGGCGACCGATCCGGCGAACACGCTGACTGGCCCCGCGACCGGGCCGTGCGAACCGCTGATCTGCAACCTCGGCAGCGGCACGGGCTTCAGCAATCGGCAGGTCGTGTCCGCCGCTGAAGCCGTTGTCGGCCGGCCCATTACGGTCAAGATGGGGCCGCGACGGGTCGGCGACCCGCCGATCCTGGTCGCGAGCCCCCAGAACGCGCACGAGAAGCTGCACTGGAACGCCCGCCGGGGCACGCTCGAGCAGATCATCGGATCCGCGTGGGAGTGGCAGCGCAGCCACCCCAGCGGCTACCCGAAGTAGCCTCGAGCCGAGCATAGAATCCCGCCATGCCATTCCAGCGCCCCAAGGCCGACTCGTCGCTCCACGTGGACCCCGCCGATTGGCGCCCTCAGGGGTTCGGTCATAAGGGTCCGCGGACCATAGCCGACGCGATCATCGAGCCGAAATGGGGCGGGGTTCGCGTCATCGTTCGAATCGGACCTGGGTCGGGCGAGTCTAGAACGGTGAACGTGACCGACGAGGATGGGCTCGACGCCACCGAGGAGTTCGCCGACCTTGCCCGGGAGATAGCCGCCGCGGCGCTGTCCGACCATTTGGTCGTGGACGGATATCTCACGGTCGAGCCGACCCAGAAGACCATCGGCGCAGACATGACGGTGGTCGAGACTCCCACCCAGGGTCAGCTGTTCACCCAGCTCGTCGTCGGCAGGCTCGGCACTCCACGCGAGCCCAAGCGCCAAATCGACTCCGATCGCCCCATTGCGTTCGTGGCGGTGGACCTGTTGCTGATCGACGGAGCCAGCCTGATCGAGCTACCGCTCCTCGAGCGCAAGCGCCTTCTCGACGCCGCCCTCCAGGTGAACTACCTGGTTCGGATCACGCCGTACGTTCGACCGCCGATCGGCTCGCTGGCCATCACCTGGCATTCCCAGGGCTTTCGCGAGATAGTCTTCAAGTCGGCCAACGGCCGCTACCACCCCACCGGCGAACCCGGCGACTGGGCCGTGGCGCCGATCAGATCCCGCTAGGACTGACCGCTCTGTCCGGCGGCGTGGTACGGTGCACCCGATGCCCGCCAGTGCACTGACGCCTGCAATTCGCGACGAGATCGCCAGGCTTGGCAATGCCGACATCATGGTCGGAATTCCGAGCTTCCGGAACGCGGCCACGATCGGCCACGTGGTTCGGGCCGCCCAGGCCGGTCTTGTCCAGTACTTTCCCGATCTCCGGCCCGTTCTGGTCAATGCCGATGCGGGTTCCCCCGACGGAACGCAGCGCGTCGTCGTTGAGACCGAGCCGCCCGGATACGTCGAACAGATCCTCCTCGTCCACCCGAAGAACCGGCTCGATCGCGTCAGCCTGACCTATCCCGACGTCGACGGAGTCGGCGGCAAGGGAGCCGCCCTGCGCACCATCTTCGAGATGGCCGCGGCGCTCCAAGTCGGCGCTCTGGTGGTCGTGGACTCGGACCTGCGTTCGATCGTGCCCGAATGGATCGAGCTGCTGGCCGGGCCGATCGTCAAGGGCGGCTACGACTTCGTGGCGCCGCTCTATTCCCGCCACAAGTACGACGGCACGATCACGAACACGGTCACCTATCCGGTTACCCGAGCCCTCTACGGCCATCGCATCCGGCAGCCGATCGGCGGCGACTTCGGCGTCAGCGGCGACCTGATCCGCGACTACCTGGCCCAGGAAAGCTGGACGAAGGACGTGTCACGTTTCGGCATCGACATCTGGATGACGACGACCGCGCTGACCGGCGGGTTCGCCGTCTGCCAGAGCCGCCTCGGCGCGAAGATCCACGACCCCAAGGATCCCGGGGCGGATCTCGGCCCGATGTTCCGCCAGGTCGTGGGGACGCTGCTCGACATGGCTCGGGACAACGCCCCCCGCTGGCTCGAGATCTCCGGCAGCCACGAGGTCCCGGCATACGGGTTCGAGCGGTACGCCGATCCGGCTCCTCTGGAGGTCAACACACTCCGGCTGTTGAGCCAGTTCCATGCCGGGTCGCTCACGGTCGCGGACACCTGGCGGGGAATGCTTCGACCCGGCAACTACAAGAGCGTCATGGAGCTGGCCGGCGAAGCGGGCGCGATGGCCGATGCGGCGGTCCGCAAGCTCGGCCTCGACGGCGAATCGGGTCAGGGTTCCGCCGGCACCGGCGGGCTGCCCTCGACGGACGAGCTATCGGACCTCGTTTCGGGCTTCCAATTCCCGGACGACCTGTGGGCGCGTGTCTTCTACGACCTGCTGGTTGCGTCGAGCTTCGGTGAGGTGCCGACCGAGCGGCTGGTCGCGGCCTTCGTGCCGATCTACTTCGGGCGGGTCGGCCGCCTGATGATCGAGAACCGGCGCCTCTCCGGCGAGCAGGCCGAAGAGCGGGTCGAGCGCCAGGCTCGCGAGTTCGAGCTGCTCAAGCCGTATCTGGTCGAACACTGGACTGAGGCGGCCAAGGCCGGCGCCCCGCGGAAACGGGCGGCCGAATGACGCGCTCGCCGCTCCCGGCGCGGATCCTGATCCCGGTCGCCAACCCGCTCACCGCCGAGGAGCTGGTCCGGATCGGCGCGGCCTTGCTCGACCGCAAGAACGGCAGCCTGACGGTCCTCGGAATCGTCGAGGTGCCCGAGGGAACGCCGCTCAGCGATGGCGCCACCAAGGCTCGTCAGGCCCGCCGCCTGCTGCAGCGGGTCCTCGATTACGCGCCCGAGGGAGTCACGATCCACACCGCCGTTCGCATCGGGCGGCGCGCCGCGGAAGGCGTCATCGAGGCGGCCACCGAACTGGACGCGCAGCTGATCGTCTTCGGCTGGGGTGGCAAGCCGTCCACTCCGAGACCGGGCGTTCAACCGCCCGTCTTCAGCCCGACCATCGACGAGGTCGTTCGAGACGCGCCGTGCGACATCGCGGTCGTGAAACAGGGCGCGCCGATGGAGATCGGCCGGATCCTGGTCCCGATTCGCGGCGGTCCCCACGCCGAGCTGGCCCTCCAATTCGCCGACGCCCTGGCCCGTCGAGGCGGGGGCAATGTCGTCGCCCTGCACGTCGTTCCCGCCGGTCTTCCCTCGAACATCCGCACTCAGGCCACGACGGCACTGGCCCACTTCATCCGCCAGCATGCCGACGGCCGTGTCGAGCAGGCCGTCGTCGAGGCACCGAACGTTCGCAACGCAATCCTGCACGAGGCCGAGCAGGCCGACGTCATCGTGATGGGCGCCTCGGCGATGCCCGTCACCGACAACGGTCGAACGTTCCTCTTCGGCGCTCTGCCCGAGGGAGTGGCGACCCGATCCAAGAAGACGGTCATAGTCGTCAAGACCCGCGAGGCGATCGGGGAGGCCACCTTCGAGCAGCTCGCCAAACGGGCCGAGACGCTGGCCGCGGCCGAGCGGGCCGCCTCCGACTCGCGCGCGGTGCCGCTGCGGGTGGAACGCTGGTTCGGCGAGTCCAACTTCCACCATCGCGAATTCGCCGACCTCGATCGCCTGGTCCACCTCAAGGAGCAGGCCGGGTTGACCGTGAGCCTGGTTCTGCCGACCCTGAACGAGGCCGAGACGATCGGGACCATCGTGGCCCGGGCGAGGCGCGATCTGATGGAGCGCCACCCTCTCGTCGACGAACTTCTCGTCATCGACTCGGACTCTACCGATGAGACGCGAAGGATCGCCGAGTCGGAGGGTGCGCGGGTCGCGATCCACTCGCAGGTGCTGCCGCGATACGGCAGCTTTGCCGGCAAGGGCGAGGCGCTCTGGAAGAGCCTGTACGAAACGTGCGGCGACATCGTCGTCTGGGCCGACGCGGACGTGCGCAACTGGCATCCACGGATGGTCTACGGGACCGTCGGCCCGCTCATCGCCGAAGAGCGGCTCCAGTACGTCAAGGGCTACTACCGCCGGCCGATCGTCGAGGGCGGAGTACTCAAGGAGGGCGGCGGCGGTCGAGTCACGGAGCTGGTCGCCCGGCCGCTCATCAACCTCTTCTTCCCCGAACTCTCCGGGATGATCCAGCCGCTGTCCGGAGAGTACGCGGGGCGGCGCAGCCTCCTGGAGACGATCCCGTTCTTCACGAGCTATGCCGTCGAGATCGGCCACCTGATCGACGTCTCGGAACGGTGCGGGCTCGAAGGGCTGGGCCAGGTGGACCTGGAGCGGCGGATCCATCGAAACCAGCAGCTCGAAGGTCTCTCGCAGATGAGCTTCGTCATTCTCCAGGCGGTCATGAAGAGGCTCGAGGAGAAGCAGAAAGCCAGTCTGTTCGCCGAGCTCGGCTCGACGATGAAGTTGCCGAGGTCCGGTGGGGGCAAGCTCAGCCTCGAGGTTCTCGACCTTGCCGATCACGAGCGGCCGCCGATGATCCGCATTCCGGAGTACCTGGAGAAGCGGCGGGAGAGCGCCGAGCCGGGAGCCGGGAGCGGAGTGGGCGCGGGCGCGGGCGCGGGCGCGGCCGGAGGCGTCGCGGACGAAGCCGGCGTGATTGCCGAGGGTGGGGCGTCGGCCACGACCGCCGTTCCAGTCGAGTCGTAGTGGCCGTATGAACGAGGCCCTAAAACTGCGCGTCTTGCTCGCCCCGGATTCCTTCAAGGGGTCGCTGACCTCTGTGCAAGTGGCTCGGGCTCTGGCTTCAGGCTGGACTCGGGCCAGGCCGGGCGACGAGATGATCCTGGCCCCGCTCGCGGACGGCGGCGAGGGCACGCTCGCGGCGATCGCGGAGAGCGGCGGCTGGGAGTGGCAGGAGTGCGACGCCCACGATGCGCTCGGGCGGCCGCTCACTGCGCGGTGGCTGCGCTCGCTGGACGGGGAAAGGGGCGCCCTGGAACTGGCCGAGGCATCGGGGCTGTCGCGTCTCCCCGTGGACGAGCCCCGTGCGCCGCTCGCAGCCACGAGCGAGGGGTCGGGCGAGATCCTGCGGGCAATCCTCGACGCGGGTGTCCGGCATGTGGTCATGGGCATCGGCGGCAGCGCCACGACGGACGGCGGATCGGGGCTGCTGCACGCTCTGGGCGTCTGGTATCGCGGCGGAGGCTCGCCAACGCCGCTCCCCGGACCGATCCCCGATCTGGCGACCGTGGACCTCGCGGCACTCGACACGCGTCTGAGGGGCCTGGAACTGCGCGTGGCCTGCGACGTCACCAATCCGCTGCTCGGCGAGCTGGGTGCTGCCGCCGTGTACGCCCCGCAGAAGGGCGCCTGGCCGGAGGACGTCGCGAACCTGGAAGCCTGGCTCGCCCGCTACGCCGACCTGCTCGAGGCCGCATCCGGCGTTCGGGCGCGCGATAAGTCCGGCGCCGGGGCGGCGGGCGGAGCCGGCTTCGGGCTGATGTGCCTTGCACCGAACCTTCGCTCGTTCGAACTGATTCCCGGCGTTGAGCTCGTGATGCAGGAGACGGGTTTCGACTCACGCCTGGCCGGGGCCGACCTCGTCATAACCGGCGAGGGACAGGTCGATGCGCAGACCGCCTTCGGCAAGACCGCCCTGGGCGTCGCCCGACGAGCCGCTGCCGCCGGGGTCCCGTGCCTGGCAGTCGGCGGCGGAGTTACCGCTGAGGGCGCCGCGGTTCTCGCGGCTCATGGTTGCGTGGCCGTCCCGATCCTCGACCGCCCGATGGCCCTGCGCGACGCCATGACCAAGGCCACGCCGCTGGTCGCCGCGACCGGGGAGAGGCTTGCGCGGCTCGTGGCAGTAGGTGCGCTGGTCGCCGACAGGCAGGGGTCGCCCGCATGAGCCCGAAACCTCGGCCGGAGTCCGACGCGTCGGCTGCGCCCGCAAAGTCGGCTGCGCCCGGTAAGTCGGCTGCGCCCGGTAAGTCGGCTGCGCCCGGTAAGTCGGCTGCGCCGGATAAGTCGAAAGGCAAGCCGACCGTCAAGTCGAAGCCGAAGTCGACCTCGCGCCGGAAGAAGCGATCGCCCGAGCAAATCGCCCGAGCCTGGGCTCGCCAGCTCGACACCAAGCGTCCCGGCCTGGTCGCCTTCGTCCTCGATCGTCTGGCCGAAGCCAACGGCCGGCCCGTCTGGCAGCCGCGGCTCGATCCGGTCAGCGAGCTGATCCTCACGATCCTGTCCGCCAACAGCGCCGACCTCAACGCCGAAGTCGCGTTCGAGGCCCTCCGGAACCGATACCCCTCGGAACCGAGCCCCGCCGACGCGCCGGCCGAACCGCGCACGCTGCCCGGCTGGGGCGGCATCGGACTGCCGGACCTGCCCCCGCCCGACTGGTCGGCCGTCGAAGCCGCCCCGCTCCCGGAACTCACCCACGTCATCCGTCCCGGCGGCCTGGCAAACCAGAAGGCGCCGCGCATCCCGGCCGCGCTGAGCGCGTTGCGCGCCAACAGCGGCGGATACTCGCTCGAGTTCCTGGCCACCAGGCCCGCGCTCGAGGCGCGCGATTGGCTGGCCGCCATTCCCGGGATCGGCAAGAAGACCGCTTCGGTGGTGCTGCTGTTCAGCTTCGGCACGCCGCTGATGCCCGTGGATCGTCACGTCTTCCGAGTCAGCCAGCGCATCGGCCTGATCCCGCCGAAGTCGGACCCGGACCAGGCCCACGACTACTTCCTCGAGATGCTGGCACCGGACCAGATGTACGAGGCCCACGTCTCGCTGATCACCCACGGCCGCCGGACCTGCCACGCTCAGCGCCCCGACTGCGAGCATTGCCCGCTGGCGCCTCGCTGCCGCTACTTCGACCCCAAGGCGGAGTAGGCGAAGCGGGCGGGTGGAGCCAGGAGAGCGAATGCGAGCGCAAGGCACGTAGCGACGGCGAGGAGTTCCACCAATCCGGCGGCTGGCCCGAGCTGCACAGCCGTCATGAGCGACAGCATCAGCCCGAGCAGAACGACCACCGGTCCCGGCGATGCTCGCGAGAGCGACAAACCAAGAGCGATGCAGGGGACGGCATACAGGAGGACGACAAAGGGAAGAACAAGCATCCCCATTCTCGCGTCCCAGGTGTCCGCGACAGGCTGTGAATATGCGATCCCCACCGCTACTAACGCCAGTGCACCAAGAAGACACAGGCCAACACCACCGATGGTCCGGAGCCGGAGCGCGAGCCTCCTGATTGACGGTGGAACTCGATCGATCGGCATGGTCGGCGGCGGTGTCAGGGTTGAGCGGACGCCCGGCAGTTGCAGGTAATGGATCGGCGCAAAGAGCACGATGCCTGCGATCGCGATCTGGACGCCGGCCGCGAGGGCCAGGATCGGCATGATGGCGAAGGCGACGACGGCAGCAGCGACGGCGAGGACGAGGATCGCTTTGAGCCATGCGATCGACCATGCCGACCCGCGGCTCAGACCCACGCCCGCGGCCGTCGTCCCGAATGACATCGCCCCAAGACCGAGCACGAAGGGCGCGCCGGCGAGTCCCGTCGCCAGGCCAAGGACCATTACCAAGATCGAGGCGACGATGCCTACGCAGATGAGAATGTAAGCCAGCAGCCGCACACCAAGAGGCAGACTGGTCCGAACCTGCCCTGAGCCCTCGATAACCATGCGTCGCTCCGTCGGGTACACCGAACGATCAGCCAAGCCACGGCCGCCGGTTATCGGCCAGTTGACACGATCCGCGAAATGGTGGCAGACGCCGCCCGCGCCCGCCCGCGAGGCCGGGCCCGCCGCCGCACCACTCCCCCACCTATACTCGCCACAGTCCACGGCGCTCTGGCGGGGAGGCACGTAGCGCGATGATCGAGCACAGGCCGCGACGGATCCTGCTCGTCGACGACGACGCAAACCTGCTCGTCGTCCTGTCCGAGCAACTGCGCGACGACGGCTACGACGTGGCGACCGCCCGCGACGGCCAGGAAGCGCTGCGGCGCCTGGATGGCGGCTGGCCGGACTTGATCCTGCTGGACCTCATGATGCCGCGCATCGACGGCCTGGCCCTCGCTCGCGAGATCAAGGCCTACGCCGACCTGCCGATCATCGTCCTCTCAGCCATCGATACGGCCGACAGCAAGGCTCACCTGCTCGACGAGGTCGCCGAGGACTACGTCTCCAAGCCGTATCACTACCCAGAACTCCGAGCTCGAATCGAGCGCGTTCTGCGCCGGCTGGGCGACCGAATCCCACGCCAGTCGCTGGTGCTCGGACCGAACCTCACCCTCGACCTCCATCGCCGCTCCGCCACCGTCGCCGGGACCGAAGTGCAGCTGACCCCAACCGAATCGCGGCTGCTCCACACTCTCGCGGCCAATCTCGGCGAGATCGTGACGACTGAGACCCTCCTGGCGCGCAGTTGGGCAGACACCGAGGAGGCGGACGCGTCGTACGTCTGGGTCTCGATGCGCCGGCTCCGCCAGAAGGTCGAGGTCGATCCCGGCAAGCCGGTCCATCTGCTGACCGTTCGAGGGGTCGGGTACCGCCTGGTCGCGAGTCGTGATGACGCCTGAGCGGGAGCCGGCCGAGCGCGACAAGCCGACCGCAGTCGACCGCACGGTCGAGCTCGAGACCCCGGCCGATGGCCCCGCCGCCGGCCCCGGCGAGTCTTCCCCGGCCGCCGGCCGGAGGCTCGGCCTCGACATGCCATTCCGCGTTCTGCTCACGGTCGGTCTGATCGTGGCCGCGGTCCTGCCGCTGGCGGTCTTCGGCATCGCGGTCATCGCCGCCGGCTGGGAGAGCGACGAGCGCGCCGTCACCAGCTTGTTCGCGCTCGCCGTTGCGGGCGCCGCCTTTTTCGGCCTGCTGGCCGCATACCTTGTCGCGTCCGCGCTGACCGCGCCGCTGCGCCGCATCACGACCGCGGTCGAGCGCGTCGCCGCTGGCGAACCCAGTCCCCCGATCCATCTCGCCGGCGACGACGAGCTGGCCCGACTGGCCGAGAGCCATAACCGCATCGCCGCCGACGTACAGCGCCGCAACGCCGAGCTTGCCGGGCTGCTGGTCGCGATCGCCGCCTACGCCCCGAGCCAGGGAGTGGACCCGCTCGTGGCTCAGGCCGAGCGCGACGCCCGCCAGATCTTCGGGCTCATCGATTGCCGGGTCACCCTCGGCCGCGCCGACTCGGTCGCCGTCGAGGAGAGGATCCCGGGCGACCCGTGCCCGGTCCGCGCCGAGATCCGCGCCGGCGCCGAGACCCTCGGCGTGCTGGCCGGCCACGTGCCGGCAACTCGCAACTGGGAGCACGCCGACCAGGATCTCCTCGAGCTCTTCGCCAGCGAGGTCGGAGTGGCCCTGCGCAACGCCGAGTTGTTCGGCCAGATCGAGAGCCAGAACGCCCAGCTGCGCGAGTTGGACGAGGCAAAAGACGAGTTCCTGCGGGGCGTCAGCCACAACCTGCAGACGCCCTTGACCAGCATCCGGGCTTACGTAGAGCAGCTCCGATCGACCACTACCGACCCCGATACGGACCGCCGCCTGGCGATCGTGGCCGAGCAGGCGGGCCGCCTGACGCGGCTCGTCCGTCAGCTCCTGACCGTTACGCGTCTCGAAGCGGGCGTGCTGCACGCCGAACCGGAAGTGATCGCGATGGCGCCGCGGGTCCGACGTGCATGGGAGGCGCTCAACGCCACGGGCGCCACGCTCGATCTGACGGACGACGCTCGAGGCTGGCTGGCCGTGGCCGACCCGGATCAGCTCGACCAGGTGCTCTGGGCACTCCTGGACAACGCCGTGAAATACGGCGGCCGGGAGGGCAAGGTGGAAGTGGCGGTTCGCGCCGGCGACACAGTCGATCGGATCAGCGTCACCATCGTCGACCATGGGCCGGGAGTGTCGGAAGCCGATCGCGAGCGCCTCTTCGCCCGCTTCACGAGGGGCGCGGATCAGCCCAGCGGCGAAGGCACCGGTCTGGGCCTGTACCTGTCGCGCCGCCTGCTCAGGGCCATGGGCGGCGAGCTGCTGCTGGAGCAGGCCGGGGCGGGCCGAGGAGCCGCCTTCACGCTTTCGCTGCCGGGAGAATCGCCCGCCGACGAGGGCTGAGCCTTCCGCCTGTGTCCGCCATACGCCGTAGGCAACCTACGATGGCCGTAGGGCTACGTCCGGATAGTAGTAGAGATGGTGTTGCTGCGCTCAGAATGCACTCGCCCGGGGAAAGAAGTTGGCGAGATGGCCCGAATGCCCGGGTCGACGGAGAGCGATTGAAGGCTCAAGACCGCCGATAACGTACCGACAACTGCGATTGGTGCTGCTGAGCATCTCGTTGGTGTTAGGCAGGAAACTGAAATGAGCGGTAGACCAGGCTTCTTTGGAAGCATCCGCCAGGACGACGCGTCGGAGCGAGACGCCGACATCGGCCCCGGATCCGAGTCCCGCGACGCCACGCCCGTGATTCGCCTCGGAGAGCCCCGAACGGGTCGCCCCGACGGCGGGTTCGGCACAGTCCCCGGCTTCGACCCCGTTTGGGGCACGCTCGGCGCGCCGACATTTCAGGGGGGCGATCCCTGGCAGCAGGATAGGCGGCCCGACGAGGTCGAGACCGGGCCGATCGTCGACGTCGAGATCTTCGGCGACGGATTCCAGATCTCCGGCCAGATTTGCACCGGCCAGTTCCCGCGACTCAGCGACTGGCTGAACATGCAGCAGGGCTTTATCCGGGTCCAGGACGGATCGCTGGCTCACCTCGGGCGCAGCAATCTGCCCGATCCCGATCAGCAGAAGGGCACACTGTGGGTCCGGCTTAGCCAGATCGTCATGGTCGCGGAGCGCACCGCTGCGACACCGGAGCGCCCCGGCGCTCCTGTCGTCCAGAAAGAGCGCCGCCGGGCCACGATCGTGACGCCCGGCTACACCATGTGCGGCAACCTGCACGTCCACACTCACGGCTCGATGAAGCAGTACCTCGAGACGCCCGATCCGCACTTCCTCGCACTGACCGAAATGACGATCCGCCCGACCAGCGATCCGGCCCTGGTCACCCGATTCCCGTTCGCGCTGGTCAACCGCGAGCAGTTCATTTCACTGCTCGACGAGCCCGCGGCTCCGGCCGGCGAGGGTTTTCTGCCTGATGCGAGCCCTGAGGGCGAAGTGACGCTGCATCGGAGGTCCGGCGCCGCCTGAGACGCTCAGAGCGGAGTCGGCGGGCGTGACGACAATCCTGCGCCCCACGCGGGCGCCGCGTCCCCGCGGCGCTCGGCGATCCTCAGCGCGTGGGCTGCGTCGGCAGTTGCCGGCGGACCTGGGCCACCTGATCCATCTCCAGCTCCGCTACGACCACACCCGGGCCGTCCGGCGCCTGGGCTATGACCACACCCCACGGATCGACGACCATGCTGCGACCGTGAGCCGGCACTCCGCCGCCGACGCCGCATTGAGCCGGCGCGATGACGAACGCGCCATTCTCGATCGCCCGGGCGCGGAGCAGCACTTCCCAGTGGTCCCGACCCGTGGCTTCGGTGAAGTTGGCCGGAACCGCCAGGACCACCGCACCCTCTGCCACCATCTCGCGATAGAGCTCGGGGAAGCGAAGGTCGAAGCACACGCTCAACCCGATGCGCACGTCCGCTTCTTCGGCCACCCCCTGCATCACCGCCACGACGCTCCGGTCACCGGGCGTAGTCCTCGCAGACTCGTGGTCGGAGGGGCCGCCGTCGATGGACACGTCGAACAGATGACGTTTGCGGTAGGTCGCCGAGATCTGGCCTGCCGGGTCGAGCAGGACGGAGGTGTTGTAGGGGCGTTGCTGGTCGGTCGAACGCTCGGCCAGGCTGCCCAGCAGGATCCACGTGTCGAGCGCGCGAGCCAGCTCGGCGAACCGCTCGGTCACCGCCCCTGGCAGTTCGGTGGCCGACTCTCGCAGGCCCGCTCCGGGGCCGCGGTACTGGAACATCTCGGGCAGCGCGATCAACTGCGGATGCGACTCTCCGGCCCGCCGAACGAGCGCGACGGCCCGCTCCAAGTTCGCGGCCACGTCCTGGTCGGCGGCCAGCTGGATCAGCGCTACTCGTAGACGGCTCATCAGCGGATCGTAGCGCGGTGGGGTCGCGCGGGCACGCGGCTCCGGGTGCCGGAGCGAAACAGAGGGGGGTCAGGCCCGATCGCCGACGACGGGCACTCCGGGAAACGCCCCTGCCTCGTCGTCGTTGGCTCGGACCCAGTCGAGCAGGTCCCGGTTCACGATCAGCGTACCGATGTCCCGCATCTTCAGGGTCCCTCGCGCCACGAACCCAAGGGTGGCATCGGAGAGCGGAATCATCGGGCCGCGCGACGTCAGGAACGGCAGTGGCATCTGGCCCGGCGTGGCGTGCAGCTGGCCTAGGGCGCTGTACGGGCCGATCTGGACCTGCAACCTGTGGCGGACCGTGTAGACGCGCCGCGACTCCTCGCTCCGACCGCCGGACGTTTCGACGGCAAAGAAGAGCGAGCGATCCACCTCGCCATTGCCCAGGTTGACGACCGTCTCGTCCTCGTAGTTCTCGACGAAGGCTTCGTGCAGGACTACCGAGTCGGTGCGATTGAGGAGGTCGGTGAGGCGCTCCCCGGCACATTCGACGTAACCGATATAGCGGTGTCCAAGGGCGTACCCGATGAAGGGGATGAGCACGAAGGCTCCTCCTGCGGGTGGCTGGCCGGCAGGCCACACAGAAGCCACGCCTGGAGCGTACCCCGGCCCCCGCGCACCTCCATCCCCACATAAGTACGGGTGGCGCACCCGCGCACCGCCCGGTGGTACGGACTCCTTCCAGGGGGTCCTGCCCCTGGTCCCGAGCCGCTAGCCGTTGCGCAAGCCGCTCGTGTCGACCACCTCGAAATCGGCGCCCGTCAGGGTCTGCAGACGATGGAGCTGGCCGTCGTTCCAGCGCGTATCCGGCTCTCCGCTAATGAACCAGGGGGATCCGTTGTCGGCGAGGATCATGCCGTAGCGCTTGAGGGCGGTCAGCACGACCCGCGCCTGAGCGCCAAAGCTCGAGATGTCGAAGGTTGCCTTGAGGCGGACTCGAAGGCCCATCGGCGGGAGGTTCGAGCAAGGGCCGGCCGTCAGGTGGCGCGCCGGGTAGACGTAGCCGCAGGTGGCCCGGGCAGTGAAGCGAATGGCGTGACGGATGACCCCGGACTTGACCTCGGCGTAAAGGACGAGGCCCGGCAGAATGGGCAGCCCGGCCGCGTCCGCGCTGGTCCAGCCGGCCGGTCGGAGGGCATTCGATCGGAGATTCCAGATCGCGCCCGAACCAGCGTGCCAGCTCGAACCCGTCTTCTGGACGTCGTACAGCTCATACAGCCGGCAGGTTCCCCGATCGAGCATCAGCATGTGGCGGTCGGAGCCCTTCTCGATCTTGGCGCCGTTCGGTATCGGATAGGGACCCGCGTCGGACTCGCCGGCATATTGGAACCGGACCGTGTACTTGGGCGTGCTCGCGGTTACCACGTTGTACGGGATGCCGTCGCCGATCGCGTCGAAGTCCGGATGCAGGTAGGCGGACGTGCCGATCGCCGCGACCATCGCCGCCGAATTGCGGGCAACGGGCAGCTTCGAGATGTCCTTGTTCCAGACGTTCGAGGCCGGGAAGATCGGGCACGGCGACGGCTTTGCCGGCGGCTTCGCGGGCGTGGGGCTCTTGGTTGCGGACACCGACGTGGTGGGCGTCGCCAGCGGACTGGAATCCGGGGTTCCGCTCTCGGCCGGCAGCGACGATGTGCCGTCGCCGCCGATAGTCGGAGTGGCCGCCGCAAGGCCGAGGCCCGCTGCGCTTGCGCCGCCCGCCGGGCCCGCCGCGGGCCGACCGACCTGGACCGCCACGAAGGCGATGATCAGCACGCCGGCGGCCGCGGCCAGGAGCAGCGGACGCGACTGATGCATTCGCATGGGTCGATCCTACGAGGGTCGGCCTCGGTCGGCTCGCCCCGAACGTCCCGACGCGCCGATCAATCCGTACCGAACCACGATACCCCGGCGCGGAACAGGAGGTTGGTGGCCGGCAAGGCCCATCGGCCGGCCGGCGCTAGACTTCGAGGATCCGGTCATGAGGGCAGTTGGAGGCAGAACTGTGAGCGAGTCCGCTCTCGGGACAGGCCGGAGCCGAGCCGCTTGAACGACACGACGCCGCGGATGCGGCCGCGCGCCAAATGGACTGCGTTCAGTTTCCTCGCCCTGTGGAGCTATCTCCTCTACGGGCTCGGCAACGCCACGCCGTATCTTCGCGACGACCTGCGACTGACCTCTTTCGAGGCCGGACTGCACGCCTCCGCGCTGGCACTGGGAATCCTGGTAGCGGGCGCGACCGCCGACGGTCTCGGCCGGAAGGTCGGCTTGAGCCGGCTGTTCGACCTTTCCGTCGTCTACTTCGTCGTGGCGGTGGGGATGATCGTGCTGGCCCCGGCGCTCGCCGTCTCTCTGGCGGGGGCGTTCTTGCTGGGCATGGGCGGCGGGACGCTGGTGACGCAGGTCAACGTGGAGCTGAGCCGGTTCGGCCAGGCCCAGAGCCGGCTCCTCCTGTCCCAGGGCAATGCCTTCTCGATGATCCTGGCCGCTGCGGCACCGCTCGCGATCGGTCTGGCGGTCGTGACCCTGCATGCCTGGCATCCCGCCATGCTGCTGCCGATTGCGGGGGTCCTCGCGCTGACGGCAGTGAGGCCACGCGAAGGCGGCATCTCGGCGAGGATCCACGCTCCGAAAGCCAGGCTGCCACGCTCCTACTGGCTTGTCTGGCTGCTGCTCGTCATCGGCGTGTCGATCGAGTTTTCGTTCGTCTTCTGGGGCTCCACGATCGTTGCCCTGCGGACGGGCATCTCGACGGGCGACGCCACCCTGCTGGCGAGCCTCTTTGTGGTCGGGATGTTTGCTGTCCGGACTGTCGTGGGCGGCGGCTTCGGCTCGAGCCACTCCCCCTTTGCGCTGCTGACTGCGGGGCTGGGCATCGCCATGGCGGGGGCAACGCTGACCTGGGTCTCACCCGTACCGGTTCTCTCGGGCCTCGGGCTCTTCCTCGGCGGCAGTGGGGTGGCTTGCCTGTGGCCGATCGGGGTCACGATCGCTATGCACACCGCCGGCGTGGGGCAACTTCAGGCTTCCGCGCGGGCCACTCTCGGCGCGGGGCTGGCCATCCTGGTCGCGCCGGCCACGCTGGGACTCGCCGGGGATGCATTCGGGGTCACGACGGCCTGGCCGATGATCATGGGCATGGCCGCGTGCGGGCTCGCGGTCGTGGTCGTGGCCCGTCGCGTCGGTTCTGAGACAATCGCCGCCGGGTGATTGCCGCGCGGTCGGGCCGGTGCCATTCTTGAGCAAGACGTGGGCGGACGGCTCACGCACGAGCGACAGGGGGATCGCCGATGCGATCGCAGGGCCGCTTCTTCGGAACCTTGGTTGTCGTGGCCGTCCTGGCGACTGGTTGCGGCAGTACCACTCCCACGCCGAGTGGCGCGGCGGCGACGATCGCCGGCACTCCCTCGGCCGCGGCCGCCACGGCCAGCCCGACGCCGACGCCGGCGCCGACCGCCACACCCGCTCCGACGCCAACGCCGAGCCCGGCGAGTTGGGTCGCAGCGGGATCGCTGAGCGCGTCTCGCGGTTCCACGCGCCTGATTGCGCTGACCGACGGGCGAGCCCTCATTGTCGGCGACGACAACTTCTGCGCCCCGGGACCGGCCTGGGACACGAGCATGGCGACAGAGGTGTGGGAGGCCAACAAGTGGGCCGTCACGGGAAGCCTCAACTCGGCACGCGATGACTTCACCGCCCAGTCGCTCGCGAGCGGCCAGGCTTTCGTGGTTGGCGGGACCAACGGCGACGGGATCTCGTTCTCGAGCCCCAAGATCTGGGACCCCAAGACGGGCACCTGGATCGATTCGGGGCTCATGGCTACCGCGCGGTCCTTCCCAGCCTCGGCCCCCCTTAACGACGGCCGGGTGATCGTCATCGGCGGCGAATACCGGAACGACCCGACGGACACTTATCTCGCGACCGCCGAGGTCTTCAGCCCGACTACAGGCAAGTTCGCCAAGACGGGCTCGCTCAAGGTGGCCCGACGGGCGGCAATCGCCGTGACGCTCGCGGACGGGCGCGTCCTCGTGGCCGGCGGCGACACGGCGAAGGGCGCCGTCGCCGACTCGGAGATCTGGGATCCAACGTCGGGCGCTTGGACCGCCGTCGGCGCCACGCCCATATGGGGCGGGTCCATCATGGTAGCGCTGGTGGACGGCGGAGCGCTCCTGGCGGGTGGTCAGGATGCCGCCTTCAAGGGCATCGCCACGGCGTACCGATTCGATCCGAAGACGAGCAAGTGGGCACCCACGGGGAAGATGCTGACGGCGGCGTACGACCGCACGGCGGCCGTGCTGCCGAACGGCAAGGTGCTCGTGGCCGGCGGCCTGCCCGCTATTTCCAAGCCGGCAATAGCCGCCGCGGAACTCTTCGATCCTGCAACGGGGATCTGGACCGCGACGGTGCCGATGCCGTCGGCTCGCGAACAGTCGAGAGCGGTGCTTCTGCAGGACGGCTCGATCCTGGTCGCCGGCGGCGACGGGGGTTACATCCCGCCGGTATCCACTCCATGGTGCCCGAAGGAGATCAAGGAGACGCTGCGCTATATCCCCGCGATTCCCTGATAGAGCAACGCGGGCAGCCGGACACTCCTTCGGGAGAATGGGGAGTGGAGCCGCCTCAGGGACTCGAACCCTGGACCTGTTGTTTACGAAACAACTGCTCTACCACTGAGCTAAGGCGGCGCGACCGGGATGGTATCACGGCCGCTCGCTGCGATCGAACCTGAGCGCGCCGCCGAGAGTCCATCTAGTACTCAATGGTGGCCCTGTTGGGAGCGCTCTGGCCCCTCCGGTGGGTAGGATGTGCGGATGAAGATCGTTACCAGGCTTCGCTCGTTCATTTGGCCTGCGTTCCTCGCCGGAGCGCTCTTGCTGCTGGCCGCCCCGGCCGCCATGGCCCAGGCGCCCAAGCTGACCGACCACGTAACGGACCAGACCGGGACGCTGGGTTCGGGCAAGGCCGCAGTCGAGGATTCGCTCGCCAACCTGCTCGACCGAGCCAACGTCGAGTTGTGGGTCGTCTTTGTCGCCACGACCGACGGCGGCACGGCCCAGGACCTGGCCCGTCAAACCTTCGAATCGAACGGGCTGGGCGGCAACGACATGGTCCTGCTGGTCGCCGTCAACGACCACCGCTACGGCTGGTGGGAGCTGCAGGCCAGCGGGCTGTCGGGCGGCACGCTCGACAAGTTGTCCAGCGACAACCTCGACCCCAGCTTCAGGCAGGGCGACTACTCCGGCGGCGTGGTGAACTTTGCCAACGCCCTGGGGCAGGCCGTGATCGGCGGATCGAAACCCACTGCGGCCGCAACGACTGCGGGCGGCTCGACGTCAGGCGGTTCGAGCTCGTCGAACAATGACATCGGCACGTTGCTGGTCTTCTTCGGCATCCTGGGCGCTATCTTCGTGGTGATCGTCTTCCTCGCCGGTTTCCAGAGCTGGAGGCGCTCGAAGCTAAGCGCCGAAGAGCGCGACAAGCGAACCGGCGACCTGGCTCGTCAGGCCAACAAGCTGCTGGTCGATACCGACGACGCCATCACATCCGCGAAACAGGAGCTCGGGTTCGCCCAGGCCGAATTCTCCGACGATGACTGCGCGCCGTTCGCCGCCGCCCTCGACAAGGCTCAGGATGAGCTCAAGCAGGCGTTCATCCTGCGTCAACAGCTCGACGACTCCACGCCCGAGGATCCGCCGACCCGGGAGCAGATGTACAACGCGATCATCGCCCACTGCCAGACCGCCGGTGCCGTGATCGGCGAACAGGAGAAGCGCATCCAGGCGCTACGAGACCTGGAGAAGACCGCTCCACAGGCACTGAACGGCCTCGACAAGGCGATCGAGGATTTGCAGGGTCGACTGCCGGCGATCCAGGCTGCGATGCAGACCCTATCGGGTTACGCGCCCGCGGGCTGGGCGTCGGTCAAAGGCAACGCCGAGGAGGCGGACAAACGGGGCGCCTTCGCCGAGGACCAGATCAAGAAGGGCAAGGCAGCGCTGGCCCTGACTCCGCCGAACAACCGCGACGCGGCAAGCGCCTCACGAGCCGCCCAGGAAGCGGTCGCCCAGGCCAACCAGCTACTCGACGCGGTCGAGAGCCAGGCCAAAGCGCTCGACGACGCCCAATCGAAGCTGAACGGCGAGCTGGCGGCCGCGCAGGCGGACGTCGAGGCGGCCAAGGCCGCCTCGAATGCCGGGCCGGCGGACTCGGCGCTGGCCGGTCAACTGGCCCAGGCTACGACGCTTCTGGCGCAAGCTCAGACTCAGGCGACCGCCGCGGCACCGGATCCGATCGCCGCGCTCAAGGCTGCGCAGAACGCGCACGCAACCGCCGACACGGTCCTCTCCGGCCAGCGCCAGGCGGCCGAGCAGGCGGCTCGTGTCAGGGCGGCGTTCGCATCGACGCGGGCATCGGCGGTTTCGAGCATCGCCCGTGCCGACGGGTTCCTGTCGGCGCGCCGCAGCGGTATCGGGCTCGAGGCGCGAACTCGTCTCGTGGAAGCGCAGCGCCATCTTGCCCAGGCCGACGCGCTTGCCTCGACCGACCTCGCCGGCGCCACGAACGAGGCCCGCACGGCCGACAGCATGGCCGATGACGCATACAACCTCGCCGCGTCTAACTTCGGCGGCGGGTACGGAGGCGGCGGCGGCTACGGTGGCTCGGGCGGCTACGGTGGCGGCTCGAACGTCGCCGGGTCGATCCTCGGTGGGATCATCGGCGGCATGCTCTCCGGAGGGGGGCGCGGCGGCGGCGGCTTCGGCGGCTCGCCGTGGGGCTCCAGCGGCGGGTGGGGCGGCGGCGGTAGCAGCTCCGGTAGCTCCGGCGGGTTTGGCGGGTTCGGTGGCGGCGGCCACGGAGGTGGCGGCGGCTTCGGCGGAGGCGGGGGCGGAGGCGGAGGCGGCGGCCACGGAGGTGGCGGCGGCTGGTAGAACCGGGCGCGGCGTCTTTCTCGGGCACACTTAGACTCACGATCAACAGTCCACTCGATTTAGAAGGGAGATCAAGCTCATGGCTCAGACGACGATCCTCGGGCGTGTCGGCCAGCTGCTCCGGGCGAACCTCAACTCGATGATCGACGGCGCAGAGGACCCGGAGAAGATGCTCGACCAGCTCGTTCGGGACTTCACGAACAACATGAGCGCGGCCGAAGACGCCGTCGCTCAGACCATCGGCAACCTGCGCATGGTCGAGGACGATGCCAGGGAAGCCGGCGCCGCCAGGGACGACTGGGCCTCCAAAGCTTCGGCCGCCTCCAAGAAGGCCGACGAGTTGCGAGCGGCCGGGAACACCTCCGATGCCGACAAGTTCGACAGCCTGGCCAGACTCGCGCTGGGCCGCCAGATCAGCTTCGAGACGCAGGTCAAGACCTTCCAGGCGCAGATCGACCAGCAGACG
>JADGQJ010000030.1 GCA_017881885.1 Chloroflexota bacterium
ACTCGCAACGACGAGCCCGAGCGGGCATCGCGTCCGTTCGACCTCCACCGCGACGGCTTCGTCATCGGAGAGGGCTGCGGTGTCGTCGTCCTGGAGTCTCTCGAGCACGCCCGCGCTCGCGGCGCGGAGCCGCTGGCCGAGATCGTGGGCTACGGAGCAACTGCGGACGCCTCTCACATCACACTTCCGGCAGCCGGTGGAGCGGGCGCGGTCCGCGCCATCCGCCGCGCCCTCGAGAAGGCTCACCTCAGCGTCGACGACGTCACCATGGTCAACGCTCACGCCACCTCGACTCCCGAGGGCGACCCGCGTGAGCTTGAAGCCATGCGCACCCTCTTCGGCGACAGAGTCGGCCAGGTGAGCATCACGGCGAACAAGAGCATGATCGGGCACACGCTCGGTGCCGCGGGTGCGATCGAGGCGATCGTCACGATCATGAGCGTCCGGACCGGCATCGTGCCGCCGACGATCAACCTCGAAGAACCCGACGGTGCCGCAGGGCTCGACCTGACCCCGAACAAGGCTCGCCACCGTGAGATGGAGATCGCGATTTCCAATTCATTCGGCTTCGGCGGACAGAACAGCGCCCTCGTCATCCGGCGCTGGAACGAGTAGGGGGCGAGACCATGGCCGACGAGATCAAGAAACCCGCAACCGCGCCGGACGCCGCGTCCGCCCCAGGCGTCGAGGTTCCGGCGCAGGAGGTCACCCCCGTGTCGGCCGAGACCGCCTCGTTGCTCGGCCTCATCGACAAACTGAACGCTCTCCTGGAAAAGAGCGAACTGAGCGAGATGGAGGTCGAAGCCGGCCAATCCAGCATCGTTCTGCGCAAGCCCGCGGCGCTGCTTCCGGTGGTCGCGGCCTCCGCGGCCGCGCCCGCCACCACGGCCGATCCCGCGACGGTTGCCGCGCCGGCGGGGCCCGCCGTCCCGGTCTCCTCGGCCCGAGCCGTTCGAGCGCCGCTTACGGGCATCTTCTACAGCTCCTCGTCGCCGAGCACGCCGGCGTACGTCACGGTCGGACAGGACGTGGTTGTCGGACAGGTCATCGGCCTGATCGAGGCGATGAAGCTCTTCAACGAGATCAAGTCCGACGCCGCCGGCAAAGTCGTCCGCATCGTGGCCGAGTCCGGGAAGCTCGTGAAGGCGAAGCAGCCCCTGATCGAGGTCGAGCCGTAATGGCCGGATCCGTTCGAGGCGTCCATCTTGCCGGTTGGGGCGCTTACGCTCCGAGCCTCGTCTTGACCAATGCCGACCTCGAGAAGATGGTCGAAACGTCGGACGAGTGGATCTTCAGCCGCACCGGGATCCGCGAGCGGCGCATCGCCGGACCGGATGAAACCACTGCCAGCATGGCCGCGGTCGCCGGTTTGCGAGCCATCGCGGTTGCCGGCCTCCAGCCCGACGACATCGACCTGATTCTGGTCGGCACTCTCACGCCGGACTATCCGATGCCCTCGACCGCCGCCCTGGTGAAGGACGCGATCGGCAACAAGCGGGCGGCGGCGATGGACCTGGCCGCGGCGTGCTCGGGCTTCGTCTTCGGATACGCCACCGGCCAGGCGTACATCGGCAGCGGCATGGCGAACCACGTGCTCGTGATCGGAGCCGAGACGCTCAGCCGGGCGACCGACTTCACCGATCGAGGAACCTGCCTACTCTTCGGCGACGGTGCCGGCGCGGTCGTGCTGTCTGCCTCCGACGAGCCTGGCGGAACCCTCGGCATCGAGATGACGACCGAACCTTCGGGCGCCTACTTCATCTGGCTGCCCGCGGGCGGCGCCGCGCGACCGGCGAGCGACCAAACACTCAAGGCCCGCGAGCACTACATGAAGATGAAGGGCAGCGAAACGTTCAAGATGGCCGTCCGAACCCTCGGCTCGACCTCGCTCAGAGCCCTCGAGAAGGCCGGATTGGACCGGGCCGACGTGGACCTCGTCATCCCGCACCAGGCCAACATCCGGATCATCGAGGCTCTCGGCAAGGCGCTCGACTTCCCGATGGAGAAGATCTTCGTCAACGTCGACCGCTACGGCAACACCTCCGCCGCATCCGTGCCCCTCGCCCTTGCGGAGGCCGTCGGCTCGGGCAGGGTGAAGAAGGGCGACCGGCTGCTGCTGGTGGCCTTCGGCGCAGGGCTCACCTCCGGTGCGATCGCGCTGGAGTGGACCGCCGATCCGGCGGCTTCGGCTCGCGCCGACGCCATCGGCCCGGGCGATGTGAAGGTACTGCCCGGCTATCTCGACCCCGTCAATCCGTTTCCTCCGGCGCTGGAGTGGCTGCTCGAGCGGTCCGAACAAGGGAGTCCGAAATGATCGATCTCACCGGCAAGAAAGCCCTCGTCACGGGCGGCTCACGCGGCATCGGCAAGGCAATTTGCCTCAAACTGGCCGGCCAGGGTGCCGACGTCGCCTTCATCGACGTGGGCCGGCCGGAAGTGGCCGAGGCGACCGTCGCGGAGATCGAGGCTCTGGGGCGCCGGGCGCTCTTCATTCCGGCAGACGTGACCGATCCGGACGCCTGCGTGAAGGCCGTCGGCGCGGTCGTGGCCGCCTTCGGCAAGATCGACATCCTGGTCAACAACGCCGGGATCACCCGCGACGACCTGATCATGCGGATGCCGATCGACGACTGGAAGAAGGTCCTCGAGGTCAATCTCTACGGCGCCTTCTACATGATCAAGGCTGCCATCCGTCCGATGCTCAAGGCCCACGCCGGCCGGATCATCAACATGTCGAGCGTTTCGGGCCAGGCCGGCCAGATGGGCCAGGCCAACTACTCGTCCTCCAAGGCCGGCCTCATCGGCCTGACCAAGGCCACGGCTCGTGAGGTCGCATCCCGCGGCATCACCTGCAACGCGGTCGCCCCGGGCTTCATCGTCACGGAGCTGACCAAAGACCTGCCGGAAGCCCTGACCGACCAGATCAAGACTCAGACGCCGCTCGGCCACTTCGGCACGGTCGAGGACATTGCCAACGCGGTCACGTTCCTCGCCTCGGACGAAGCCGCCTACATCACGGGCCAGGTTCTCGCTGTCGACGGCGGCCTGGTGATGCAGTAGTCGTTCGCCGCGACGACATCGCAACGAGGATCACACGATCCGACCCGGCGACGTCGAATACACTCTGCCGGGGTTAGCCGCGCCCGGAGCCGGAGGACGGTCAATCGTCGAGCCGGCCGGCAAATGTCGGCGCGACCACGGTGAGCAAGCCACCGCAGGTGCTGGAAGGGGCGTTTGGAGTCGGATGAGCGAGCCTGGAGAAACCCAATCCGCCGCGCCTGAGACCGGGCGCTCGTCGGGAGACGACGGTTCGGTCGCCCCACAGACGGATGGGTTGCCGGCCGCCCCTCCCAATGGGAGCGGTGGAAGCTCACCGAAGGGCCATTCGCGGCTCGTGGCGGTGCTGCTTTCGTTCCTCTGGCCGGGCCTCGGGCAGCTCTACGCCCGCCGGCGCGTCATGGCCCTCATCTTTGGCATTCCGGTCGTGCTCGCGTTCGCCTGGCTGATCCTCCAGCTGGCCAACGGCGTCACCTGGTTCTCGCTAAGCCTGCTCGATTCATCCTTCGCCGCCACGATCGCAATCGGCGCCGCGATCCTGGGAATCTGGCGTCTCGTGGCGATGGTCCACGCCTATGCCACCGCCGGACCGTTGCGCCGGCCTCGGGCGATCGAGTCGGGCGTGCTGGCGGTGCTGCTCGTCGTCGTCATCGCGGTTCACGCCGAGGCCGCCTACTACGCCTGGTCCTTCTACAACTTCGACGTCGACATAGCGTCGAACGTCCTCGTCAGCACCCCGACCGCGGGTCCCACCGTGCCCGCTACTGCAACGCCCACGCAGACGCCTGCCGACTGGCAGCCTGGGGGATCGTACGCACCGCCGGACCCGACCGCCGAGGTCACCGCTGAGCCGGCCCCATCGCACCGCGTCACGATCATGCTGGCCGGCCTCGACTGGCTGCCCGGGCGCAACGGCGGCCAGTACGACGCGCTGATGCTGGTCAGCATCGATAAAGACACCAACAAAGTGTCGATGGTCAGCATGCCTCGGGACACGGCGTACTTCGACTACTACTGGGGCGGCCAGGCGGGCGTCAACACCAAGATCAACAACTTCGCAAACCTGGTCTCCCGCGGCCAGATCCACGCGCCTGATACCGCTTTCGTCGCCCTCGGCAACGAGCTGGGGTTCCTGGTCGGCGTGAAGGTCGACTACTACGCGGTCATCGACATGGCCGGCTTCATCAGCCTTGTCGACGTCGCCGGCGGAGTCTGCGTCAACAACCCCAAGGCGATCTTCGATCCGTCGCAAAAGACGTACATTGCTGCCGGCAATGTGTGTCTGAATGGCGCGCTCGCTCTCAAGTACGCCCGTTCGCGCCACAACGGTGGCAGCGACTATGTCCGCGCGGGTCGCCAGCAGGACCTGATTGCGGCATTGGCGAAGAAGATCGCCAGCCCGGCGGGCATCGGGCGGCTCCCGAAGCTGCTGTCGCTGGCGTCCAAGATAGTCCAAACCAACTTCCCCATGGCCACGGCCAGGGATTTCGCCACGATCATTCGGCAGGTCGGATCCGGCGACATCACGCAGTGCGTGCTCGGTCCTCCATACGACTATCACCCGGCCGCCACGCTGACCAAGGGAGCCTGGACGAGCCGGCTGAAGCTGTACATGGTCGCCAGCCTGTCGATTGACCTCTTCGGCTCGGACAGCCGCTACTACGGCATGCAGGGGATCTCACCGGCTCCTTGCCAGCATTGAGCGGCTCCGGCCGCCGACCGGGAATCCGGAGCCCTACTTGTAGGTGAGTGCCGTGCCGGTCGGCACGCTCTGGATGAAGATCTCGCCCCGAACCAGGGGGATCTCGGCGCCCGACGAGTCGTAGAGACGGGTGAGGGCGACGTTGCTCGTCTTCTTCCACGTGCCCACGATCGCCCGGCCTTCGAGGAAGACGACGGCCCTCCCCGAACCGACGTTGGCGACCACAGGGCGCTTGTGGCCGGGCTCGGTCACGGTGTCGTAGGTGAGGGTCTGGAATAGCACGACGACGTTCCGAGCGGCGACACGCGTCTTGTCGGTCGGATCGATTTGGGGGTTGCCGCGAACAGAGCGCAGGTATGAGTCGCTGGCCGGATCGAAGGCGTAGCCGATCACCCCCGTGGGATAGGGGACTGAGATGGTCTGGCCGGCCGGTCTCTGGTCCGGCGGCGTGTCATCCCTGAAAGGCCGCACCGGCAGGTTCTGATACGTGGCGGGGTAGTGGCGTTTGGCAGCACAAGAGATCAGAGCGGCGGAGCTGGTGTAGGCGTTGTGAGGAGCGGCGCGGCTGACGACTCGATGGTAGGGACACGCGCCGCCGTTGAGGGCGTCTTCGTTGTAAATGTTTCCGGCATTGGCGGGAATAACCTTCTTGAGTGCGAGGACGTCTCCGCCGTAGTGCCCGAAAAGCGCCTTGGACTCCGCCGCCCAATAGACGTAATACGGGCGGGCGCTGCGCACCGGTCCGATGACCGGGGCAGTCCGTTCCTGGAAGACCATCATGTATCGGTCCTCACCGCCGTCTGCCAGGGCCTGGTAGACGATCGAGGCGGTAGCGAAGCCGGATTGGGGCCGGGCAACGACGTTGTCGTCAACCATGATGGCCAGGGGCAGGCGGTGGGCGAGGTCCGAGGTCGTTGGTACGCCGTCCAGGTCTGAGTACGCCAAACCCGAGGCCAGCGCGGCCGGGGAGTCGGTCGGGGAGGCTGTGGGACCCGGCGAAGGCTCGAGGGTCGGCGAGTCTGACTGAACCGGCGACGCGGTTGCGGTGGCTATGGCGGTCGGTGCGAGGCTCGCCTGAGGGGCCCCGCCACTATTGACCGCGACGAGCACGCCGGCGGACACGATCGCCACGACAGCGACCGCGCTGATGGCGACGACCAGCGACCTGTGGCCGGTCCATGTGCGTTTGATCACGTTGCAATCACCCTTCGCGAAGCTCGTTTACAGGATATGGGGGCAAACGAAAAGAGCAGCGGGCTGTTCTCGCGACCCGCGACGCTCCGTTCCAAGTATTCTGAACCCTGCTGAACATAGAGTCGCGACCGCGACGGCTTCTTGAGGGCAAATGAACGCAACTGCGCGGCCCAGGGCCAGCATCTGGGCCTACCGGTCTCTCATCTGGAACTTCGCCCAGCGCGATCTCAAGTCGCGGTTCAAGGGGACCGCTCTTGGTTGGGCATGGTCGCTGGTCGCCCCTCTGGCGATGCTCCTCACGTACAGCCTGGTCTTCGGCGTCTTCTTCCACAGCAGCGCTCCTGCCTTCGGCACCGGCAGGCCGGGGTTCTTCCCGGTCTGGCTCCTCGCCGGGCTCGTCCCATGGAACTTCTTCCTTATCGCGGTCACCACGTCGATGCCGACCCTGCTTGGGAACGGGGCGATGCTCCAGAAGGTCTACTTCCCATCGTTCGCCCCCATCCTGGGTGCGGTGATGGCGATCCTGGTTCAAACCCTAATCGAGTTCAGCCTTCTGGCGATTGTCCTGGCCGGGTTCGGGAACGTGGGTTGGACCTGGTTGCTATTCCCACTCTGGCTGGCCCCATTCGTTGTCTTCGTGACCTCGATTGCGCTGACTCTCTCGATCCTGAACATCCACCTCCGGGACCTGGCGCACCTCACCAACGTAGCCCTGCAGCTCCTGTTCTTCCTGACCCCGATCATCTACCAGCTCTCCGTCATCCCAACGTCCTGGCACGGCCTGCCGATGCAGGCCCTGGTGCGCTTGAACCCGATGGCGGGGTACGTCGGGGCGCTGCGGCAGCTGGCATACGATCTGCAGGTTCCCGGCCCGGCCATATGGCTCGAGCTGGTTGCGTGGGCGGCCGGCGCCGCCGTCCTGGCGTTCTTTGTCTACCGGTGGCGTGGCCTGGACATCGGTGAGGCGATATGACCGAATACGCCGTCCGGGCGGAGGGCCTGTCCAAGCGCTTCTGGCTGCACGGAGAGCGACACACCTCGCTCAAGCAGCGTGTCGTTCGCGGCAAGTTGCCCAAGGGCCGGGAGTTCTGGGCGTTGCGGGATGCCTCGTTCGACATCGAGCGGGGCACCACCTTCGGCCTGATTGGGCAGAACGGATCGGGCAAGTCAACGACTCTGAAGGTGCTGGCGGGCATCTACCGGCCGACAAGCGGCAAGGTGGTCGTCGCCGGTCGTGTCTCAGCGCTGCTCGAGTTGGGTGCGGGGTTCCACGGCGACTTGACCGGGCGCCAGAACATCAGACTCAACGGCGCGATCCTTGGCTTGTCCGGCAGGCAGGTCAGCGCCGCGATGGACAAGATCGAGGACTTCGCGGGGATCGGGGAGTTCATCGATTTGCCGGTCAAGATCTACTCGAGCGGCATGTTCGTGCGCCTCGGCTTCGCCATTGCCGTTTCGCTTGACCCGGACATCTTGATGGTGGACGAAGTGATCGCGGTCGGCGACGTGGAGTTCCAGCGGAAGTGCTTCGACCACCTGTTCGACCTGCGTAAGCGCGGCACGACCATCGTTCTGGTGACTCATTCTCTGAGCCTGATACGGGACATGTGCGACCGGGCGATGTGGCTCGACCACGGGCGCATCCGACAGCTCGGCCCGGCTGCCGAAGTCGGCGACGCCTATCTGGCAGACGTCAACGAGCGCGAGATGCACGCCATTCACGTCGCCGAGGGCCAGTTGCCGGCGCCGTCGGCGTCCACGCGACTCGGGTCGGGCGAAGTCAGGATCACTTCTCTCGAGTTCCTCGACGCCGACTCGAGGGCGACTCCGGTCTTGCTGGCCGGGGCTCCGTGCACGATCCGCATGCACTACATCGCCCACGAGCCGATTCGCCACATCATCTTCGGCATTAGGTTCATGCACGAGTCGGGTGCGATCGTCGCCGAACCGAACTCCGGCCGCCTCGGAACCTGGTCGGTAGAAGCTGGGGAAGGGTACGTGGACCTGGTCATCGACGAACTGCCCCTCCAGCCCGCGACCTACCAGGTGAGCACGACGATCGTCGACCGTGGCCACATCTTCGACTCCGCCGACCGCGAATTTGACTTGCATGTGCGGGGGCACGGCTACCAGGAACCCGGTCTCACTCGAATGCCCGGCGTCTGGCGCGAACCGGTGGCGGGGACCGGGGCGGCCACGGTGCCGGGCGCGATCCAGGAGGACGTCCGTGCTAAGCAGTGACGAAATCGGCAATATCCTCCACGCCATTGCCACGGGCTACCTGGATCGGGCGGCAGGCCTGATCGAAGCCTCCGTCGAGATCACCGACGACGAGCGCGTGGTCCTGAGGAGGGCGCTCACGGATGGCGCCGACAACTCGGCTCGGGCACGCCGCCTGGGCGACGCACTTCGCTCGCTGGAGGCCCCGCGGCATCTCGTCAACGAGTGCTATCGAGTGGCCTTCTACACCGGCGACGAATGGATGGCGCTGTCGGCCAACCCGCTCTTTGCGTTCTTCACGGCCAACCGGGCCGGATTGGCGATCGACAAATGGATCCACTACTTCGCGATCTACGATCGTCACCTGAGCCGCTTTCGGGGCTCCCCGGCTAAGGTGCTCGAAATCGGTGTCTCGCGCGGCGGCGGCCTGGCGCTGTTGAGGCATTACCTCGGCGGGGAAGCAGGTCTGGTCGGCATCGACGTTGACCAGGCGGCCGCCCTCGCGACGAGTGGCCGATTCACAGTGGAGATCGGCGACCAGGCCGACCCGGAGTTCCTGCGGCGAGTGTCGGACAAACATGGGCCCTTCGATATCGTGATCGACGACGGCGGACACACGATGCGCCAGCAGATCACGTCGGCGGAGACGCTCTTCCCGCTGCTGAACGACGAGGGCGTCTATCTGGTCGAGGACTGCCACACGTCCTACTGGCCCGAATACGGGGCCGACGGCGGCGACGGTCAGACCTTCGTCGAATGGGTCAAAGCGCGGATAGACGACCTGAATGCCTACCACTTCTCGACTGCTGAAACGCTCGCGTTCCCGTGGCAGACCCACCTCGACGGGATCCACGTCTACGACAGCGTCGCGGTTCTCACCAAGCATCGAAACCCGGCGCCGTTCTGCGAGATCAGCGGCACCAAGGAATTCATCGCCTTCGATCGCAACACGAGCGCCCTTCATCTCGAGTTGCTGGCAACCAGAGACGCGGCGCTGGCTCTCGTGCCGGCGGCCGAGGCCGCCCTGGCCCGAGCCGCGGGCGTCGAGGCCGACGCCGCGGCCGACGTCGAGCGCTCGCGCCTGGAATTGCAGGGCGTGCGCGGCGAGTCGGTCGATCTGCGCAATGAGGTTCAGGCGTTGCGGGCCGATCTCGAGTCGCTTCGCGAGGAGCACGGCCGTATGACCGGCGACCTCCTCGGCAGCTGGGGGATCATTCGGGAGATGCGCCGGAGCAGGTCGTGGCGGCTGACGGCGCCGTTGCGGCGCGTGCGCTCAGTGGCGCGCCGGAAATGAGGCCGGCCCTGCCCTCGATACGGCGACGGCCCGCCGTTCTGAGCGCGCGGTTTCCGGGGATCCGGCTGGAGGGTCCGGACGAATTCAGTTCGCGTGGGAAGCTCGATCGTGTTGCCGTTGTCGTTCAGTGGGCGTCGGACAATCGATTGAGCCGGTCCGTGTTCGAGTTGACTCGGAGTCTCGCAGGCCACGGTTACGCCGTTCTGCTTGTCAGCTCATCCGAGGACCCGAGGGATCTCGTGTGGCCGCAGGACCGGCCGGAAGGGGTCACGGTGGCTCGCCGGCCGAACGTCGGGTACGACTTCGGCTCTTGGGCGGCGGCCCTGGCCTGGTGCCCGCGGATCGCCGACGCCGGCCAGGTCCTCTTCATCAACGACAGCCTGGCCGGCCCGTTCGATGGGATCGACAAAGTGCTCGGGCTTTTTGACGCATCCGCGGCCGACGTCTGGGGCTTGACCGACAGCACGCAGCTGGGGCAGTTCCACCTCCAGAGTTACTGCCTCGGCTTCAAGGGTGGGTGCCTTCGGGAAGAGCCGCTGGCGCGGTTTTGGCGCGGCATCCGCGTCGAACGAACGCGCGACGACGTCATCAGGCGCTACGAGCTCGGCCTCGGCCGCCTGCTGCGAGGCGAGCATTTCGTCGTCGAGGCCGCGTTCCGCTATGGCCAGGTCATCGGCGACGGCTCCAATCCAACGATCCACGGCTGGCGCCGCCTCCTGGATATGGGTTTTCCGTTCGTGAAACGTGAGATCCTGCGCCGGCCGGACGTCGCCCCCGATGGGTCGCTGGTCCGCGAGGAGATTCGGGCCCGGTTCGGCGTCGAAATCGACGACTGGCTTTGAACGCGTGGCCGGCGGCCGTCTCGGGGGCGTCGCTTCGATGCGCCGGCTGACGCGCGCCCGTCTCCGCTCGGCCGCCTCGCGCGCTCGGGCGGGCCTGCGGACGCGCGTCCGCTACGCCGCTCTGGGCCTGAACCCGGCGGCCTTGTCGAGCCGGACCGGATCGCCGGCGGATTTCGCCCGGTGGGTCGAGCGCGGCATGGGCCGGCACGGGATCGCATTTCCCGACGAGTGGCGGACGCGATCGGACATGACGATCGTCCACCCGGCCCGGGTCGCAGCCGTCGTCCACGTCTTCTATCCGGAACTGCTCGACGAGATCATCGAGCAGCTGGCCGCCATCCCGGTGAGCTTCGATCTCATCGTCACTAACGCTTCGACCGAGCCGATCGCCGTGGACCGCGCCCGTATCCCGCGGGTCTCGACGGTCCTGGTCCTGGACGTCGCCAACCACGGGCGGGACATCCTACCGCTGGCGCAGGTCGTGAACGCCGGCCTGCTCGACCCCTACCAGCTCGTGCTCAAGGTTCACACCAAGCGCAGCGCATGGCGCGACGATCACCACCTGACGGGCACCGGCGCCTCATGGCGGAGCGAACTCTTGCGTGGTCTCCTCGGCAGCACGGCCAACGTGACCGAGATCTTGAATGCCTTCGCCGCGTTGCCGGGTCTCGGGCTCGTGACCGCCGACGGCAGCCTTCTTGGTCCGCAGTTGTGGGGGAACAACCAGTCCACCACGGCGAACCTGCTTCGCCGGCTCGAAGTGGACCTGAGGCCCCGCGAGCTCGAGTTCGCCGCGGGATCGATGTACTGGATCCGCGGCTTTGTCCTTCAGGGACTGCGAGCTCTCACTCTTTCCTCCGCTGATTTCGAGCCCGAGGCCGGGCAGGTCAACGCCACCACGGCCCATGCCATCGAGCGCCTGATCGGCGTCCTTACCGCCGAGGCCGGGTTGTCGCTGGCCGAGCGATCCGGACTCGCGGCCGCCGGTCCGGCCGCCCGCGACTGGGAGCGCTTCGAGATCGACCGGCCCCAGACGGCGGGGGTGCGCGTGGTGCCGTTCTACCTCCCCCAATTCCACCCGATCCCGGAGAACGACCGGTGGTGGGGGCCGGGCTTCACCGAGTGGACCAACGTCGCGGCCGCCAGGCCCGTGTACCTCGGGCACGATCAGCCCCGACTGCCGGCCGACCTCGGTTTCTACGACCTCCGACTCCCCGAAACCGTCGTCCGCCAGGCGGGGCTCGCGCGATCGGCCGGGATCGACGGATTCATGTACTACCACTACTGGTTCGCGGGCAAGCAGCTGCTCGAGGGCCCGATCAACGAGCGGCTCCGCGGCGACATCGAGCTGCCGTTCTGTCTCATGTGGGCCAACGAGAATTGGACGCGTCGATGGGACGGCCGCGAGACCGACGTTCTCATCGGTCAGGCCTATGAGCAGGTGCCGGCGACGCGTTTCATCGAGGACGTTCTGCCGATCCTGCGGGATGCCCGGTATATGCGAGTCGGTGGCAAGGCGGTCCTCGCCATCTACAGGCCGCGTCAGATACCCGACCTGGGTTCAGTCCTCGCTTCATGGCGAGAGTCGGCCGGGCGTGCGGGCGTCGGCGAGCTCCTGCTCCTCGGCGTCGAAGTGGAAAAGGAGTTCGATGGCTTGGGTGAGAACTCCGCCGCGGTGGGTCTTGACGGAAGCCTGGGTTTTCCGCCGCACAACTCCCGGTGGGAGTGGGTCCCGCGCTATCGGGTCGGCGCCGAGCTGGCGTTCGCGGGCAATCTCCTGAGCTACCGGGCGCTGGTTAAGGACGCCGTGCGGAAGCTGCGCGGCGGCGTGCCCGAAGGCGGGTTCCCGGGGCTGATGGTGGCCTTCGACAACACGGCCCGGCGCCAGTCGAAACCGGACATCTGGTACGGCTCCAACCCGTACACGTTCCGGCGCTGGCTCGCCGCCGCAGCAGCGGCCGTTGCCCATAGACCGCCCGACGAACGCCTCATCTTCGTGAACGCCTGGAACGAGTGGGCCGAAGGAGCGGTTCTGGAGCCGAGCGCCCGGTTCGGATCGACCTTCCTGCTCGCGGTCAGGGACGTCACTCTCGCTTGAACGCCGGGTTCAGTCGCTCTCCGGCCGCTTTCGGAACGCGAAGTACTTGTTTCCGAAGTAGGCGACGACGAAGGCAATGACACTGACGAGCGGCTGGGCGACGTAAGCCCTCAGGGTCGTGTACGAGACGGCCAGCGGCACCGCAATCATGTTTGCGGCCAGGATCGGCAGGTATACGGCCTGGTAGCGCAAGAACTCGCCACCGAGTGGCGGACGGGGGTGAAGACCAGATATCGGAACCCCAGAGACCCGTTCACTGAGGCGATCAGGTACGCCATGGCCAGGATCACAGGAATGGCGAGGCGGTCCCGGAGCAGGTAGTAGAACAGGGCAAAAGTTCCGTACCAGACGAGCGTGTTCCAACCGCCCACGAACAGGTAGCGGACCTTTTCGCGGTGGCGCGGCCAGTTCTCGATTACACGGCGCCAGGAGGCCTGGATCGGCGACGTCATGACCGGGCTCAGCGCGGGCCGGCCGGCTGGTCAACGGGCGCGAAGGCCAGACGCGAGTACTCGCGCGTTTCGCTCGCGCCGGCGGAGCTCTGCACTTCCAGAGAGAGTGCCTGGAGGAGCATCTGGAAACCGAGGATGAGTGGCACCACGGCGACCATGACCGTGCCGCTCGTGGCGGGGATTCCGCTCGTCGCCTACAGGATCCAGTGGTAGGCCCCGAACACCGCTCCGAAAAGCGTAAACATGGCCCCGAAGATCGACAGGAACCCGATGAGGCCGAAGTCGTTCATCAGGTGGCGCCTCGTGAAGCGCCACAGGAATCCGCGCAACAGCCGCGGCGGGAAGCTCCAGCGGGTCGCCGGATGCCGAGGTACGACGTCTCGTCTGCGTACAGCGACGAGGTGTCCACGTCCACCACGCGCGCGTCGAGCACATTCAGCCGGATGAGCATGTCGTTCTCGAAGAAGTAGTCCCGGGCCAGGCCTCCGAGTTTGAGCCGGCGAAGAGTGGGTGCCGTGATGGCGAGGAAGCCGCATTGCGGATCGAAGACGTGCGTCACGCCGCATCCGATCCCAGTGGCGTCATCGTCGCTCCCGGCTCGAGGCCCGGCTCGAGGCCCGGCAAGTCGTCTGGCCGGTCTCTCCACGACCGAAGGAGGAGATACACGCTGGTACCCACCAGGACCAGACCCAACGCCGCCGAAAGCCAGAGCCGAGAGGGGCTGATCCCCGGAAGGCCGTGGGACGCCGGCAAGGAATAGGCGTCGAGCCCGTAGCCGTAGCGGAGCGCGTTCACCCAGACCATCAAGCCGAGCGATAGGACCGACAAGCCCGACACGATGGAGACCATGCGAGGGGCCCGCCAGCCTGTTCTCAAGAGCAAAAGCAGCACGAAGCCGAGGGCGAACGGGAGCGTGTATCGACCCTGCCACCAACCCGGCCATGATCCCCACCCCATTGCCTCGATCGCGCCCGGCAGGATCACTATCCCGACCAGCCCGCAGATCTTCGCCGCCAATTCGATCGACGCCAGACGGGTCAGGAGGACCGCCCATGCGGCCACGGTCACCAGGAACAGCAGCTGCGGCATCGGCGTGTCCAACCAACCGAGGACTCCGAACATGTGAAGGAGCAATCCGGGGAACGAAAGCACCGATTCCGCAAACCAGTTGGCGAGGTTCGGGATCGTCGTCGGGCTCGCCGGCACGGTGCTCAGCACGGGCAATGAGGCCGGATGGGTGAACGCCCAGAGTGCCCCGACGAGGATGCCTGGAGCAACTGCCCCCACGACCCGGGCCAGGACTCTCCGCCTCATCGGGGCAGGGGCCAGCGCAATCGCCGACACGCTCAAACCCGCCGCCCAGACAAAGCCGAGGGGCCTCGCCGTGGCCAGCCCGAGCGTCGCCAGGGCCAAGATCGCCGCCGAGCCCCTTGTCCACGCTTCGGCGGTGAGTGGACGGCGCCCCCAGGCCGCCTCCGCCAGCGCGGCGGCCATGGCCACGCCGCAGGTGATTTCCCAGCCGCTCGGATTGACGACCACGCCCAGGAAGACCGACATCGGCGTCGAGACCAGCACCAGGAAGTTCCCCCACAACCGGTTCCGGCGGCGCATGTAGAGGCTGACAAGGAGCAGGACCCCGAGATTGAGAGTGACGGAGGCGACCCGACCGCCCAAGTCCGCATACTGGTTCCCGCCCAAGGCGGCGATTCTCTGGCCGATGCCGACGACCAGGTAGTAGGGCGGCGGATAGTTGACGATGCTGCTCGCGATGACCATGCCCTGCAGCGTCGAGCGTGCGGGCATGCAGAGGGCCGTCACGTCGGGCCGGCCGGCGAAACACGGAGTGACCCAGAGCGACGCTGGAGCAGGGAACGTCTCGGCCGGGCCCGGCGGCAGCAGGTGCTCGGAGACGTACCAGGCCGTCACCTCATGAGCCTGCTCGTCGGGACCGCCCGACGGTGGGGTCGAGGCGAACAACCCGAGGGCGGCGATGGCCACGAGGAGCCAGGCGATCAAGCCGGATAGTCCACCATGTTCGCGGCCTCCGACGCCGCTCGCCGGCTCTAGCGTCGCGGGTGCAGGGTCGGCAGCGGGCATCGCAGCGACCTAGTCGCCCTGTGGATACATGGTCTGGATGACGCTCTCGAGAGAAACCGGCCAATCGAGCGAAGTCGGGCCGATCTTCTCGACGACCACCGCGGACATCTCACATCCGGCGGCCTTCTCCGCGTCGAGCTTCTCGTCTCGGATCGCGAACGGGAGGATGAATTCCTCGTGGTCCATGACCCGGTCGACGATGCGGAAGCCCGTGGACTCGTTGAACAGTGCGTCCCAGGCCGTGTCGGAGAACCGCCAGAAATCCCATGGAATGTCGTGCATGCCGATGGTCTGGTGAGTCGAGATCCATGCCCGGCCACCGAGTTTCATCACCCGGTTCATCTCTAGAGCCACCTTCCAGGGCATGAGGAGGTGTTCGAAGACGCTTAGTGAGATCACGTAGTCGAAGCTCTCGGGCTCGAGGATCCTGGACATCTCGTGGGCGTCGGCGACGACGTCGACATTCGAGCCGGGCACGATGTCGAGCACGACGTATTCCTTGACGCGGAATTGGGTGCTGAGATCCATCTTGCTTCGATCCCTGCCGCCGATATCCAGGACTCGAGCATCGGGCGTCGCATTGACCTGCGCCCGGAAGTTCGCGCTCTTGGATCTTGACGGGTAGCGGGCCAGCCGATCTTCGCTCAGCTCCCGCACCGTCGCCAAGGCGACACGTCCACTGACGGTCGTGAATTCGACCGTCAGGTCCCAGTCGAAGCCCTCACTGAGCACCGCCTGAAGTTGGAACCCGGCACTCGGGCCGATGCCCGGGTAGTCGAACGCCACGCGAGATACCTGCTGAATACCGGCTTGCCCTTCGAGCCTCACCGACGACAGCGGGTCGGTCGCGTTCAGAAACCAACCCCTGACGAAGAGGCAGTCGAAGAACTTCGTTACGCAGTTGGCGACGAACTCGCTGTCCTCGCGAATCAAATCCTGCTCTCCGTCCTAGCTGGGGGCGCCCGAATTCGGCCTCCAGGGCATCGCTCACGGTCGGCCAATCATGGCATCGTAGCAGCGCGCCCTGGAGGCCGCTGCCCCGGCTACCATCGACGCATGCGCATAGCAATCCTTGGGACCCGGGGTGTGCCGGCCGGCTACGGCGGCTTCGAAACGTTCGCGGAGCAGCTCGGCAAGCGGCTGGCGGAGCGCGGCCACGAAGTGACCGTCTACGGTCGCGACCGGTTCGTCCCGCGCGGAACGCGATCGTACGCGGGGATGCGGATCGTCCTGCTCCCCGCGCCGCGATCCAAGTACTTCGAAACGGTGGTGCACACACTCTTCGCCGCTTGCCATGCGCTCACCAGGCGTTACGACATCGTCTACATATGCAACTCGGCAAACGTTCCCGCGGCGATGCTCCTTCGGCTCTTCGGCCGGCGCGTGGTCCTGAACGTTGACGGCCTCGAGTGGAAGCGGCAGAAGTGGAGCGCGATCGGCCGGGCCTACTACCGGCTGTGTGCCTGGACGGCCGCCCGGCTGCCGATCGAGATCGTCACGGATGCCGCGGTCATCCGGAACTACTACCGGACGGCCTACGGGCGTCGAACCACGTTCTTGCCCTATGGAACCGACCTCGACCCCGTTCCCGATGACGGGACTCTGGCCCGATACGGGTTGGAGCCCGGGCGCTATGTCCTCTTCGTGAGCCGCCTCGAACCCGAGAACAACGCCCACCTCGTCATCGAAGCCTTCTCCGGGGTCGCCACAGACTGTGCGCTCGCCATGGTCGGCGACGCGCCCTACGCGTCCGAGTACATCGCGTCGCTTCACGCCACCGACGATTCCCGAGTCCGCTTCCTCGGGGCGGTGTACGGGTCCGGGTATCGGGTTCTGCGCTCGCACGCGGCGGCATACGTTCAGGCGACAGAAGTTGGCGGAACTCATCCCGCGCTGATAGAGGCGATGGGCTACGGCAACGCTATTGTCGCCAACGACGTACCGGAGCACAGGGAGGCGCTGGGCGACGCGGGGCTTTACTACGAGAGGCCGACGGAGCTCGCCGGGCGGCTGCAGGCCGTTCTCGACGACCGATCGCTGGCCCGCGACCTCGGACGGCGAGCCCGAGATCGCGCCTCCCGGCTCTACGGCTGGGAAGCCATAACGGACTCCCATGAGGCCTGGTTTTCGAGTTTGCTGCGAGGGCAGGGGAGGTAGCCCTGCGGCTCTACCGGCCGTCGCCGCTCAAGACCGCCGGAACCGTCCGCACGATGATTCGCAGGTCGAGCCACAGCGACCAGCGGTCGATGTACTCGAGATCCGCCTCGACCCAGTGGTCGAATTCGGTGCTGCGTCTGGCTCCGATTTGCCACAGTCCCGTCATTCCGGGTTTCATCGAAAGCCTGCGGCGATGCCAGACATCGTAGGAGGCGACCTCGCTGGGCAGCGGCGGGCGAGGGCCCACGAGGCTCATCTCGCCACGCAGCACGTTCCACAACTGCGGCAACTCGTCGAGGGACGCTCTGCGCAACAACCGCCCAACGCGGGTCACGCGCGGGTCCCAGGCGATCTTGAAGGCGTGCCCGTGGATCATGTTGAACTGGCGCAGGTCTTCGAGCTGTTGCTCGGCATCCGAGCACATGCTTCGGAACTTGATCAGCTCGAACGGTCGCCCGTGCCACCCGAGTCGCTGCTGCCGGAAGAGCACGCTACCGGGAGAGTCGAGCTTGATCAGAGCCCCGAGCAGAACGAACAGAGGCGAGAGCACAGCCAGCAGAATGGCGCTGGCGACGACATCGATGGCTCGTTTCGCGGCAAGCCCGAGCACCCGGTCGGATCCGCTCACGATCGAGAGGATTGGCAGGCCGTCGAGCTCTTCGAACCGGCCCGAACTCAGTGTCCGCTCTAGCAGCTCGACCGGGATTCGAACGATCCGGCCCTCTTCCTCGCACAGCCGGGTCGTCTGCTCAATCGCGTCCTGCTCCGAGAATGGAAGGCAAACGGCGACCTCGTCGACGATCTCGGAGTGAAGGAGCGATGTAACGTCCTCGACGGTCCCCAGGACCGGCCGACGTGGGATGAACCCTCGATCGTCTGATGGGCCGCTGACGTGGCCGATGACCTTCAGGCCGAGCTCATAGTGGTTCTCGACCAGATCGGCGAACCTCTGGGCCCGCTCGTTGGCACCTACCACCAGCATGAAGCGGGTATTGCGGCCGCTTCGGCGCCGGGCGACCAGCAGGAGCCGAAGGCCCGTCCGGGTGACGAGGGCCATCGCGCCCATCGACGGGAACAACAGAACCAACAAGAGCCGGCTGACGTCGGGCAGCTTGAACGCGTACAGGAACACCAGTGTCCCGACGCTGAACGTCAGGGTTGCCCGCAGCACATCCACGGCCTCGCGTTGGGAGGTCCACCGCGCCCGCGATCGGTAGAGGCCATTCGCCCACAGGCAGACGGCCCAGGCGCCGGCGAACAGGAGCAGCGAGGCGCGCGCGTCGGGGAGTCCCCAGGCGAGGGCCTGGAAGGCATTCCCGGGGCCGAAACGGATGGCAGATAGCAAGACCGCGAGGGCGACGGCGATGCTTCCGTCCGCCACCATCAACGTCAGGCGCAGCGCCAACGCGTGCCTTCGAATCAACCCCCGTACCTCCCGCCACATCCGGGCCAAAAGATGTCCGTTCGCCTGGATCGTCCACCCTCTGGGCGATCCAGTATCGGGCCCGTCCACGGTGAGCGACTACGGGTCGTCGCCCATGATACTCATCGGGGCAAGCGCGCCGGCTCGGAGTCAGCGCCGGGTGGCTGTTCATCCATGCGGTGCCCCCAACCGTGGCGTGAAGGTGGCCGGGGATGGTGTGGTAGAGTCGGTCTCGCTGTGGAGACAGAGAGGGACTCTACTACGCCGCCAATGAGTGCTCGCCGCCGACATCGCCGGCCGCTGCTGGCGGCCTCGCTGTCCTTCCTGTGGCCCGGGCTCGGGCAGCTGTATGCCGGCCGCCGCAGGGAGGCCGCGATCTTCGGCGTCCCCGCACTGGTCGTCTTGCTGATCGTCCTGTATCAGGCCAGACAGGGTCTGGCGGTCCTCGTCGCCCGTTTCGTCGATCCCCCCTTTGCCCTGGCCGCTCTGCTGATAATCCTCGGGCTTGGAGCCTTGCGGATTGCCGCCGTGGCCCACGCGTATTTGAGCACCGGGCGGCGGGCGAGCCTTTCCAAGAGGCTCCGGTCGAGGACGATTCGTCGGAAGGAGGGCGTCGTTCTGGGCGTCCTGGTCGCCGTGATCGTGGCTACCCACGGCGTGGCCGGCGCAGTGGCGTACATGGACTACTCGACGTTCTCGCAGGTCTTCCGCCCTCTGGATCAGGTCAGCGTCCCGAGCGGCCAGCCCGTGTCTACCGATACCCCCCCGCCCGATGTGTACGCCAGCGATTCCCCGCTGGCCAGTTTCGTGACGACCCCTGTGCCGTCCGAAGACGCCGGCAGGGTCACGATCCTGTTTGCCGGAGTCGATCAGTTTCCGACGCGCACGGAGCGGCTGTACGACTCGATCATGGTCGTCACGATCGACAAGGCGACCAGACAGGTAGCGATGGTGAGCGTGCCCCGCGATAGCGCCGCGTTCCCGCTCTACTTTGGCGGGGCCGTCGGTCCAACAGTCCGGATCAACTCGCTGCCGTCCTACGTTCAGCATCGGTGGATCAAATCCCCGGACGACGCCTTCACCACCTTCGTCAAGGAGATCAGCTTCATCGTCGGCATTCCGATCGACTACTACGCGGTGATGGACCTCGGGGGGTTCATCAAGATGATCGATCTGGTCGGCGGGATCGACATCGTCAACCCCAACGCCATCAACGACGGTGCCTACGACTGGCTCGACGGCCATCTGGCCCCGTTCTCGCTCTCGGCCGGTCCGCACCACCTGGACGGCAAGACCGCCCTCGCCTACGTACGCTCACGGCACGGCGACAACAACAACGACTACAAGCGGGCCTCCAGGCAACAGCAGGTCCTCGTGGCCCTCGAGCACAAGATGGCCAGCCCGGACATGTTGACCCAGCTGCCCACGCTCATGCAGACTCTGGGATCCGCGGTCAGGACAACCTTCCCGGGCGGCCAGGTAGCCGACATGGTCGCGCTCGGAAACCAGATCCCCTCCTCGAACATCACCCAGGTCGTCCTGGGCCCCCCCTACAGCGACACCGGCCTCGGCGCCAAGTTGCACATAAGCATTTCGACGACATGCCTGAGGTTCGACAAGATCGCCGCGCTATCCGTCCAGCTGTTCGGCCAGGACAGCCGCTACTACGGCAAGAAGCAGCCGAACACGTGCCCTTAGCAACGGGGTACTGCTCGGTGTGGGATACTCGACCGGACTCCGCGAGTCACCGCGGGGCTCCGCGACGCGGCCTTCCACTCGGGCATACCGTCTGAGTGGTCCCGCTTCACCAGGACGGCTACCGAGAAACCATGTTGTTGGACTCTGAGATCGAGCGAAGGGCCGTGAGCCCAGCTTCGTCCAAGCGCGTTTGCGTCATCGGGCTCGGCTTCGCCGGGCTTCCCACCGCAACGGCAATCGCCGCCGCCGGGCATCGGACCACCGGCCTCGACATCGACGCGGCCAAGGTCGCGAGCATCAATGCCGGCCACGCCACCAGCGGCATTCCCGCCGCCGCGATCACGACGCTGATCGACGATGGTTCGCTCATTGCCACTACAGACGCGGCGGCCATCGCGCGCGCCGAAGTAATCCTCATCTCGGTGCCGACGCCGATCGACAGCGAAGGGCGGCCGAACGAGGTCCCGGTAGAGAGGGCCTGCGAGACGGTGCTCCAGCACGTGTCGGACGGGGCTCTGATCGTGATGCAGTGCACCGTTGTTCCCGGCTCGACTCGCCGTCTGCTGGTCGACCCGCTAAACGCCGCCGGCCGCAAGGTTGGGGAGGACGTCTTCGTCGCCTTCAGCCCCGAGCGGATCAACCCGGGAGACCCGGTCTTCAACGTCAGCAACACGACCAAGCTTGTCGCCGGTGCCACCGATGCTTGCCTTGAGCGCGGCCGCGAGTTCGTGGCCTCGTTCGTCACCACGGCAATGCCCGTCGCCTC
>JADGQJ010000102.1 GCA_017881885.1 Chloroflexota bacterium
TCTTCTGCCATTCCAACCCGTGGTCGATGGTGGCTGCGGCGATGCTGGGCCGCGGCGACGACGCGTATCGCTACTACCGCCAGATCCTGCCCCTGGCCCGCACCGACTCGGATGTCTACAAAGTCGAGCCCTGGGTCTACCCGCAGAACATCTGCGGTCCGGCCCACCCATCGTTCGGGATGGCCCGCAACGCCTGGCTGACCGGCGCGGCGGCCTGGACTTTCGTCGCGGCAACGCAGTGGATCCTCGGCATTCGCCCCACTTTCGAGGGCCTGCGTGTGGCGCCGGTGCCGCCGGCAGCCTGGCCGGGGTTCACTGCCCACCGAGAGTTCCGTGGGACGGCGTACGAGATAACGGTGCGGCGCAAGGGCCCCGGAAACGCGGTCACGATGGTGGTCGACGGTGTGCCGGTTGCGGGCGACGTCATCCCATTGCCGCTTCCGGGAACCGTGTCGGTTCGAGTGGGGGTCGTCCTGCGCTGAGGGTGGCGGGAGCGCGTTGCGCTGATCCGACCGGCGCAGCGGGGTGGGTTGACGCCAGCGTGCTGACCTCTTGACCTAGTAAAGGAAGGACAGGAAGCCGAAGAAGAGCCCGAGGTCGGTCCAGGCGATCTTGTCGGTCGTGACGATCCCGGTCGCGGTGAGCACGCCGATCGCGAAGCAGATGCACGCCACGAGGATCAACATCGACCTTGTGCTGCCGAACATGCGGTTATTGCGCGCCATCCGAGTCTCCTTAGTCAGGACCCGGCCCGCCTCGCCACGACCGGGCGCAGTCAGAATCGGCCCGTTGCGAGTCTAGGTTGGGCCCGGCGGGGGACCGAGGATGAAAACCCTGCCCGTCGACCGGACTCCTCGGGCTACTCAGAGCGATGCCGCCCCTCAACGCGGGCGCGCGCCTCGTGAATTGCGTTCATAGCCGGGGAGGCGCATGCTTTGGACCTGTCCGACCCCGTGCCGATGCCTCGGCTCTCGAGACTGCGTCAGGCCGGCAGCCGGAAGGAACCTGTGCTTCTTCTGAGCTTGCTCTTCTGCGCCCCGGTCGGGGCAGTACCGGTCCCCGCGCTTGTTCGCGTGACATTTACGCGCGTCGTCGAAGATCGTGCCTCATGACGACCGGACGAACAACCGGCGTGTGGATTTCCGCCGCTTCGGCCACGATCCTCGAGTGGGGCCCTGACGGAGTCACCATCCGGGAGCGGATCGACTCGCTGGTCCCGAGCCGGCATCGCTCCACCGGCCGTCCGCCGACCGAAGATCACCCGGCCGGCGAAGGCCACCGCGACGAGCACATGCGGGCGTTCTTCGCTCAGATCAACGCCCGGGTTCCGATCGACGACGATCTTCTTCTGCTCGGCGACGGCGAGGTCGTAGAGCACTTCGCGCATCAGATCGAGGCCAACGACCACAACCGCCACTCGACCCGGCGGGTCGAGATGGAAAAGAGCGGTCCGATGACCGAACCCCAGTTGCTTGCCCGAATCCGCGCTTTTGCCGGCGTACCCGCCAGACGCACACTCCCGACCTGAGCCAGGAGATCCGATGACTCGAACCAAGAGCGCCCCGACCAACCGACGGGCCGACAACAACGACCTGATCAACGAGCAGTTCCACGCTCTACTGCGCGAGGCCGCGGAGAGGCGCGAGGAGCGAGCGCTCGTCAAGTCGACCCAGGACGCGGCCGCGGCCAAACAGGAATCGGCCGATCTCATGGCCCTGGCCCGGAGTGAGGCCGGAATGTCTCCACGCTTCGTCCGGAGCGATCAAGCGGCAGCGGCTATCGGTAACGGTCGACCGAGCAGGTAGCCCTGACCCAGGTCGATCTCCAGGGCGCGCAGGACGCCGAGCTCTCGATCCCCCGTCGGCTCGAGCAATACCTCGACACCGTCGCCGGCGGCTCTGTTGATCTGGTTTGCGATGGGCGTGCTGGGTCTCGCGGTAGTCGAGGCTCGGCGAAGGAGCATTCACACCTAAAGCCAACCCGAGGTTGCGTCCAGCGACCTCCAGTTATCGGCATCGACCGACGGGCCCTCTCTCCAAGGCCCGTCGGTCCTTTTTGCGTCTGGATTAGGATCTCTTCGTGATGTTCGCGATTCGAAGGACCGACCGATGAGCGCAACGGCAAGAGTGTTTCAGACGACCCTCGTGGGCCGCGAGTTGGTGGCGGAGCGGACCATGTCCTTCCGGTTCGACAAACCGGCGGACTGGGAGTATCGGGCCGGCCAATCCATCGACATGACGCTGCTCGATCCGCCCGAGACCGACGCAGAGGGCAACCTGCGTCCGTTCACCATTTCCAGCGCCCCGCGTGAGAACGTGATCACGATCACCACGCGCCTGCGAGACACCGCCTTCAAGCGGGTGCTGCAGACGGTCCCGTTTGGAACCGAGGTCAAGATCGAAGGCCCATTCGGGGACTTCAAGTTGCACCGGGCCGCTCGGCCAGCGGTTTTGCTGGCGGGCGGCATCGGCATCACTCCGTTTCGGAGCATCCTCGTCGAGACGATCGGCGGCGGCTCATTGCCGTACCGCGTGGTCCTGTTCCACGCCAATCGGCGTCCGGAGGACGCGGCGTTCGCGGACGAATTGCGAGCGCTCGAGCGGAAGGACCCGAACCTGACCTTTGTGCCGACGATGACGGCAATGGCCGACTCGGCGCAGCCGTGGGACGGAGAGCGCGACCACATCGACGCGGCGATGCTCGCGCGGCACCTCGGCGGCGTCGTCGATCCGATCTACTACGTCGCCGGACCGGCGGGCATGGTGCAGGCCCTGCGAACGATGCTCGTCGCGTCGGACGTAAACGAGGACGACATCCGGACCGAGGAATTCTCGGGTTATTGAAGTCCGCCCCTCGGCGCAGGCGCGAACTCCCTCGTCAAGAACAAGCAAACGGCCCGGGGAGGGAGGACCCGGGCCGTTTGATCTGACGAAGACATCCCGTCACTGACGTCTTCGATGGGGTGTTCGTATTGGAACTGTCGCCAAGATGTCCCTGAAGCCTGAAGATCCCCTGAAAGTTCCGCCAGACAGACCAAACCTGCGGCAATCGCCCCTGGTTCCGCGCCTCGTCGCGTGGTGTCTCGTGCTAACCTACGCCCAACCTTTCCAGCCGGCCGTGAGACCGGCTCCCGGTCCATTGCGACCGACCAATCGGTCGCGCGAGGCCGGCGTACCGGTCCAGAGAGGCCGGGGAGGAGTCGAGATGGTCGCCTGCAAGTCGAACCACCGCGCCAATTCGGCCGGTGGCCTTTTTGTGTGAAGCAGCCGCCGTTCCCGCGCCCCAGCGCCGTCGTCGACTCCAGGGTCGGTGACTACGGGCCCGCGTTGCTTGCCCTCGAAGATGGCCGCCTGTTCCCCGGCATCGCCTTCGGCGCGATGCGCTCCGGGCAGGGTGATCTCGTTGTGAACACCAGCCAGACCGGCTACCAGGAGATCGCGACCGATCCGAGTTATGCCGGGCAGCTCGTCGTCATGACGTACCCGCTCATCGGCAACTACGGCCGCGTCCGATACGACGACCAGTCGGAGCGACCCTGGCTGCGCGGCCTGATCGTGGCCAACGCCACGGCCGCCGTGCTCGACGACGCTCGCCAGCTGGCGACGATGTTGCGCGAGTCGGGGATCCCGGCGATCGCCGGTGTCGACACCCGAGCCCTCGCCCGGCACCTCCGATCAAGCGGCTCCCTGCGAGCCATCGTCACGGCGCCCGGCCAGACAGACGAGGAGGAAGCTCGCGCCCTGGCGCGTGAGGTGCCGCGCTGGGAAGACCAGGACTTCGTGGCCGAGGTCTCGCCTGCGGCTGCGCGCGACGAGGGCGATCCATCCGAGGGCGGCCCGCTCGTGGCCATCATCGACTTCGGGCTCAAGACGAACATCGTGCGCAGCCTTCGCCGCCGCGGGGCGCGCGTGCGTGTCCTGCCGCACACGGCCACGGCCGCAGAGGCGCTCGCGCCGGGCGTGGATGGCGTCGTCTTCTCGCCCGGCCCCGGCGATCCGGCCCGCCTGGACGGCCCCGTGGCTCTGGCGCGCGCCGCCATCGCGGACGGGCGACCGCTCCTGGGCATTTGCCTTGGACACCAGATCATCGGTCGCGCGGCCGGGGCGAACACGCGCCGCCTGCCGTTCGGCCACCACGCCGCGAACCACCCGGTGAAGGATCTCGAGACGGGGCTCGTCCAAGTCACCGCGCAGAACCACGAGGTCACGGTCGTCGGCGAGACGCTGCCCGAGGCGAGCGGCTTCGTGGTCAGCCAGATCGACCTGAACGACGGATCGGTCGAGGGCCTGCGCCACCGAACGCTCCCGATCGAGACGGTGCAATACCACCCTGAAGGCGGCCCGGGGCCGTTGGATGCGCTGGCGGTCTTCGACCGATTCGTCTCAGCCGCCACGGCCCGGCACGGGGGAGGGGAGCCCGAACCGACGGTCGGCAAGGTCGAAGCAGTCCACCTTGATACGGCCGAACTTCAGCGGCGTCTCCAGGGGATCGACTGAGAGCCTGTGAATGAACTATCTCGCTCGGGTTGGCTCGTCCGTGCCATAGAACGTGTCACCGAGCCGGTTCAGACTGCCCGGCATGGCCGCCGTGATCGAGCTTGAGAACGCCGAGTGGGGCCTGATCGAGTCGCTTTTTGACCCGCAGGGCCGACAAGGAGCATCCGCTACCTACTCGCGTCGCGACATGGTGAATGCGATGCTGTTCATCGCTCGCACCGGTCTCCAGTGGCGGTATCTGCCGGCCAAATACCCGCCTTGGCCGGCGGTCTGGCAACAATGGCGTCGATGGCGCGATAACGGCGTCTGGGCGCTGGCGATGACCAGGCTCGCCCACCACATCCGATTGCGCAACAACCGCGCGAGCGACCCGACGATGGTGATGATTGACGGCCAGACCGTGCGAGGCGGTCGAGCTGGACCGAAATTCCACAACGCCGGCGGTCGAGGGGGTCGGACGATTGGGGCCAAGCGGAGCATCTTGATCGAGATACCTGGATTGCCTTTGGCCGTCCGAGGGGATCCGGCCCAGCCGCACGATGTGAAAGTTGGGAGAGAGCTGCTCAAGGAGCAGCTCGATAGCAAGAGCCTGCCGCGCCTCCAGGCCGTCGTCGCCGACCGAGGCTATCGAGGCTTGGGCAATCTGGCCGCCCACCACAACCTCAAGCTCGACATCAAAGCCCCGCCCAAGCGCGTCAAGGGCTTCACCCCGATTGCGCCGCTCTACCGAGTCAAGCACGCCTTCGCCCGCCTGGGCCGCTGGCGACGGATCTCGCGCTGCTACGAAGGAACCGAAACGAGCGCCAAAGCCTGGCTCGAGGTCGCAGCCGTCGCCTACATGTTCGCCCTCATGCGGGTGGAGCCGGTTTAGCTCGCGAGCATGCGCTTAGTCACGAATCGATCAGGTTTTGCGGAAGGGTCGTGCCCTCGGCCGTACGGCCGACCCTCTCGGCAATCGGGTGAGACATGGAGAACTCAGCAGAGTGAATCCTGCTGGCGGAGCCCACCTGGGGGATCTCCGCTGATTGGATCTGCGATGTGCTCGTCAGCGCCGATGACGATCGCCCAAGGAAGGTTCGATTGTGCGTCTCGGACATGCAACTGGAAGGTGCGGCTCACTCCCGCCGCTTTGACGGACACCTCGACCACTCCACTCCGCAGTCCCGCCGACAGAGTCGTGCAGCCGGTTGCCACTGCGCCGCCCGAGAGCCCCCGAAGGGGCGTGCCGAACAGTCCGGGCTGAGTCCAGCTCACGGAGGCATCCTGGTGGCTGTAGTTCTGGACGACGAGATCCAGCGGCATAGCGCAGGCGCAGGAGGACACGGGTATTAGCAGAGCGGCGGAGATCGCTACGACGAGAGCCAGCGCGAGGCTTGCGAGCGCAGCGCCGGCGCATCCGAGTCGGTAGCGACGGCCGCCGCGAGTCGGCGTGTTCCTGACTTCATCAGCCCGGTCGAACATCATCCCCTCGTGTGTTGGCTCGTGTCGTTAGCCCCTGCTATCAGTACGCGGCCACCAAGTGGAAGGATGATGGCTGGCGAACCGGATTGCACCGGATTTCATTCACGGGCTCTGAGTGTCCCGTCCAAAAGCCGCGAGTCGGCCATCGTCGGGCCGATCGCCTCTCTAGCCCTCGCGCTTGCGCACCCTGTAGCGGATGACGGTCTTGGGTGACGTGGCATCGGGCCGCGACTGGTACTCCTCCTCGTGGTCGCCGACGATCTCGTAGCCATTCGCGGCGATGAAGTCGTGGAGGAGCTGGATGGTCGGACCTTCATCGGCATAAGTGCCGACGTGCAGCACCTCGGCGACGGTGCCGTACTCCCAGCGTTCGATGACTACGGGCGTCTTCGGGTCCTTCTGAGGAACCTCCCTCGTGCCCTCCGGCACCTCGAGTCCCCACGCGGCCGCCCATTGGTCGCGCGGCCTGACCTCGCGACCAGGCGTGCTGAACCCCCGTCCCCGCGGCGCTGTCACCTTGAACTCGGGACCGCCCGCCTTCTTGAGCGCGAACTTCAGTCCGTACCCGGCGCCGTAGAGCGCCGGGAAAACGTCAGGTGCGACTTTTGTCGGGTCGCCCACCGTGTGCACGACCGCCATCGTCGCCGCGGGCATCTCTGAAAGTTCGGGCACAAACGGCTTCATCTTCTTCATCGCGATTCCCTACTCCTCTGCTCTAGCCGGACGACGAATCCGGCCACCCAATCGCGCCCCGAAAGCAGCGACTGCTCGCTGTAGTCGAAGGCCTCGCCCACAGACCACTCCACCTCGCCGGCAGCTCGGCGTTTCTCACGAACCTCGAGCAGCCGCTCGTCGAGCGTCTTGTGACATGCGCGCGCCGCCTCGAGAGCGCGGTCCTGAGGCAGCCAGGCGAGGTTGGTCAGCCCGAGCAGAAACGGCATTTTCGCCTGCGGCGTGCTGAGTGCCGTCAAGCTCGCCTCGGTCCAAGCCAAGAAGCCCTCGCCGGTCGGTGAGTACACCTTGCGAGCTGGACCCTTGCTCCCCGTGTCGTCACGGCGCCCCTCGACCAGCCCAACTCGTTCCATCTTGCCGAGCACGGAGTAGATCGATGAGAACCCCACATCGGTCCAGTCGCGCATGCCACGCTCGGCGATTACGCGCTCGATCTCGTACGCATGGCGCGGGCACTCGACGACCAGGCTCAGCACGGCAAGTTCGGCGTCGGTAATTGTGGCAACCTCCAGATGGCTATTCTAGTGTGAGAATAGCTACATGTCGAGCGTCTGCCACAATGGCGAACGCACGAGCCCAGGATTGCTGACCGGCCGAGCACTGAACGGAGAAGTCGATGAAGAATCACGCCAGCCTCGGCGCCGGTGATGCCCAGCTTGCGATCCAGGTCATCCAGTCGGAGCTGGCGCGGCGCAGCAAATCCGCGGTCATTGCCGTGGCCGACGACCACGGCGAGTTGATCGGATTGCTTCGGGGCGACGACGCTCCGTTGCCGTCGATCGTGATCGCGACCAACAAAGCCTGGACCGCGGCCCGCGAACGCAAGCCGAGCTTCGAGCTGGGCCAGGCGTCGCGCGATCCCCAGAAGGGCTTCGACATGGCCTACTACGGCGACCGGCGCTACATCGGATGGGGCGGCGGCGTGCCCGTCGTGGTGGCGGGTCAGGTCGTCGGGGCGATCGCGGTCAGCGGCCTCTCGCAGGAAGAAGACATGGAGTTGGCTGGAATGGCCGTCGAGGCGGTTGTCGAAGCCATCGGACGGGCGGCCACAACCGAGTCCTGACCCAAGATCCAGGTTGCGTCGATCAGGCGAGTCTCGGAACACGGGACCGCGTTCGCGCGGCATCCGCCGACGGCCATGGGAGTGTTCTGCGATGAAACTGCACGGCAGCATCACGGCGAGATCAAGTCGATGCGCACCCGGGCCTCGTACCGGGGCAGGGGAGTGGCTTCGGCGTTGTTGAGCCAGGCCTGCGAGGAAGCCGCGCGACGCGGGTACCGGCGCGTCAGCCTGGAGACTGGCTCCGGCGAGTTCTTCGCCCCCGCGAGGGCTCTGTACGCCAAGTTCGGCTTCGTCGATACGGAGCCGTTCGGCGACTACAAGCCCGATCCCAACAGCTGCTTCATGACAAAGCGCTCGACTGACCGCGGACGAAAGGCCTCCGCTGAGTCTTTCTTCAGTGGTCCCAGTGGACTCGCATGGGCTGCCGGATGCCGGCCAGCGGCATGGATGTAGCCTCCGACTCCACCGCTTCGCGCTCCGCGGGTGAAAGTCGGCGCCAAGACTGAATCGTGACGTCGGCGTTCGCCCGTCTCCACGTCCCGACGATCTCGCCTTCGACCAGGACGGCGCCGGGCCAGACCCGGGGGGTCCAGAGCCGGCGACGGTTGTCGGGGTCGGGGACCAGAAGCTCTCGATCGGCTCCTTGCAGGAGGGTATATGCGTCGCCGCTCGGGAGAAGGCGTGCGGGCGCTGCGGGTCGGCTGGGGGCGAGGAAGGCCGGCTCGTCGCTGGTCAGAATCCACACGTCGCCGGCGGGCGTTCGCACCGGCGTCAGCGACTTGCCGAGCGCGTCGAACGCGGCGCGGCCGGCCGTCCGCGGTCTGATCCCGGCCCACGCAGCGAATGCGGCGGGCGTTGCCGGACCGAACACGTGCACGTATCGGCGCGCAAGCTCGAGCCGGGCGTCGCGAGGGTCGACGTCCGGGCGCGGCACGGTCCAGACGGTTGGCTGGCGCGCCCCGTCCCACCGGATCAGCACCGTGCCGGTCGGCGCCGCATACCGCAGGCTGTTCGGATGCAGGCCGAGC
>JADGQJ010000103.1 GCA_017881885.1 Chloroflexota bacterium
GCGACCGTTCGAATCTCCGGCTTCGTGCCCGGCTACGAGTACCTAGGACACGACGGGTTTGTACTCCCCTACGGCGACTACATGCAGCTCTCGGTCGACCACAACGGCCGCACCCAGGCCGCCTTCGGAGAAGGACCGAGCTACGCGGGCCCGGGCAACATCTGGGTATCGCACGAAGTCGGCTGATCGCGGACGGCCCGCGAGCTGGACCACCCGCCGCACCAGATCCACCGCCGGGCACCGCTCAAAGCGCGAGCCCGAATCGACAGGCGCGACGACGCGGCGCTAGTGTTCCGGCATGGAAACCGACGTCAGAACCGGGTCCGGTACCTCCACCCTGGTGCGCCGCGCCTTGGCCTTCTTCCTGCCGGTGGTCGTCCTCGCGACACTGAGTTGCGGCCTTATTTACGCTGAAGTCCAGCAGGACCAGCGCAGCGGCGCGAACGACCCCCAGTTCCAGATGGCCGAGGACGCCGCGGCGCGCCTCAACGCCGGTGCATCTCCGGCATCCGTGATCGAGACGACCCGCACGGTGGATCTGGCGGCGAGCCTGGCGCCGTTCACGATCGTCTTCGACGCCGGGCACACGCTGCTCGCCACCGACGCGACGCTGGACGCGGGCCAGCCTGCGCCACCGGCCGGCGTCCTGGACGCGGCCCGACCGGGTTCACCGAACGCAGTGACATGGCAGCCGCGTGCAGGGGTTCGCATTGCGGCCGTGGTGATGGCGTGGCACGGCGGCACGGTCCTCGTCGGTCGCTCACTCCGCCGCGTCGAAGAGCAGGAGAGCAACGCCGGGCTGATCGCCGGCGCAGCCTGGCTGGTCATGCTCGCCGGTCTTGCGGCCGCGAGTGTCGCGGCGGCCTGGGCGTGGCCGCGAGGGTCCGCCTCGTAGCTTCACTAGGCATGACCCGCAGCGTGGGCCGCCATACTCCCCAGGAGTATCCACGGCGTGCTAGGATTTGCCCATGAGCGACGCCACTCCCAAGACCCCTCGCCCGCTGGGCAGTATCAGCCTGAACTTCATCCCCGCGGCTGCAGGCGATGCAGTCGCGGCCGCCACCCACGCCGTTCCCGGTGGGACCGGCGTGCCGGTCGAGGCGCCCGTAGTCATCGTCGGTTCGGGGCCGGCAGGGCTGACCGCCGCGATCTATGCCGCTCGAGCCAACCTCAAGCCGATCGTCATCGGCGGCGTCGTGGGCGGCGGACAGCTCATGATCACCAGCGACGTCGAGAACTACCCGGGCTTCCCCGACGGCGTCCAGGGGCCCGAGTTGATGGGACTCTTCCGCAAGCAGGCCGAGCGTTTCGGGGCGCGGATCGTCGACGCGGATGTCGATCGTGTCGACCTCGCCGGCCGTCCGTTCGGCCTGTGGGCGGCGGGCGTTGAATACCGGGCTCGGGCCGTGATAGTCGCGACCGGCGCCGACGCGATCTGGCTCGGGATCGAGAGTGAGACTCGCCTTCGCGGCCGCGGCGTCAGCGCCTGCGCAACCTGCGACGGCTTCTTCTTCCGGGACAAGGAGGTCGGCATCGTCGGCGGCGGCGACAGCGCTCTCGAGGAGGCTCTCTTCCTGACACGCTTCGCGACCAAGGTGCACTTGATCCACCGCCGGGACGCCTTCCGGGGCAGCAAGATCATGCAGGCCAGAGCGGCCGCCCACCCCAAGATCGAACTCCATCTGAACCGGACGATCGAAGAGGTGCTCGGGGCCGATCACGTCGAGGGTTTGCGGCTCGGCAAGGCCGATGGCACCGGCGAGGAGCGCCTGCCGGTCCAGGGGCTCTTCGTCGCAATAGGTCATCGTCCCAACGTGGCAGTCTTCAGTGACTGGATTGAGACCGACGAAAAGGGCTACCTCAAGACGGAAGGGGCGACCACCGCCTCGAACATCGACGGCGTATTCGTGGCCGGCGACGTGGACGATCACCGCTACCGGCAGGCCGTAACGGCGGCCGGCGAAGGCTGCCGCGCAGCAATCGACGCGGAACGCTGGCTCGAGGCACAGGACGCACACGATGGTCAGGCAGCCGCCGAGGTCGCCCACTCCGGGGTCGCAACCGCGCCTTAGGCGGTTCCGAAGGGCGGCCCCGACAGACAAGGAGCCGTGACGGACGAGCACCGGACGCCGATCGAGGGGTGGGGACGGTTCCGTATGCCGTATCTCCAGATCGGCCTGGTCGCGACGCTGGCTGCCGGAATACTGTCGGTTGGCATCCTGGGGCCGCATCCGTCGCCGCCGCCAACGCCTCTTCCACAGCACGTGGCGTCGCCCGTCGCGGTCTTGCCTTCCGTGCTCCCAGTAGCCACCCTCGGCCCCGACATCGCCGGCCTCGACGGGCTGTCCAGATTCAACCCGGCACCGGCCGACGTGCGAACGTCGTGGCTGCCGGACAACATCGCCAGCCCATCTCTGGCCGCCATCGGCACGCGGATATTCTTCGTCGTCGGCACCACCAGGATAGAAACGACGGTCATCGGTTCGGTGGCGCCGCCCAAGACGCTCGTCAGCGCGGCGCCGTGCGATGCCATCAACCAGGTGGTGGCCACCGGCAACGTGCTGGGATACGTGCAGACGAGTCCGGTCGGCGATTCCACGAGCGCCTCCGCGAGCGCCTCTGCGAGCGCGACTGCGAACACGACCGGTTGCGCCAGGACCTCGAGCGTGGCCTGGACGATCTGGTTCACCGACCTCGGTGGCGGTCATCCGCGCCGGATGGCCTCGGGAATACGCTACGTGGATTCAGCGGCAACGCGGATGTATCCGGTCCGCCTCGCCATGACGCCGACGATCTTCGCCATCAACCGGCCCAACTCGCCCGGACTGATGTACGCGGGCGAAACGGTCGAGGTGCGTCGAGTGAAGGACGGAAAGCTGCTCTGGGCTCCTCAGACGGACAAGTACGTGGCGAACCTCATGCTCGGCGGCTCGACGCTTGCGGTCCTCGAGCGTGACTCCGGCCTGGAACTCAACATCGCGGACGCGGTCGGACCGTCGCTGTTCCCCGTGGCCCGCCCCGCATCCACGGCGTCGCTCTCCGAAGACGGGCGGTTCGTTACCTGGGACGTCGCCGCCGACGCCGCTCGAAACATCGCGGCTGGCGTCGCCACGCTGCAGCTCCCGTCTGGCGGCAGGACGCTGCTGCCCGTGGCATCGAACTCCACTTCTTCAACGCCCTTGCAGCCGGTTGTTTCGTCGACGCCGACGGGGCCCATCGTGGCCTGGTACTCGACGGCCCAAGGCGGCGCCGTCTACCCGGCCTTCCGGAACTCGGCCGACTCCGGGAGCGGCGTCTTCTCGATCGTGCAGGCGCCCATCTGGATCGCTTTGCGCGGCAGCACCCTGATCCTCGTCACGACCGACCGCGACGGCGGCTACACGGTCGCCTTCGCTCTGGACCTGTCACGGTCGGGCTTCAAGGCGACCTGACGGCCCGGCCGCAGGGGGGCTTCGGAGGCGGGCGAGCGCTCCGCCGCGCGCCGCCCCACCAGGCGCACCGCCGACCCTCGGACCGCCCTTCCACGACCGTTCTACGCGGACCTGTCGCAAGATGCCGACAGTCATTGGTTAGAGGCAAGGCATGGACGAGCACTTGACGCCGATCGAGGGCCGGGCACGGTTCGGGCGGCCGTACCTGAGAATCGCGGCAGTTGTCACCGTTGCGGTCGGGATCCTGGGTGTGGGGCTCCTGGGGCCGCACCCGGTCGGGCACGCGACGCCCACACTGCCGGCCCCCCTGGTGGCCGGGAGCACAACCGCCGTCGCATCGAACGATGCATCCGGGATTCCACCGAAGCCGGTCGTGAGGGGCATCGACGGTCTGGTCGGGCTCACCCAGGTGAAGCCGGTCAGCGGCAAGATCCTGCAGTCCTGGCTGCCCGGGCAGATCACCAGCCGATCGATGGCGGTGGCGGGCGGGCGCCTCTTCTACGTCGTCGACGGCGACCAGATCCAGTCCACGGAGGTAGGCTCCGCCGGAGCCAGAACCTCGCACGTTACGGTGCCGCGCTGCCAAGGGATCAACCAGCTGGCCGCCGCCGGCCATGAGCTGGCATACGTGGTTACGACGCCCGGCGGTTCGACGTCCCAGATCAACGGCTGCGCTCCCGCCGGCGGCCGGATCGCCTGGAGCCTCTGGCTCCTCGATCTCAACGGCGGCAGCCCCCGCCAGGTCGCCAGCGGTTTCCGCGCCGCGATTTCGATGCAGATCACCGAGTTCCCGATTCACATGGCTCTGACAGAAACGTCGTATGCATTCGATCGCCCGCCTTTCTCCTCCGTCTCGGCTCTCGGCGAGACAGTCGAGGTGCACTCGATCGATGGATCGTTGCTGTGGACCAGCCGGTCCAAGAGGCCCGTCGCGGACGTGATGCTGGGAGGAGGCACCCTCGCGATTCTGACCGACGTCCTGGATCGCGCCGCCGGAGTGGTAGACCTGTGGACTTCGGACGCGGCCCACCCGGGATTCGCGCCCGTGGACCAGCCGGCGACTTCGGTGTCGCTGTCGCCGGACGGGTCTCATCTCACCTGGGACGTGGTGCCGCACGCGGCAAGTCCGGGCTTCACCCCCCTGGCCGACGTCGCGGTGGAGACCGTCGAAACGGGGATCGAGGTGCCGCTGATAACCGTGACCGACCGCGTCGCTCCGGCGCCTCTCCGACCGGCGATCTCGTCTACGAGCCGTGGGCTTATCGTGACGTGGTTCGCCACGGCGCCCGACGGTGGTGTGTATCCGGCAATTCGTGACGTCGCCGGCGGCAACGGGTTCGTGCTGCCGAGCTTCCAGGAGCCGGTCTGGATGAAGCTCGTGGGCGGCACGCTGTTCTGGGTCGCCGAAAGCGCCGACGGCTGGTCGAAGGCTGTCTACGCGGTCGATCTATCCGCGTTGGGGTTGAACTGATCGGCTCGGCCGAGCGGCCGTCCAACCGAGGCGGGCACGCCCGCGCGCTCGTCAGGCGCTGCTGCTAGGGTCTGCGCACACAGGAGCACTTATGGCCTTCTCCGGCGGCGGCCGCCGCCGCTTCGCTGCCTCGACGATGCAACAGGATCAGCCGCCGGTCCCGGGCCGGCGGCGCGCTCGCACGGCGAGCAAGATCCTCGTGTTCTTCGTGCCCTACCGGCGCCAGGTGGCAGTCGTGCTGTTCGCAATCCTGCTGACGAGCACGCTCGGCGTCATAAACCCGATCCTTCTCAAGCTGCTCATCGACGTCGCCATCGGACACCTCGATTGGGGTCTGCTGAACCTGTTCGTCGTGCTGATGATCCTGATCCCGATCGTGAGCGGCATGATCGGAGTCGGACAGAGCTACCTGAACAACAAGGTCGGGCAGAGTGTCATGCGCGACCTGCGGCATGCCCTGTACACGCACCTTCAGGCCATGCCGCTGCGCTTCTTCACGGAGACGCGGACGGGCGAGATACAGAGCCGCCTCTCCAACGACGTGGGCGGAATCCAATCGGTGGTCACCGACGTCGCGGCGAGCATCACCAGCAACCTGGCGGTGGTCTTGAGCACGATCGTCGCCATGGTCTTCATCGACTGGCGGCTCACGGTGCTCTCACTGGCGATGCTGCCGGTTTTCGCGTTCGTCGCAAATCGCGTCGGCAAGGTCCGACGCGCCGTCTCGACGGAAACGCAGAAGTCGCTCGCCGACATGTCGGCCGCGACCGAGGAGACGCTCAGCGTCAGCGGCATTCTGCTGTCCAAGACATTCGGCGCCCAACAGGCCTCCATCGACCGGTTCGAGGAATTGAATCAGCGGCTGGCCGCGAACCAGATACGGCAGGCGATGGTGGGCCGATGGTTCTTCGCCCTCATCGGCACGATCATGTCGATCATCCCGGCCTTCGTGTACTGGCTGGCCGGATACCTGGCCATCCACCACGATCCGCACCCGCCCACGATCGGCGACATCGTGGCTTTCACAACGCTCCAGAGCCGGCTCTTCTTCCCGCTCGGTCAGCTGCTCAACGTTCAAGTAGAGCTTCAGGGCGCCCTGGCTCTTTTCGACCGCATTTTCGAATATCTGGAGATGGAGCCCGAGATCGCCGACGCGCCCGACGCCGTCGCCCTCCCAAAGGGGTCGTCGAACGGCAGCGTCCGTTTCCGCGACGTGTCGTTCCGGTACCCGTCGAAGGCCGCGGCGCGGGCCGGTGAAGCGGACCTGGAAATCGATGGCGTCTCGGCCGCGGAACTGAGGCAGGCCGAACCCTCCGCGGAGCCCGAACTGCCGAAGGCTGCCGTCGAAGGCCCCCGACCGTTCGCCTTGCGGTCGATCGACTTCGAGGCAAAGCCGGGGCAGCTTGTCGCGCTCGTCGGCCCTTCCGGGTCGGGCAAGACGACAACGACCTACCTGATCCCACGCCTGTACGACGCGGACACGGGTTCCGTAGAAATCGACGGCGTGGACGTTCGCAAGATCTTGCTTCGTTCGCTGGGTGACGTGGTCGGCTTCGTGACCCAGGAGACATACCTCTTCCACAGTTCCATTCGCGACAACTTGAGCTACGCCCGGCCACTTGCGAGCGAGCCCGAGATCCAAGCGGCGGCCCGAGCGGCGGCCATCCACGACCGGATCATGGAGCTACCCGACGGTTACGACACGGTCGTGGGAGAGCGTGGCTACAAACTCTCGGGCGGCGAAAAGCAGCGCATCGCCATCGCCCGAGTGCTGCTCAAGGATCCGCGAATCCTGATCCTCGACGAGGCGACCTCTGCGCTCGATACGGTGTCCGAGCGGCTGATCCAGCACGCCCTGGAGGGACTGGAGGCCGGTCGGACGACGATCGCGGTGGCTCATCGCCTGTCGACGATTCTGCGGGCGAATTTGATCCTCGTATTCGACCGCGGCCGAATCGTGGAACGGGGCACACACGAAGAGCTGCTCGCCCTGGACGGCTTGTACGCGCGCCTCTACCACGAGCAGTTCCTGACCCCGCCGGTCCCAGGCGAGAACGGCATTCACGCCGCCAAAGTAGGCTAGGACGCGGCGGCGATCGGCCGGTCAATCAGGAGAACGCAACCGATGGGCGAGAAGCGAGTCAGTCTCCGGCACGATGGCGGGCTCCGGTTCGTGGCAGCCACCGGCTCCGGGCACGACGTCGTCGTGGACAACTCCACCGGGAACACGGGACCGCGCCCGACCGAGCTCGTGTTAGTGGCGCTGGCCGGCTGCACCGCAATGGACGTCGTCGAGATCCTCGCCAAGAAGCGGCAGCTCTTCACCCGCTATGCCAACGAGGTCAGCGGCGTCCAGCGTGAAACGGCCCCCAACGTCTTCACCGAGATCACCGTCGTCCACGTCGTTGAGGGCGACGTCGAGACCGAGGCTGTCCGGCGATCCGTCGAATTGTCGGCGACGAAGTACTGCACGGTCAGCGCCCAGATTGCCACGGGCGCAGCCCGGATCAGCCACCGCTACCAGATCCGGCGCCCCGCCGCAGCCGTGAACGGGCCGGTCGAGGAGACGGCCGAGGTGGTCGTAACCGGGCCGTTGAAAGTGCTGGATCCTCGGCCGGTCGCATAGCCCGCCGGCGACGTCCCCCAAACGCGCCGAGCAGTAGCTCCTTCCTGTACGCTGCGCGCGCCATGACCGACACGACCCCGACCCTTCGCCCGACCCCCTTCCGGAGGCTCCTGGCGCGCCCCGAACTGATCTTCGCGCTGGCCGTTGTGCTCGCCTACGTCGCGGCGACCGCCCTCGCTGTGGTTTTCGACCACGCCGTCCCGGACCGCATGATGCTCATCGCCGAGCGGGCCCTGGGCGGCCACCTGGACGTGGACAAGCTCAAAGGCTCGGTCGACACGGTCAATATCGGCGGCCGCTACTACCTCGCCGTCGGCCCGCTGCAGCTGCTCCCCTATCTTCCGTTCGCCGCCGTCACCGCGCTGCAAGGGATCGGACGCTACATCGTCGGCCTGGTCATCGGCGTGCCGGCCGCCTGGCTCTCGCTCCCGCTTGCCCGCGCCTACGGCGCCAGGGGCGCGACCGCATACTGGATCGCCATCTTCACGGCCTTCGGCTCGCTGCTCTGGTACGTCTCCGTGTTCGGGGACATGTATTACCTCGCGCACGTGGAGTCGTTCCTGGCGCTGACGCTCTTCCTGCTGGAATGGGCCGGCCGGCGTCGACCCATTCTCCTTGGAGCGGCCCTCGCGGTCTCGTTCCTGGCGCGCCCGACAACGGTGCTCGCGGCCGTGCCGTTCGGACTCGCGCTGATCTGGCAGAACAGGGCGACGCTCGCGGCGGCGGCCCGCAGCGCAGTCGCTTTCGGCCTGCCGATCGCGGCAGCCATCGGGGTCTACGGCTGGTTCAACTGGGTCCGTTTCGGGTCGCCTCTGGAGTCGGGCTACGCAATCTCGTTGCTCCGTGAGTCGACCCTTGAGGCGCGCCGGGCGGAGGGCGTTTTCGCGATCGCCCACATCCCCGAGAATCTCCGCCTGGCGTTGCTCTCCGGACTGGAACGGATCGACAAGTTCCCGTACATCGGGCCGAGCAAATTCGGGCTGTCGATGCTGCTCGTCTCGCCGGCCCTGCTGACGGCCGTTTGGGCCGGCTTCCGGGATCGGACGGCGCAGCTGTTGTGGCTCGCGGCCGCAATCGTCGCCGTGCCCGTATTCCTCTACTACGGCGGTGGCTACGTCCAGTACGGGTTCCGGTACTCACTCGACTTCACGCCCTTCCTTGTGGCCCTGATGGCCATCGGCTCAGGACGCTGGATCGGCCGGCCGGAGCGACTCCTGATCCTGGCCGGCGTCGCCTCG
>JADGQJ010000104.1 GCA_017881885.1 Chloroflexota bacterium
ACTCGGGAGCGCATCGGTAGGAGTAGAAATGAGACACGGAGGCGGTTTCCGTCTTCTTGGAGCCCTGCTTGTGGTCGGCGTGATTGCCGCGCTCACGGCGGGGGCATACAGCGCCGGGTTCGTGGCCGGCGCCGGCAGCGGCGCGACGAACGCCTCGCCGTGGGTCTACGGCGGCGCATTCGGTGCATCCGGCATCGTCGGCCTGATCGTCACGGTGTTGATTCTGGTGGTCATCTTCCGAGTGATGCGGTTCGCCTTCTGGGGCCACGCGCACGGCGGCTGGGATCGGCACGGGCCGGGCTTCGCCGGCGGACCCGGTGGACCGGGCGGACCAGGTGGCCCCGGCGGACCCGGTGGGCCGGGCAATTGGGGCTGGCACGCAGAGCAGTGGCGCTCGAACCGCCAGGCAGTCTTCGACGACTGGCATCGCCGAGCCCACGACGAGCAGGCGGGCACACCGCCCGGCAGCACGCCGACCGGTGGCACGCCACCCGGCGCCGCGGCGAGCTGATCGCTCCGTAGGAATTGGAAGGGCGGAGGCGCCGAGCCTTCGCCCTTCCGGCGTTTGGCCGCACTCGCGACGGCGGCGCGTGATCGGTGGCTCCGGGCTTAGCATGAGATCGCCGTGAAAACCGTCCTGGTCGTCGACGACGAACCTCGCATCGTGGAGCTTGCTCGCGACTACCTCGAGCACGCCGGTTTTGCCGTGCTGACCGCGGTCGATGGGCCGTCGGCGCTCAAGGCGGCCCGCATGCGTAGGCCCGACATCATGGTGCTGGACCTGGGCCTGCCCGGGATGGACGGCCTGGACGTTGCCCGCACTCTCCGGCGCGAGTCGTCGGTGCCGATCGTGATGCTCACGGCGCGCGACGACGAATTGGATCGAGTCCTCGGCCTGGAGATCGGCGCCGACGACTACGTGACCAAGCCATTCAGCCCGCGCGAGCTGGTCGCCCGAATTCGGGCGATCTTGCGGCGCGTCGATCGAGAAACCGAACCCGGCGATCGAATCGACGCCTCCGGTGTCTCGATCGACATAGCCCGAATGCGAGTCGAAGTCGAAGGACGGACGGTCGAACTGACCCCAACCGAGTTCCAGCTGCTGGTCGCCCTGGCACGTCAGCCCGGCCGCATCTTCACCCGATCGCAGCTGCTCGACGCCATCCACGGGATCGCTTTCGAGTCGTACGAGCGGGCGGTCGACGCCCACGTCAAGAACCTGCGCCGCAAGCTCGAACCGGACCCGAGTCGACCACGCTACGTCCAGACGGTTTACGGGGTCGGCTACCGATTCGCCGAGGACCAGGAGTGACCGGCCCGGCCGGCGATCGACCGGAAGGCCCGGCCGGCGATCGACCGGAAGGCCCGGCCGGGCCGTGGAGTGCGGGACCGCGGCACGGTCGATACGACGACCGGTCGAGCCGCCGTTACGAGCGCCGCCCCTGGCGAGAGCACCGCCACGAGCGACCCAGTTGGTGGCCGGCCGGCGAAACGTGGCCGCCGCAGGGTGAGTTCCCGTGGCGTCGGGTTAGGCGGAGCTTCCTGATCCGGTTCGCGATAGGCGTCGGGCTCGTGTTCCTGTTGGTCATCCTTGGACCGCTGATCCTCATCGCTCAGCTTCTTGGGGCGGTCGGACTTCCCGGCCCAAGCACGGGTCTACTTGCCGCGGGGGTAATGCTCTTCTTGATCCTTGCCGTGGCCGGATTCGCCGGCAGCGCGCGACGCTTCGCCTTGCCCTTCGGGGATCTGATCGAGGCATCGGGCAGGGTGGAGGCGGGCGACTACACGGCCCGCGTGACCGATTACCACCGCGGCCCGCGAGAGCTGAAGTCGCTGGTGCAAGCCTTCAACGCCATGGCGGCCCGGCTCGAAACCGACGAGCGGCAGCGACGCACCCTTCTGGCCGATGTCAGCCACGAGCTGCGCACTCCGCTGGCGATCCTCCAGGGCGAACTCGAAGCGATGATCGATGGCGTCCACCCAACAGACGAAGCCCATCTCTCTTCCGCGGTCGAGGAGATCCGGATGCTGACGGGCCTGGTCGAGGATCTCCGAACGCTGGCCCTTGCGGAGGCCGGCACCCTTGCCCTCCATTTCGAGACGACCGACCTCTCGATCCTCGTCCAGGAGGTCGCCGCCTCGTTCGAGTCGCTGGCGGCCAAGGCCGGCGTGGGGCTGCAAGTCGAGACGTCGGAGGATCTACCGTTGATCGAGCTCGACCCGCTGCGGATCCGCCAGGTGCTCGACAACCTCGTCGCCAACGCATTGCGCTACGCCCCTGCAGGTAGCGACGTCCTGATCGCCGGTGAGCGACGGGGCGACCGAGTCATGCTCTCGGTCGTCGATAGCGGGCCCGGCATAGCACCCGAGGTTCTGCCGCACCTGTTCGACCGGTTCGCGAAGTCCGACGAGTCGCGCGGCTCCGGACTGGGACTCGCCATCGCACGCCGTCTCGTGGAGGCCCACGGCGGCACGATCCGCGCCGAGCGCCCGGCCGATGGCGGCACCGCCATCCGCCTCGAGCTGCCGATCCGCGCCGCCGGCTGAGCTGCCGATGGACAGCGGGCGCGCCCGAAGGCGCGCCCGCCGACGATGGAGCGTCGTCCGAGGTTACCCAGGCAATTGGCCGAGGGTCACATTCAACGTCGCCTTGGTGCCGTCCGAGTGCTGGACTTCGAGCTTGGCCGTATTGCCCGGCTGGAGCTTGATCAGGATCTGGGAGAGATCGCTGGCCGTTGCAATCGCCTCGCCGTTGATGGAGAGGATCAGATCGCCGGCCTTCACCCCCGCGTTCTGGGCAGGCGAGCCGGCAGCGACCGAGTAAACCCCAACGCCGCTACTTGTGTCCATCAGTTGCACGCCCAGATATGCTCGACCCGAGCTCGTGACGTGGCCGCTGGCGATCAGCTGGTCGGCGATGACTCGGGCACGATTGCTCGAGATCGCGAAGCCGATGCCGGGCGCGCTGCCGCCGATCTGCGGATCGGTCGCGGCCAACGTCGGAATGCCTACGACCTCACCTTTGAGGTCGACGAGCGCACCGCCGCTGTTGCCGGGGTTGATCGCTGCGCTGGTCTGGATCACGTCGGGCAGGCTGTTTCCGGTCGGTTCGGAGACCTGCCGGCTGAGGGCGCTGACGATGCCTTCGGTCACGCTCGACTGAAGCCCGAGCGGGTTGCCCATGGCGAGCACGAAGTCGCCCACCGACAGTGCACCCGAGTCACCGAAGACGGCCGGCTTGAGGCCTGTTGCGGTGATCTTGATGACGGCTATGTCATCGGCGGCAAACGTTCCGACCAACGTGCCGTTGTAGACCTTGCCGTCGGAGAGAGTGACCTTGAAAGTCTTCGAAGTCCCGACCACGTGGGCGTTCGTGACGATGTGCCCCGCGGTGTCGTAAATGACGCCGGATCCGAGCCCCGAACTTGTCTCGATCACCACCACGGAAGGTGTGAGCTGTTTGATGATCGCGACCATCGAGGTCTGCAATGCAAGCGCGTCGCCGGCGCTGCCCGCGACCGGAAGGCTGGATTGGGCGGGCGGCGGGGTGACCGAAGCAAGCGGCAGGTTGGCGGGTATCGTCGTCGGATTGGCATTGGCGTTCGACAGAACGCCTCCGGTCAGGGATTGCGGCGACGCGACCGACGACGATCCACACGCGGCCGTAGCGATCGCCACGGCGACAAGGAATGCAATTGGAGAGGCCAGGCGGCGCCTGCGCCGCTGCGGATCGATCACGGTAGAGACCTCCAGTGGTTCGCCCGATTCCACGCGCTGTTCGCTGGAGACATAGTTAGCCCGATGACTGAAGCGTTCCTGAATGCCGCGCCAGGCGGAGAGGCGAGGCAGCCGGCCCTCCCGACGGGGCGACCAGCGGTCACTCGCTGAAGCAGACGGACTCGAAAACGTAGAGCCGCGTCGCCAGGTCGCGCCATGCGTCGGTCCGCAGCCCGGCTTTGCGACAGACGGCATCGAGCATCTGGGGGCCATCCCAACCCATCTCCGGCGCGACCTGCGGCAGAAGCAGCGCGCGACAGTCGCCCCGCTCCACGACGATGCCGTGGCGGCCGGCCTCGAACATCGCAGGATCGGCGAGCGGAACCGGCGGCTCGAGCACGGAGATCTCGATCTCTATGGCAGGCAACTCGGACGGCGCGACGGCCGGGAAGCGCGGATCGTCGCGGGCGGCGGCGATCGCCGAGTCGCGGACGTTGATCCAGAGCGGCACGTCGTAGCGCATCATCCCGATGCAGCCGCGCAGGCCGCCGCTCTTGTGCAGAGTCACGAACGCCGCGGCGCAGGCTAGAAGCTCGGGCGTCAGGACGTGTGGATCGAGCTCGGGCTTTGGGTCTCGTCTGGTGGTCGCTTCGACGGCGGCCCGCGCGAGCTCGAGGAGCTGTCTTCGGTCCGATTGAACGAGATGCTGCATCGGCGGCCTTGACCTCCTCGACAAGGCTAGGCTGCCGTATTGGCTACGCCCAGGGTCCAATGGCGGGTTCTTGGATCGCGCGCGGCCTCAACAATCCCGGATACCGGACGCCGGCTGAGCCATTTCGCGACCCCTTTCCAACTTGAGGGCGATGCCGGAAATGGTATGCTACATTCGATTGCGTCATATGGCGGCGCTTTCGTGGTGCCAGCTTCTTGAAGGGGAGAGCGCCAGTGGCAGAAGCCTCGGTAATCGTCGAGGGCCACCCGATCGGCACGATTTCGCCCCGCCTCTACGGCCACTTCGCCGAGCATCTGGGCACGTGTTGCTACGGCGGATTGTGGGTCGGCGCCGGCGGCCCATTTGCCGACGTCGAGGGATTCCGAGCGGACGTCGTGGCGGCGCTGCACGATCTGCCCGTGCCCCTCCTTCGATGGCCGGGCGGATGCTACGCGGATCACTACCACTGGCGCGACGGCATCGGGGCGCCGGCTTCGCGACCTGTGACTCTCGGCATGTCATTGGGGATCGGCTCGTCCGACAGCAATGCTCTCGGGACTCATGAGTTCCTGCGCCTGTGCGAGCTGCTGGGCGCTGAGGCTTACCTGGCGGCGAACGTCGGAACGGGCTCCCTGCAGGAGCTGTGCGACTGGATCCAGTACGTGAACGGGACAGTCGACACGAGCCTGACGCGTGAGCGAGCCGCGAACGGGAGACCCAACCCTTGGGGCGTCCGGCTATGGGGCATAGGCAACGAAAGCTGGGACTGCGGCGGTCGATACGACCCCGTCGCCTACGCGCTCGAGTACCGCCGCTGGGCGACGATGATCCGTCACGTGGATCCCGGAGCGGAACTCGTGGCGGTCGGGCTCGAGGACGACAGCCTTCCGGAGTCGAACCTGGATCCGGAATGGAACGCCAAGCTCCTCGGCGCACTCGGGCCGGCCGTCGATCTTGTCGATCACCTCTCGATCCACCGGTACTGGATCCGCGGGGGGCCGGAGGTCGACTTCGGCGAACGCGACTACTACGCCTTGCTGGAGGAGGCCGACGGAACCGAGCGCCTGATCGAGCGAACGGCCCGGACGATCGCCGCCATGACGAAGACCTCGCATCCGATCGGTATCGCCCTGGACGAGTGGGGTGTCTGGCACCCCGAAGCGCGGACCTGGGGACCCGGAAACGTCGAGCGCCGCCAGCCCCCGACCTTCGAGCAGGCAAACACCCTGAGGGACGCCCTCGCGGCCGGGATCGCATTCGAAGGCTTTCACCGGCAGTGCCGGTCTCTCACCATGGCCAACCTGGCACAAGTGGTGAACGTCCTCCAGGCCGTGGTCGTCACCGACGGATCCGCGTGCATGAAGACCCCCACCTATCACGCTCTTTCGATGCACCGGCCTCATATCGGCGCGGAGGCGCTGCCGGTCGTGGTGGCAGCCGAGCAGGCCGGCCCATTCGCAAGACCGGGTCTGAGCGCAACGGCTTCACGTCGACCGGGCAGCCTCGCTGTCACGGTCATAAACAGGGAGTACGAGCGAACGGTTACGGTTAACATCCGGGCAACGGGTAGGGTTTCATCGAGCACGCTGCTGACCGCGGACTCGCCCAATGCCGTCAACGACCCGACCAACCCGGAACGGGTATCACCGCGGCGTCTGACCGTTGACGACACTCACCTGGGGCGATGTACGGTCCAGATACCGGCGCACTCGATGGCCACGATTGAGTTCTCAACAACGGCAGCGGATCGAGACTAGTGGCCGCCAAAAGCCTTAAAGGCAGTTCCGCCGCCTCCCGAGTGAGTCGGTTCGGTCGAGCCGTCACGTCACCGGACGCGGCCGGCGCCAACGGCGCCGGCTCGAAACCTGCGGGCGAGAACGGCCGCGGCTCGACGGCTCGCCCGGGACGCACCCCGAGGATGCAGGACATCGCCGATGCGGCCGGCGTTTCGCAGAGCACCGTGTCGAGGGTGCTGACCGGCGCTCCGAACGCCATCCCCATCACGCCGGCGACGCGGGAAAGGATTCTCGAAACCGCCCGGCAGATGCACTATCGCCCCAACCCGCTGGCCCGTGGACTGCGCGGCGCCCGCACGATGCTGCTCGGGGTGATCGTGCGGGAAATCACCGACCCGTTCTTCCCGGGAGCAATCGACGCCATTTCCACGGAGGCGAACCGGCGCGGCTACAACGTGGTCCTGGGCCATGCCCACAGCCGCGCCGACGAGGCGATTGCCCTCCGCGCCGTTCTCGAGACGCGCCACTGCGACGCGATCCTGCTCGTCGGCGACACGAGCGATCAGCCGCGCCTCATGGGGGACTTGCGAGACACAAATTCACCGGTGGTTGGTCTGTGGCAGGGGACGGCCCCGGTGCCGGGTATCTCGATCATCGGCGTGGACAACAGGTTCGGCATCAACGGCCTGATGGACCATCTGCTCGGGCTGGGCCACCGCAAGATCGCGTTCGTGGGCGGCGCATTCAGCGAGGGCCGCTTGATCGGCGACCTCGGCGAACGACGATCGGCGTTTCTGCAGCGCTCGGCGGACCTACATCTGGCAATGCCAGAGGGCTTCGTTCGGGACGCCAGAAACACGCTTGCCGGCGGAGCGGGGGCACTGACGGCGTTAATGGCGCTTCCCGAGCGCCCCACCGCGATCGTCTTTTCGACCGACGTCCTCGCCATCGGCGCGCTCCATGCCGCCGCCGAGATGGGCCTCGATGTGCCTGGTGAGGTTTCGATCGTCGGTTTCGACGACCTGCCGATGGCCGAGTACACGACGCCGGCCTTGACAACCGTCCACATGCCGGTTGCGGAGATGGCCGCGGCGGCCGTCCGAGCCGCAATCGACAAGGGGGAAGATAGCGAAGTTGAGGTACTCAAGATCATCAAGCCGGCGATCGTCATCCGGCGCTCGTCCGGGCCGGCGCCGGATCGCGGCCGGTAGGCCGCAACCTCGAGCGAGGTGCCGCCCGCGCGTCGATTCGGAAGCGTCCGGCAGCCGCGAGCCCGCCGGCGTCCCGCTACTCGACTTCGACCCTCGTGAAGTAGCGCGTTCGCTTCTCGACCGAGACGACCGCGCCAACGATCTCTATCTCCGCCGAGCAAGGCAAGTCGTCCGATGACGTGCCGACCATGACTGTCACCCGCCCGGGTTCGATCCGGAGCCGACCGTCGACGCCGGAGAAGGCCAGCTGTTCGACCGCCAGCCGGAAGCCGATCCGGCGGCGCTCGCCGGCAGCCAGCCGAATCCGCTTGAAGCCGCGCAGTTCCTTGACCGGACGCGTTACGCTTGCCTCCTGGTCGCGGAGATACAGCTGAACGACCTCGTCGCCGGCACGGTCACCGACATTGCAAACCTCGACGCTGGCCTCGAACTCGCCGTCGATGGCAACGGCGCGGCTGTCCAGGCGCAGGTCTCGCACCTCGAACTGCGTGTACGACATTCCGAAGCCGAAGGGCCAGAGCGGCAGGTTCGAGCCGTCCACGTATGGGCCCTTCCAGTGCGAACGGCCGCCGGACGGTTTGTGGCCGTAGTAGATCGGGATCTGGCCGACCCGCCGGGGCACCGTCACCGGCAGCTTGCCGCCCGGGTTTGAAGCGCCGAACAGGACGTCGGCGAGCGCCTCGGGACCTTCTTCTCCCGGGACCCAGGCGTGGAGGACGGCCGCCGAAGCCTTCGCTTCCGCCTCGATCGCGAGGGGGCGACCCGAGACCAGCACCAGAACCATAGGCGTCCCCGTCGCGGCGACCGCCGCCACGAGTTCGCCCTGGCGACCGGGCAGGCCGATTTCCATCCGATCGCGCGCCTCACCGCAGGTGCAGTCATCCGTCAGTCCGGATCGCTCCCCCACCACGACGATCGCCACCTCTGCGCCCGTTGCGGCGGCAACCGCGGCCGCAATCCCCTCGTCGGTTCCGTCCAGGAGCCCGCAACCGGCCGCGTACTTCACCTCCGTCGTCGCGGAGACGCGACCGCGAATCGCGTCGAGGATCGTTTGGTGGCCCGCCAGCTCGTCCGTTGCCGCGAAGCCATCTGGCAGGCGGCTGCCGAAGCCGCCTTGCTCGATGAGCGATTCGATGTGGACGATGTGCGCGTAGTCACCGAGCAGGTTCCGGGCGCTGTCGGCGTTCGGCCCAATGACAGCGACCGAGCCCGGGTGGGTGAGGAGCGGCAGCGTTCCGTCGTTCTTGAGAAGCACCATCGAGCGGCGGGCCATTTCCCGCGCCAGGGCTCGATCTTCCTCGAATGGCAGCCCGGCATCGGCCGGATTCACAAACGGCGAGTCGAAGAGACCGAGCTCGAACTTGACCCGTAGCACTCGAGAGACAGCG
>JADGQJ010000219.1 GCA_017881885.1 Chloroflexota bacterium
TCGAGCCCGACGACCATCGGCGACTCGAGGGCCCGGATGAGATGCGGCACAGCCCGCGGGTCGCGCCGGACGGCAAGACCGAAGAGCGCCTCGGCGCGTGTGGTGTGCTGCTCGTCCTCGGTCCGAGCCAGCAACGCCGCTCGTACGTCCGGCCCGTCGTCGCTTGACAGGGTGCCCAGCCCAAACGTGGCCCAGTCGCGCACTTCCGGCTCGACGTCGCCGGAGAGCTTGATCAGCGCATAGCGCACGTCGTGGCTCAGCGGTTGGGGGCTCAGCGTCGCGACGGCGAACGCCGCGGCGAGTCGAACGCCGGCGTCGGCACTGCCGGCCAGCCCGACAATGGCATCTATCGCGTCGGTGGACCCGACGTGACCGAGGGCGGCGACCATCGACGCGGTCGCACAGGGCTCAGTTTCGGCAGAGAGCGCTTCCAGCAGCGCATCCAGCGCTGCCGGGCGCGCGCCCGGATCGACGCCCACCAGCCGGCCCAGGACATCGGCCCCGAGGCTTCGACCGTCGGCCGTTGCGTCGCGCAGCAACGTCCGGCACACGTCGAGCACGTCGTCGGGGCACTCGCCGACAATTCCGGCGATCAGCTCCCAGCGGCATTCCTCATCGAAGGTAGCGAGCGCAGCCTCGACGCGGACGTCAAGAGCCCTCATGTGTAAACCTCACACATCGTCGAGCGACCTCCCCTCGGCCGCGCGATCTTCAATATGAACGGGACCTCACGGCGTACCCCCTTCCGTGTACAGTCCCACGTTACGCGTCCTGCAAACTTTGGAGATTCAGTCGCACTGTAGGGAACGCCCGGTACGTCAGGTGGACTAGCCCGGACCACGACCCGATTGGGGAGCCTTCTAGCCGGTCAACCCGCTACCTCTTTGGAGGATGAGCTTGGCCAGGGCCAGGAGTTGGGCGCGCGCACCGGCGGTGGTTGGGATGTCGATGTCGAAGCAGAACTGGCCCTTGCAGACGGCGATCCCGGCCATTCCGCCGGGACCGTTCATGATCGTGCCCGCCTTGTCGGCCCCCGGCAGTTCGCCCGTGGCGTCGGCCGTGAGGATCCCTGCGCCCGCTGCCATGGCCTGGTATGTGGCCACCGGATCGCCGACGAAGGCGTCGAACTCGATCCCGCCGGTCGCGCCGGAGTCGCCGGCGTAAACGCAGTAGTAGTTGCCGGAGTCGTCGTAGTTCTCGACCGGCGCGGCCGCGCCGCTTATGCCCGCCGCGGCGAAGTCTCCCGGACCGAGCAGGCCGCAGTAGTCGCCGCCTTTGGCGACCGCGCCGCCGAGAGCCGCGTTGGCCCCGCTATCTGCGGCAGTGGGGGCGGCGGTCGGTCCGCCTGGGTTGATCGACGTGACGGCGTTCGCGGTCTGTCCCGACGTTGGCGCGGCCGTGGCGCCGCCCGATCCGCAAGCGCCGGCGGTGGCGACCAGCAGGAGCGCCGTCACGAAATACCGCCGATTCCCGAACATGTCTCTCTCCAGCTGCGCCCGGTCCGCCGCCGGCCGGCGAAGGCATCGAGACGTGACGCACTCGGGTTCGCGTCCGGGCTCCCAAAACCTACCCCTCCCGGCAGTATGTGCGAGATGTCCGGCCGATTCGATCCATCAGCCGGGACCAGAGGGAGGAGCTAGGTTTTGCTACCCGACCCTTGGCCAGTGCGCACCGTCGCCAGCAGCAGTACGACGGCCGCGGCCGAGCAGGCGGAGCCGAACCAGAACGGGGCCGCGGGGGCGACCGCGGTCCAGAGGATGCCTGCGATCACGGAGGCGGGCAGGATCATCAGGCCCTGGACGGCGTTGAGGATGCCGAAGGCGGTCGCGCGGAGCTCCGTGGGAGCGAGGTCCGCCACGAGCGCCTTGCCGACGCCCTCACTCAGCGCGTAATAGGTGCCGTAGGCGACCCACAGCGGCACGACCCAAACGGCCTGGGTGGCAATGGCGAAGCCGGCGTAGCAGGCTGCATACACGAGCCAGGCGAAGGCGATCAGGCCGCGCCTCCCGATCCGATCCGAGAGCGCGCCGGCCGGCCAGGCCACCACCGCGTTCGTGGCGTTGAAGGCGACGATCGTCAGCAGCAGCGCCAGCAGCGTGAGGCCCAGGTTCTGCGATCGAAGGGCGAGGAACGCGTCGCTCGAGTTGCCCAGAGTGAACAGCGCGTTGGCCAGCATGAAGAGCCAGAACGGGCGCGGGAAGCTTCGCCATTCAGAAGTGCTCCCGACGATGCGCCGGACTAGGCCGACCGGGGCGGCCGAAACGTCAGCCTGCGGAGCGGGCGCCGGCCGGACGTCTCGGACGCCGACGACGATCGTCGCGACCGCGAGCAGCCCGGGAACCAGCGCGATCAACACCAGGACCCGGAACGCGTCGCCGGTGAGTCGGGTCGCGTCGCCCTCCATGGCCCAGATGACGGCGGCCGCAATCAGGACACCGGCAAATGCGCCGGTCGTGTCCATGGCGCGGTGGAAGCCGAACGCCACTCCCCGATGCTCCGGGGCAGTGGAATCGGCGATCAACGCGTCGCGCGGCGAGGTCCGGATCCCCTTGCCAAAGCGATCCCCGACGCGGCCGATCAGGACCACCGGCCACGCCGTCGCAACCAGGTAGAGCATCTTGGCCGCGACCGACGTCCCGTAGCCGATCCCGACGAGCAACCGCCGCCGACCAAGCCGGTCCGACAGCGCTCCGCTGATGAGCTTGAGCACCGAAGCCGTGCTCTCCGCCACGCCCTCGATCAGGCCGATCGCGGCGACCGGGGCCAGCAGCACATTCGCCAGGAAGAGCGGAATCACGTAAACGAGCATCTCGCTCGAGATGTCCGTGAAGAGGCTGACCAGCCC
>JADGQJ010000105.1 GCA_017881885.1 Chloroflexota bacterium
CGAACCTCGACCTGACACCTCCGGCCCGTCCTCGTATCCTTGGCGTGGAGGCTCACAGCCCGCGGGCGGCGCATTCATCGGGACAGGTTCAACGCAGATCTCAAACCCACCGGGCGGCAGGATCACCTCTCGACCCGGCACATCGGAGGCGGCATGGCGGCTGAATACAACGCAACAGTGTCGGGTCGGGAGGAAATAGCCCCCGGCCTGATCATCTTGCGAGTCGTCCCGGACAAGCTGCCGTTCGAGTTCAAGGCCGGCCAGTATGTCGTTCTGGGCGTCAAGGCCTCAGTGCCGCGCGTCGACGAGGCGGAAGGCGATTCGGAGCCGAGCGTCGTGGCAGGCGTGGCGGCCGGCGTGGCGGCCGGTTCAGGCTCCGCCTCGCCGCTGGCAGCCGCCATAGCGTCCACGACTACCGCCATTGCAGGCACGCCCGAGAGCCAGGCCGCCGTCGACGCCCAGGCCGCCGCCGTCGCCGCAGCCGCTCTCGATCCCGATCGGATGATCCGCCGCGCCTATTCGATCGCTTCGGAAAGCCGCGCCGACGAGTACATCGAGTTCTACCTGACCCTCGTCCTGAGCGGCGAGCTGACGCCGCGAGTGTTCACCCTCAAGGTTCGCGATCGCTGCTATGTCGGCCCAAAGGCAGTCGGGGTCTTCACCCTCGACAAAGTCGCGCCCGGCAAGCACGTGCTGATGATCGGCACCGGCACGGGCCTGGCGCCGTACATGTCGATGCTCCGCAGCGAGTTGGTCTGCAACGGGCCGCGGCAGTTCGTCGTGGTCCACGGCGCGCGATATTCGTGGGACCTCGGCTACCGGACCGAACTGACCGGCCTGGCCCGACATTGCGGCAACTTCCACTACGTCCCGGTCATCACTCGACCGGACGACGACATCACCTGGCGCGGTCGGAGCGGATACCTTCAGAACGTCATCGCTTCGGGCGCGATCGAAGAAGAGACTGGTCTCCCGCTGACGCCGGAGAACTTCGACATCTTCCTGTGCGGCAACCCCGGCATGATCGAGACCGTCATCGGCTGGGCGTCGGAGCGCGGCTTCGTCCGTGACAAGGGCCACGACATCGGCACGCTCCACACCGAGGAATACTGGTAGAGCGACGCGGCCGCGGGCGCAGGCGCCGTGGCCCGGGACCTGGGCGAAGGAGACAGCCATGGCGGACGCACCCAACTACAAGGCCGAGCTGGTCGGCGTCTTCGGGCATCCGGTCTCCGAGAACCCGACCGTCGTGATGCACGAGGCCGCCTACGCCGAATTGGGCCTCAACTGGCGCTACCTCACGATCGAGGTCCTGCCCCAGGATCTCGAGGCCGCGATGAAGGGCGTGCGCGCCTTCAACATGCGCGGCATCAACCTCACCATCCCACACAAAGTCGCGGTCCTGCCGTATCTGGACGAGGTCAAGCCGGCGGCCGCTCTGATGGGTGCAGTGAATACGGTCGTGAGAGTGGGGGACCGCCTGGTCGGCGAGAACACCGACGGGAAGGGCTTCATGACTGCCCTCACCAAGGACGCGAAAGTGGATCCGAAGGGCAAGAGTGTGGTCGTGCTCGGGGCCGGCGGCGCGGCACGCGCAATCACCGTGGAGCTCGCCCTCGCCGGCGCCGGTCGAATCACCGTCGTCAATCGCTCGCCCGGGCGCGGGTTGGACCTGGTGGAGCTCCTCAACTCGAAGACCCCCGCGAAAGCCGAACTGGCTCCCTGGCCCGGCTCATATGCGATCCCGGCCGGCACCGACATCCTGGTCAACGCCACCTCCATCGGGCTCTTTCCCAGGGTGGATGAGAAGCCCGAGATCGAGTACGACTCGATCACGCCCGGCATGGTCGTGTGCGACGTGATCCACACGCCGATGACGCCGTTCCTTGAGGAAGCCGGGCAGCGCGGCGCGCAGACTCTGGGCGGTCTGGGGATGCTCGTCTACCAGGGCGCCATCGGCTTCAAGCTCTGGACCGGCCGGGATGCGCCGGTCAAGGTCATGTACGACGCCCTCGCTCAAGCTTTCGGGCTGGCTTGACGCAGGCTCCTCGCCGCCCCGTCAACCGCCCATCGCCGCCCCACCTTTTCGCCCCAGGAGACCCACCACATGCGCAAGAACGGCATCCTGAACCAGGAGATCCTCAAGGCCACCGGCTCACTCGGCCACACCGACCATCTCGTAATCTGCGACGCGGGGCTGCCGATACCGCTCGGAGTCGAGCGCATCGATCTCACGGTTGTGCGCGGTCTGCCGCGATTTCTCGACGTGCTCAAGCCGGTGATGGCCGAGATCGTGGTCGAGAAGATCATCCTCGCCACCGAGATCAAGAAGGCCAGCCCCGAGCTGCTCGCGCAGATACGAGAGCTGGCCGGCGCAATCCCGATCGACTTCGTCAGCCACGTCGAGTTCAAGCGCCTGACCCGCGACGCCAAGGCCGTGATCCGGACCGGCGAGCACACGCCCTACTCCAACATCATCCTGCAGTCCGGCGTCGACTTCAGCTGAGGCGCGAGGGCGGCGAGGGCGGGTGGGGGAGTCTGGGCGCGAGTCGACTCGGTCTTCGCCGCAGGCGCCACGCTTCGCCGAGGCGCCACGCTTCGCCGAGGCGCCACGCTTCGCCGAGGCGCCACGCTTCGCCGCAGGCGCCACACCCACTGAGACACCGCCAGTGGCCGAAAATGCCGCTCCTCGTCGAAGTGCCGCCTCTCGGTGCCGCGGACTTGCCCATTTGCTAATGGGGGTAGCACGCGGCCGACACCGGGGGGCCCGGAGCGTCGCTCGGACTTGGTCGAGGGTCTTCAGGTGGCTCGACGAGCGTGGCCCGAAGGTCCCAAGGTCGCCGCGTCCGCCAAGTTGAGGCGTTTGGCCCGCGTCACTCGGACACGTGCTACCGGGGTTAGCAGATGGCCGAAATGGTCGGCGGCCCGACGCCGCCGGCTGAGCCACGACGTGGCCGCCGGCCCCCAACGCGCAATCGAGGCGCGCGGCTTCCGGGACCCGCGGCGCCACGTTTGACATCGACGCGGGTCTGCCCGTAGACTCCGCGCCACATCGGGAATACGGGCGATGATCGGGACGAGTACCTCGTGGTGCCGGCAGAGAGACCCAGCGGTTGGTGGAAGCTGGGGCGGCGACAGGAGCGAATGGCCCCGTGAGCCTCCGGACCAAACCGCGAGCTTCCAGGGCTCGCCAGTAGGCTCCGGCGCAGAGCGCCAGCGATAAAGGGCAGCACCGATCGGCAGGAGTCGCGCCCGGCAACTACGCGAAAGCCCGTCCCGTCGGCCAAGAGTGCGGCTTCGCCGAATGTGGGTGGCACCGCGGAAGGATCGACCTTTCGTCCCTTGACGAGAGGTCGTTTTGATTCCCCGCCGGTCCGGGCGATGGGTCGGCAGGCGCGGCGCACTACAAGATCGAAAGGCGATACCGATGGCACTAACCGATCCGCTCAGTCTTCGCGAGGTCCGGCGGTTGTCCGGCTCGGCCGACACGATTCTGTTGACGGCCACCCGGAACGCGGACCTCGAAACTCCGATCGGCGCATTCATGCGCTTCGACGACGGAGGTCCGGCTTTCCTGCTCGAGTCCGTCGAGGGCGGCGAGCGGCTGGGCCGGTACTCCTTCATGGGCGTGGGCCCGCGGCGGCTTCTGACGGTGCGCGACGGCAAGGCCACGATTCAATCCCGGCCGGTCGGCGTGACGGAGTTCTACCCGGACCTTCCGACCGAGACGATCGCGGCGCCCGATCCGCTGACGGCGCTGCGACATTTCATGCCGAAGAGGCGGATCCTGCCCGGCGAGGAGATCCCACGGTTCCCGGGCGGGGCCGTCGGCGCGCTCGCGTACGACGCCGTTTCCACCTTCGAGCCTACCGTGCCGCTGCCGGCTCGCGACCCGATCGGCGTCCCGATGGCCGCTTTCCAGGAGACCGACCTCGTCCTGGTCTTCGACCACCTGACCCACACGCTCTCGGCCGTTGCCGCGCTCCATACCGACGCCCCGGACCTCGAGGGCCGCTACGCGATCGCCGAGCGAGCCATTTTCGATGCCCTGGAGCGAACTGGTCGCCCGACCGAGATCGAACTCGCAAACCTGACCAGGCGAACGACTGAAGTCGAACGGACGGCTTCTGCCCAGCCCGGCGACGGTGCCGGCTCCGACCAGGGCGGCGCAGCCCCCGGCGGCGCGACGGGGAGTGGCGCCTTCGGCGTGCGCCAGGTCGAAGTCAGCATGGGGCGAGGCGAGTACGAGGCGGCCGTTCGATCGGCCAAGGAAGCCATTGCCGCCGGCGAGGCGATCCAGATCGTGGTCGCTCGACGCCAGACCTTCGAGAGGCCGGTCATCGCCGGCGAGCCGCTCGACGCCGTGGCCCTGTATCGGTCACTGCGCCGCATCAACCCGAGCCCGTACCTCTTCTTCGTCCGGATGCCGGAGTTCTCCGTCGTCGGGGCGAGCCCGGAGTTGCTCGTCCGCGTCGAGGGGGACCGGATGACCACGCACCCGATCGCGGGCACGCGGCCGCGGGGCGCGACCCCGGCCGAGGACGCGCAGCTCGCCTACAACCTGGAGCGCGATCCCAAGGAGCGGGCAGAACACGTGATGCTCGTCGACCTGGGCCGCAACGATCTCGGCCGCGTCGCCGCACCCGGCAGCGTGGCCGTGACCAAGTACATGGAAGTCGAGCGCTACAGCCACGTCCTCCATCTCGTAAGCCACGTGGAGGCCAGACTTCGGCCCGGCTGCGACGCGCTCGACGCGCTGCGCAGCATCTTCCCGGCCGGGACGCTCTCGGGCGCGCCGAAGGTCCGGGCGATGCAGCTCATCGCCGAAGCGGAGAAGGAGCGGCGCGGGCTGTACGGCGGCGCCGTCGGCTATCTCGGCTACGACGGTAACCTCGACACGGCCATCACGATCCGCTCCGCGATCCTCAAGGACGACCTGATCCACCTCCACGTCGGCGCCGGGATCGTCGCCAAATCGGTGCCGGAGACCGAGTTCGAAGAGACAGAGCATAAGGCCGGGGCGATTAGACGAGCCCTGGAAATGGCGGTGGCCGAGGCAACGCAAGCGGCGGCGAGCGCGGCCGGAAGCGCGGCGGGGAGTGGCACGACAACGTCCCGTGGCGCAGATCCGGCGGCCCTGGCCCCGGTGGCAGCAGCCCCGGCGGGCGCTGCTAGGGCCGCCACCCCGGCGGGCGCAAGTACCGCGGCGGCGCGGCAGGAGACTTCCCGATGATCCTCATGATCGACAACTACGACTCGTTTACCTACAACCTCGTCCAGGCTCTCGAGGCTGCCGGCGCCAACGTCCGCGTGCTGCGCAACGACGCCATCGACCGCGCCGGCCTGGAGGCCCTGGCCGACGATCCGGCAGCCGGCCTGCGCGGCATCGTCGTCTCGCCCGGTCCGGGCGACCCCGACTCCGCCGGCGTCTCGATGGACGCCATTCGAGTGGCCGTCGAGCGCAAAATCCCGCTTCTGGGCGTGTGCCTCGGGATGCAGGCCATGGGCGCCGCCCTCGGGGCGACGATCCGCCGTGCCCCGACCCTCGTCCACGGTGAGGCGTCGAGCGTCCGCCACGACGGCAAGGGGCTGCTCGCCGGGATGCCTACCCCGTTCATGGCCGCGCGCTATCACTCGCTGAGCGTGGCTCCGGAGACTCTCCCGTCCGACGTGATCGTCACGGCCCGGACCGACGACGACTACGTGGTCATGGGCATTCGCCACCTCAACGCCCCCATCGAGGGCGTGCAGTTTCACCCCGAGTCGGTTCTGACGCCTGAGGGACCGCACCTCCTGGCCAACTTCCTGCGGTTGGCTGGCGAGGGCGAGGCCTCGATCCTGGATCGGGCCAGTGGTTCCTTTGCCCTGGCCGGGTTCGCCAGCGAACCGGGCGCGGCGGCGGTGCCGAGCCTGCCAGATCGCCCGATCGAGCCCGATCGCACGATCGAGCCGAGAACGCCGGCTGCGGCGGGCGCGGCCCGCGCGGAGATCGTTCGATGAGCGACGTTGTGAGGGCGGCCCTCGCCGCCGTCGTCGAGGGCGGACGCCTCTCGATGGACGAAGCCCGGGCGGCCATGGGATCGGTCATGGACGGCGAGGCGACGCCGGCACAGCTGGCGGCGCTGCTCGTCGCCCTGCGGATGCGCGGCGAGACGGTCGAGGAGCTGGCCGGCTTCGCGGCCGCAATGCGCGAGCGGGTGCTGCGCGTGGCCGCTCCGGATGGCGCGATCGACACCTGCGGCACGGGCGGCGACGGCAGCAACACCTTCAACATCTCGACGGCCGCGGCGCTGGTCGTGGCCTCGGCCGGGGTTCCGGTCGCCAAGCACGGCAACCGGGCGATCACCTCGAAGTCGGGCTCGGCCGACGTGCTGGAAGCGCTCGGAGTGCGGACGGATCTAGGAGCCGAGGAAGCGGCCGAGGCTTTGCGCGTGGACGGTTTTGCGTTCCTCTTCGCCCCGGGCTTCCACCCGGCCATGAAGCACGCCGGTCCCACGCGTCGCGAGATCGGCGTGCGGACGGCGTTCAACCTGCTCGGCCCCCTCACGAACCCCGCCGGAGCGCGGCGGCAGGTGGTGGGGGTTGGCGATCCTGCCGCCGCGCCGCGCGTCGCCGAAGTGCTGCGGCTGCTCGGCACCGAGCGGGCCCTCGTCGTCCACGGCGCCGGCCTCGACGAGCTGCCGCTCGACGGAACGGGCGTCCTCTACGACGTCACCCCCGCCGGCGTCACGCGCCACGAGGTCGTGGCCGCGGAGCTGGGACTCACTCCGGCACCGATTTCGGCGCTCGTGGGCGGATTGCCCGCGGAGAACGCTGCGGCCATCGTGTCCATCTTCGGCGGGGCGAGCGGACCCGGCCGCGACGTGGTCCTGCTCAACGCCTCTGCCGCCTTCATGGCGGCGGGCCGGGCCGCGAGCCTGCGAGACGGGATCGCGATGGCCGCCGAGGCGATAGACGGCGGCGCGGCCGCTCGGCTGCTGGCGCGGTTGCGCGCCGCAAAGTCCGCCAACGACGCGGCCAGGGCTGCCATGGAGGCCGCGGCCGCCGCTCAGGGTCTGGAGGCGACGCGGGCATGACGATCGCCGCGAGACCGCCCCGCGGCGGCAAATCGGCCGGCGCAGCTTCGGCCGGCGCCACTCCGGCCGCCGCCGCTCCGGCCGGCGTCACTGCGGCCGGCAACGCCACGCGCTCCGCAAGGTCCGGCCGCGCCGGAGTCGTTGCCGAAATCGCCGCCCGGCGCCTCTCCGACGTCCGTGCCGAGCTCGGCGGGCGGTCCTACCGCTCACTCGCCGACGAGGCGGCCGCGTACGCCGCCCTTCCCGGCGGCGCCGTGCGACCGGTCGCGGAGCGTCTGGCTGCGCCCGGCCTGCATCTCATCGCCGAGGTGAAACGCCGCTCGCCCTCGGCCGGCGCGATAGCCGCGGACGCCGCGTCAACCGCCTCGGTTGACTTCGCCGTCGCACTCGCCCGCGCCTACGAGGCCGGCGGCGCGAGCGCGATCTCCGTTCTGTGCGAGCCGCACTGGTTCGGCGGTTCGGTAGCGGACCTGACGGCGGTTCGCCGGGCCGTGACGCTTCCGATTCTCGCCAAAGAGTTCGTCGTCGATGAGCGCCAGATACCCTTCCTTCGGGCCGCCGGTGCCGACCTCGTGCTGCTCCTGGCGTGCATCCTCCCGGCCGCCAAGCTGGCCCGGTTCGCCCGTCTGGCGCGGGAGCTCGGCCTGGAGCCGCTGGTCGAGGCCCACGACGAGCGCGAACTGGACGCGGCCCTCGCCACGGAGGCCCGCCTCATCGGCCTGAACAACCGCAACCTCCGCACCCTCACAGTCGATCCCGAGCAATGCCTGAGACTGCGAACGCTCGTGCCGAACGACCGGCTGGTGGTCGGCGAATCGGGCGTGACCGAGCCCCGGATGCTGGTCGGCTGGCGGGCGGTCGGGCTTGACGCTGCCCTCATCGGGGAAGCGCTTATGCGCTCGGCCGATCCGGCCGCGGCGGCCCGTGCCTTCGTGACGGCGGGTTCCGTGCCACACGACGTGGCGGCGGAGGCGAGGCTGCCGCTGGTCAAGATTTGCGGTGTCACGGACTCCGAGGGCGTGCTCTCGGCCGTCCGTTCGGGCGCCGATGCCGTCGGCCTCAACATCGTGCCCGGCACGCCCCGCTGCCTGACCCTGACCGAAGCCTCGTGGCTGGCCACGCTGGTGCGCGGCGCTTCCCCGGCCGGCGAGAGGCCCCGGATCGTGGTCGTGACCGCCGATGCCTCCCAGGCGGAGATCAGGGCCGCCATCGCGGCCATCGACCCGGACGCGGTCCAGCTCTCCGGCAACGAAACAGTCTCGGCGATCACCGCCGTCGGCCGGCCGGTATGGAAGGTATTGCACCTGCCGGACCGGGCCCCAGACGCCGCTTCGGCGGCCGCGGAAGCAATTGCGGCAGGCCGGGCGTACATCGGCGCCGGCGCCGAGCGGATCATCCTCGACACCGCCGGCGGCGAATTCGCCGGTGGCACCGGCCGTTTGATCGATCGCGGCTTGGCCGCCGCCGTGGCTCGCGAGCTGCCGGTCATCCTGGCCGGAGGCCTGGAGCCGTCGAACGTGGCGGCAGCCGTCATCGAGGTTCCCGCAATCGGCGTCGACGTCAGCTCCGGAGTCGAGGAGAACAGTTCGACGGGTCGTTCGCGGGCGCCACGCGCCCCGGG
>JADGQJ010000106.1 GCA_017881885.1 Chloroflexota bacterium
GGTGAGCCGTCGACCCGGATCTGGGTCTCGCTGCCGTGGTTGACGGTCGGAGCCGAGGCGTCGACGTAGCTGTCGGCGACCGGTGCGAACTGCGTCGTCGCCGGCGCGGGCGTGGGCGTGGGAGCCGGGGTTGCGGTGGGCGGCGCCGTCGGAGCCGGCGTGGCCGTAGGCGGAGCCGTGGGAGCGGCCGTCGGCACAGGCGTGTCTGTCGGAGCAGCGGTCGGCACAGGCGTATCTGTCGGTAGAGGCGTGTCCGTCGGAGCGGCCGTCGGCACAGGCGTATCCGTCGGTAGAGGCGTGTCCGTCGGAGCGGCCGTCGGCACAGGCGTATCCGTCGGAGCGGGGGTGTCAGTCGGAACTGCGGTCGGCACAGGCGTGTCGGTCGGGGCTGCCGTCGGAACCGGCGTGTCGGTCGGAGCTGCGGTCGGAGCGACCGTCGGGGCAGCCGTCGGCGTAGGCGCTATCGTCGGGACCGGGGTCGCCGGCGCCGCGTATGTGATCACCAGCTGCGGCGGGTTGGTGCCCTCCCGCGAAGACAAGGACAGCGCCGTGCTGTTGGTTGTCGTCAGGCCGAAGCTGACCAGGCCGTTGCCCGTGACCGCCGACGTGACGTTCACGCTGGTCCACGTGTTCGCGGTGGCCGCGCCGGAGTTGCCCAGCGGCCCGCCGAACGGTGGCGCATTGGCATCGGTGACGCTGGTTTCACCCCACGTGTTGTCGGCCACCGCGAAGGTCGAGTAGCCGGTGGATTGGGAGCTGGTCGGGAAGATCCGCAGCGTCGCTCCGATCACGGGTCCGCTCAGACCCGTCACGTTGAAACGAAGCAACGATCGGATCACCGGTGACGCGTCCACTCGAACCGTCAGCGAAGTGCCGTGGTTGGTCGTTGGGGCGGAGGCGTCGACGTAGCTGTCGGCGACCGGGACGAAGGTGGACGTCCCGCCGACATTCGGACTCGCGGTCGGCGCGGGCGACCCGGACGTGAGCGGAGTGGCCGTGGCCACGGCTGTGGCGGCAGGCGACGCAGTCGGCACCGCCGAAGCGGTGTGGCAATTGGCGGAGCCGCTGTCCGTGAAGGAGCCTCCGTACGCGGGCACGTAGGACCAGTCGTAGCTGGCCTGGTGCAGCGTTACCTTCAGAATGCCGAAGGTCGTAGTATCCCGGACGACACTGTTTCCGGCCACAGAGACGATCGAAGTGTGGTCGGCGCCGCCCGTTCCCACCGTGATCTCAGGAATGCCGTTTACCGGATCGGCCACCCCGGCCGGGGTCTGCGGAGCGAAACGCTCGTAGATGTGGTCGTGGCCGTCGAGCACGAGGTCGGCGTGGGCCGCATATAGCTGCTGCCAGAAGCTGAGAGTGTTGGCGTTCGCGCGCCCGCCCGAGCTGAACAGCGGGATGTGCCAGTAGGCGAGGACGCATTGGTTGCGGTGGGCCGCCAGATCCGCCGCGAGCCATTTGCCCTGGACAGAAGTAGCACCGCAACCGCCGGCGCTGCCGCAGTTGCTGTTCAGCGCGATCAGGTGCCACGCCCCGACATTGAAGCTGTAGTAGCCCTGGCCCTGGCTCCCTGCGGCTGATCCGAAGTAGGAGAAGTAGCCGGCGCCATTGGTGTTCGTGGTATCGCAGCCCGTCGAGGGACCGGATCCACCGTGAGTCAGATACTCGTGATTGCCGACGACCGGATGCGTGATCGCCTTGACGCGGCCCCAACTGAGGTCGTACGACTGCTGGAACGCGGCCAGGCTGCCGCAGTAGTACTGGTTGTCGCCGAGGGACAGCACGGCGGCGAAGTTGCCGGCCACGAGCTGGTTCGAGGTCACCTTCTGCTGGCATACGTTGAGGGTGCCGTTGCCGCCGTTGAAGTGAGCATCGGCGGGATCGCAGGCGATGTCTCCGGCGGCAGCTATGACGGGGTCTCCGGCCGCGGACGCCTGGGGCGCTCCGGGTGGTGCGATCACGAGCCACGCCAGCGCAAGAGCGGCAACGAAGAGAAGACGGATGTGGCGCCCGTGCCGAAATCTCGTTCTCCGGCCGGTCGACGTCTTGGGGTGGTCGTTCGGGCGGGGCGCGAGGCCGACGAGCGGCATTTCCCTCTCTCTCGGATCGACAACAATCGCCGCCTGCTAGCCATTCAGGTGGCGGAGAGTTGTGGTCTCGAATACTGGAGCGACGTAGTACGAATTAGCTATACGTCCTGCCTGGTGGGCTACCCGATCCGCGCCGTGGGCTGTTTTCACGAAACGGGTAGGTCGCCCCATGTCTCGGCGCAAGCTATCCGGATCTGTGCTACCCGATCGGCCACCAAACCGGCAGTAGCTTAACTACCCATCGGAGGGCTCAGCTTGACCACCAGCGCCCGGTCGATCCTCGCCGTCGCTCTCGCGTCGGCGCTGGTCGCCGCGTGTTCGAACAGCGCCGACGCGCCGCAGACTCCGGCCTCCGCGTCGAGTTCCGCCCCTCCAGTGTCTGCCACCGGTCAGCGTGCCGGGACCGGGCTTCCACACTTCGCGCATATCTATGTGCTCGTCCTCGAGAACGAGGAGTACGCCTCGCTGGTCGGCAGCGCCGACGCGCCGTACCTCAACGGGCTCGTCGCCAATTACGGCGTCGCCTCCAACTACTACGGCGTCGCCCATCCTTCGCAGCCGAACTACCTGGCGCTCTTCTCCGGCTCCACTCAAGGCGTAACCGACGACGGCAACCACGACCTGACCGGCACGAACCTGGCCGATCAGCTGGACGCGGCCCACAAGACCTGGAGCGTATTCGCCCAGGACTACCCGGGCGGCTGTTTCGCAGGGGCGACCAAAGGCGGCGCCGGCGAAGGGATCGGCGCGGCCGGCTCATATGCCCGCAAGCACAACCCGGCCATCAGCTTCACCGCCATAAGCTCGAACCCGTCGCGCTGCGCCCGGATCTCGAACTTCGCCGCCTTCGATCCCGCGGCGGCCGACTTCGAGTTGATCGCGCCAAATCAGTGCAACGACATGCACAGCTGCCCGATCGCGACCGGAGACGCGTTCCTCAGCACCTTCGTGCCCCGCATCACTTCCAGCCCGGCATTCGCGGACAGCGTCCTTTTCATCACCACGGATGAAGGCAAATCCGATTCGGGCGGCGGCGGGCAAGTGGTCACAGTAGTGATCAGTCCGCTCGGCAAGACCGGCTTCACGTCGGCGACGCGCCACGACCACTACTCGCTGCTACGCACGATCGAGAACTCGTGGGGCCTGCCCTGCCTGGCCCAGTCGTGCTCCGCCAACGACATGGCCGAGTTCTTCAAGTAAGGGCGATCGCTCAGTTGTTGTGGAGCGCGTCGAGATAGGCCCCGTAGCCGGAGCCGCTCTGCCATTCCGTCGCGCCCTCAACTGCAGTTCCTTCGCCCCATTCGTTGAAGGTCGTCACAAGCTGCCACGGTTCGCGGGAGGCGACCATGTCCCGGACATCCTGCTGCCAGCGGGCGAGGTCTCGCGCCAGCCGCACGGAACTGGTGGCCAGCCAGAAGCCGGGACTGATGGTGAAGCTGCGGCCTGCCTGGTGGTCGACCGCCACGGCCGGCGAGTACTGGTGCCACTGGTCGGGCTGGCCGGCGCAACCGGTGAACCCCGGGAACACCTTGAGCACGACGTAGTCGGCGTGCGACGCATTCGCCTGTGCCCACCGGCTCGCCATTGCGCAACCGTCGGACGGCTGCGCGTACACGAAGATCACTGGCCGGCCGTTGATCCGGTAGAAGGACGGGTTGGAGCCGTAGTGGGCGTTGATGTAGGCCAGATCGGATGAGATCTGCGAGACGCTCGGATCGCTCGAGCCTTCGGCCTCGTAGTAGATCGACCAGCTGAAGCCGGTGCCGGCCGCGGTGGAAAGCAGCAGCGGCATCTTGGCGTCGGTCTGGCTGCCCTGGCCCCACCAGGACGCGATGCCGACGCTGATCTTGCCGTATTGCATTGCCTCTATCTGGCCGGCCACGACCGTGGAACTGGCGCCGTTGTAGAAGCCGGCCGTCGGATGGTAGTGGGTGAACGGATCGATTCCAGACTGATCCCAGGCCTCCGGGAACCACGGATAGAAGAAGGCGGCTCGAACGGGGTCGGCCGAGGTCGGGGGTGACTTGGGGGTAGAACTCGGCGCGGGCGTCGGGGCCGGTGACGGCGACGCGGCAGCGGTCGGATTGGCGGTGGGCTCGGCGGCCGGACTCGCGGGCGGCTCAGTGGTGGGCGCGGGGGTCGGGGCCGCGGTCGGCACCGGCGTCGGGGTCGCGTAGACAGCCGTCACGACCAGAACGGGCGAATGCGCCGACTCGCGGCTGGCCAGGCTGATTGCGGTCGCGTCGTTGTCGGTCAGGCCCAGGCTGAGGAGGCCGTTGCCCGTGACCAGGCGGGTTACGTCGATGCTGACCGTCTTGCCGGCGGTCAGCGGGCCGGACGCCACGGCGGCAGTTCCCATCGCCGGTGCCTTGGCGGCGGTCGTCGCGCCTTCGTTCCACGTCGTGCTGGCGACTCGATGCACGGACAGGCCGGCCCGGCTCGAGCTGTTGGGATAGAGCTTCAGCACGGCGCTGGTCAGAGTTCCGGCAGGCCCGCCCAGGTCGAACCGGAGGTAGGCATTCCATTTCGGCGAGCCGTCGATTCGGAGGGTCGTGCCGGTGCCGTAATTGGCGGTGGCGCTTAGAGGGTTCACCCACGTGTCGGCGACGGGCCTGAGCGAAAGGGAAGTCGCGGCAGTGAGCAACGAAACCGAAGACACGATCAACGCGGCCACAGTCAGTACCGCGAGCGGACGGCCGACTCGAAGCAACGGGCGGGTCCAGGGTCCGACGTTCGGGAGACGGAACATCGCAACACTCCAATCGGGGACGGAAGCGGGCCGCGTAAACCGGACGTCGACGGCGTCACGAAGAAGGGAGACACGAAGCGTAGCGGCGGAGAGGGCTCAGGGCCATGGCCTATAAGGCCGGGTTGGGACCGGGGAATCGGTACCTGGATCGGACGGCCGCGGATGATCGAAAGGGCCGGTCCGAACGGGTGGGCAATGTGACGTCGCTGCAACGCCGATGCAATCTCAGCCCACTCACCAGGACCCTACTGCCAGAGAGGGTCATACCTACCCGAAACTGGGGTACGGAAAGCCACCCGGGTAGGTGGGTAAGACCGCGGGCATTTGCGCCTGCCGCAACGGTTGCATCCCCGGCGTTGCAAACCGGGAACAGTACTTCGTCAGCCACCCCGATGGGCGGTACAGTGCCCGATCTTAGACCCGTTTACAAGGGAGGAGAGATCGCATGTCTTCGGCGATGCACCGCGTCTGGTTCGTGCTGCCGACATACAACGAGAAGGACAACCTGCGGCCGATCACTGAGGCGATCCTCGCCACGGAACCGGACGCTAGTGTCCTTATAGTCGACGACAACTCGCCCGATGGGACCGGCGCAATCGCCGACCAGCTGGCGGCCGAGCGGCCGAACGTGGCCGTATTGCACAGGGAGGCCAAGCAGGGGCTTGGACGTGCCTACGTCGACGGCTTCTGCAACGTTTCGGCTCGCGGCGCTGGAGTTGTCGTCCAGATGGACGCCGACTTCAGCCATCCCGTGCGCTACCTGCCGGACCTGCTCGAACCTATCCTGGCCGGACGTGCCGACATGGTCCTCGGCAGTCGCTACGTGCCGGGCGGAGTCATTCCGAAGTGGAGCCCGATCCGCCGTTTCATCAGCAAGGGCGGCGGGATCTTCGCGCGGACGGTCCTCCGATTGCCCTATCGCGACCTGACCGGCGGCTTCAAGGCGATGCGCATCTCGGTCCTCCAAGGCATCGACCTGGACGCCGTCCACGCCGGCGGGTACGCCTTCCAAATTGAGATGACATATCGGGCTCACCGCCTCGGCGCTCGGATCGTCGAGGTCCCGATCACTTTCGAGGAGCGCCGGGAAGGCAGCTCCAAGATGAGCAAAGCCATCGTTCTTGAAGCGTTCAAGGTCGTGGTGGCGCTCCGTTGGGCGGCCGCTCGAGGCCAGGTGCCGGCCACGAAGCCGGGCCGCCTCTGACCCAAACCCCCCCAAGCCCACGCGGCTCGCGGGTCTGCCCGACCCACGGGCCCTTCCCCCGGCGGCGCTGCGCCGCCCCAATCCATGGCACCGGCTATGCCATGCGGTATCCGTTCTCATTTTCAATCATCGCGTCCCAGGTGCCGTAAGGCCAAGAACAACGGGGTTAGCTAGATATGAAGGCTCAAACGCTCAGCAAGGTCGGTGCGTTGACACCGCCCCGGCTCGCCGCCCTCGCCAAATTCCTCATCGTAGGACTCAGCGGCATCGCCGTGAACGAGCTGGTCTACGTCGGCATGGTCCACCGGCTGGCGATCTGGTTCGTGATCGCCGCAATCGTGTCGACGGAAGCATCGACGACCTGGAACTTCCTGGGCAATGAGCTCTGGGCGTTCTCAGGGCGCCGGTTCCACGGGCACGTTCTCGCCCGCTACCTGGCCTACGCCGGCATGAACAATGCGTTCCTGCTGCTGCGCATTCCGATGCTCTGGGCCCTGGCGCACTACGCGCATTTCGGCCCAGCCACGGCAAACCTGATCGCGCTCGGAGGGCTCTTCGTGCTTCGCTTCGGCATCTCCGACGGCCTGGTCTGGCGCAAGAAGGCCGCCGGCGAATTCGACGCCGTCGACGCGTCGGGCGCACGCGCGCCCGAGTTCCGATACGACATCGGCGGGTTGCTGCGTCTGGACTCAGACTCCGAACTGCCCGAGCTGGCCTACTTCCGAACGGCTCTGGTGACGTCGCCCGACATCAGGATCACGACCCGCCGGGTCGGCCTCCTGCCGAAGACACGAGTGCGCCTGCGCCGCGACGGCGAGAGGGTGACCTACCGCGAGCACCTCGGCATCTTCGGCGCCGACTTCAACGTGACCATGGGAACTCCTATCGAAGTCGAGGCCTCGCAGCTCCTCTCGCTCTCGCGCCACGTCCTCTACACCAACGTCATCGAGGCGCTGCTGCGCTTCGTTCTCGTGTCGAAGGGGTACGTCCTGCTCCACTCCGCCGGCCTCGAAGTCGGAGGCAAGGCAACGCTTCTCTCGGCCCAGACCGATACGGGCAAGACGAGCACCGTCATCAATCTCGTCCGCGAACGCCACTGGCGCTTCATCTCGGACGACATGGCGATCATCGACCCGGCCGGCAAGGTGCTGACCTTCCCCAAGCCGATGACGCTCTCGTACCACACCATGACCCGGGCGGTGGATGCCAGCACTCTCAGCCCGCGCAAGCGCATGCAGCTGCAAGTGCAGAGCCGCGTCCACTCCAAGAGCGGGCGCACCGTCGGCAAGGGCCTGGGCAGCCTCAACGTGCCGATCATGTCGATCAACAGCGTCCTCCAGATCATGGTCCCGCCGCCCAAGTACCACATCACCGCGCTCATGCCCGCTCAGATCGCGACTGAGACCCCGATCGCCAATGTCTTCCTCATGGAGCGCGGCGAGCCGATCCAGGAGAGCGTTCCGCTCGAAGCGGCGATCGACCAGCTCATCGAAAACACCGACGACGCGTACGGCTTCCCGCCGTTCTCCACTCTTGCTCCGAACTTCGTCATCGGCGGCGCCGACTACCCGCAACTGCGAGCCCGCGAGCGAGAACTGCTGACCCAGGCTCTCGCCAACGTGCCCGTGACGCGGCTGCGCGTGCGCGGCCATGAATGGGGCGAGCTTCTCCCGCGCCTGATCCTGGGCGACGACTCGCCCGAGTTGGTCGGCATCCCGATCGAGACGCACGACCGAGAACCGGTCGGCATCCCGATCGAGACGGATCGGCACGCCCCCCGCGGTCTGCCGATTGAAATTCCCGAAATGGTCGCAATGACCGGCAATTTCGAAACCGCTCCCGTGCGCGCATACGGTCCGCCGTATGCGCCGCAGACGGCGGAAGCGCGGTCAAATGTCACGGCGGGTACCAGCCCTTTTCCAGTTGACGCCGCCCGCCCTAAGTCTTACGGACGGCGTCAGCCTGACTCGAGCAGCGGCGCAAGCGCGCCGCGCTCGGGCAGGAAGTCTCGACAATCGGCGCCTCCGAGCGTCGGAGCCGGTGTCAGCGCTACGGTCGGCGCAGACGCCCTGGTCATCAACCCGTACGGCGGCTTCGGGCTGGGTGGAATGGTCCCCAGCTTTTCCGGCGTCCGGGAGCGAGCCGTGGCAAAGCTCCGAGTAGATGCACGGCTCTGGCTCGGGCTTGCCGCAATCATTCTCGCCGGGGCGTTCGTCCGGATTTGGGCGATCGCCTCGGTCGGGTTCAACAACGACGAAGCGGTGTACGCCGGCCAGGGCGCCTCTCTGGCCGCGGACCCCGTGTACAGCAACCTCTTCGCGATATTCCGCGCCCACCCCCTGCTGACCCAATTCCTGTACTCGATCTCATTCCGATTCTTCGGCGTCGACGACGTCGCCCCGAGACTCATCACCGTCGGCTTCGGCCTGGCGGCGATTGCCCTCGCGTACGCCACCGGCGCCCTGCTCTACGGCCGTCGGGCCGGGCTCATCGCGGCCGCCATCCTCGCACTCATGCCGTATCACGTCATCGTCACTCGCCAGGCTCTGCTGGACGGCCCGGAGACCACTCTCTTCCTTCTGAGCATGTACATGGTGGTCAGATACGTTCGAGGCAATGAGGCTCGCTGGCT
>JADGQJ010000220.1 GCA_017881885.1 Chloroflexota bacterium
GCGGGGATCATCCCCTCGGTGGCAGACGAGGATCGTCCCGGCTCCCGGAACAAGGACGGTCACAGGGCCTGCGGACCCAATTTGTCAGCCGCCGCGGGCGTCGGTCGATCAGCCGCCCCGGCGTCGGCCGACCGATCGGCTAGAGCCTCACCGGCTCGCGAAACTCGCGGTCCATCGATCCGGGAGCGACGGGCTCGGGCGGGGCTTCGGCCGCCAGAGTCGCGCGGCGCGCCATCTCCTCCGAGAGCAAGCGATGCAACGCCGTCAGGCCGCGGCCGATGAGATCCGCCAGCATCTCATTGACCGCCGGGGACTCCTCGCGCTCGCGGCGGCTCCTGCCCCACGTGAACAGCAGCCGGACCCGTGTGCCCTCCGGAACATCCTCGTACGTGAAGCTCGAAACGATCTTCATTCCGTCCGGCAGCGTGGTGCGGTGCGTCACGTAATCGGTCGGACGCCAGTCGAGGATCTCCTCGATCATGACTTCCTTCCCGTGCATGCAGTGGTTCGTCGTCCCTACCCCGCGCCGCGAAGCTATTGAATGCTCGTCGACCGCTTGGACACCGGCCTGCCAGAGCGGACGGATCGCCGGGTCGGTCATGAACGACCAGACGATGTCACGCGGAGCCGGCTGGACGGCCTCCAGTACGAAGCCCGCTTCCCGGTCGGAGACGATCACCCGGCGCCGCTCCAACTCGGCCGTCCAGGCCGCCCCGAGGTCGTGAACCCAGCCGACTACCTCGCCGATGCCCTCGTAGTCGTCCTTGTATTCGGTCATTCCGAGCGCCACAGGATCGATCCCCATCGCGGCGGCGCACTGGCGGCTGAAGAGCGCGTAGGCCGGGGTCTTGAGACGCTCGACAACGTGATTCTTGAGGATCCGGTGGGCGACGATCACGTCCGAGCCGACGAGCTCCTCGCGGCCGGCGATCCGGTGACGAATGATGGAGCCGTGGTGGGCGACGATCTTGAGATCGAGCCGGGGCATGAGGACGCACGCGTTGCACTCGCACGCCGTCGCCTGGGCGATGTCGCGGAGGCGCCGCCGAAACGCGAAGTAGGTCCGCTCCACGGTGTCGAGGAGTTGCGAGCCGTCGATCCGGTCAGTCAGCACGTAGGCGAACGCCGCGTCGCCCTCGAGCTTCGCCAGACGGAAGCCCGGCCGCATCGATCCGACGACCGTCGTCATCAGGTCGGCGAGGATGTCCTGGGCGTGATCGAGCTCGGAACCGGCCAGGTAGCTCGTGTAGCCGGAGATGTCGGCGATCAGCAGACAGGCCGGCTCGGGACGCGAGAGCACGGAGACTCTCCTTCACCTGCGGGGGCTCTGCGGGAAGCGTGGGCCATCATCTCGGATCGGGCGCGCTTGTCGAGCAGGTGTTGCATAAATGCCGATCGCCCTATCTCGGCAGTGGCTCACCCTTCGGGACTTTGCTGGCTACCGAGCTAGGGGACCCCCATGCTCGGCCGATACGGCAGGTAGGCACCCGAGGCGTGAGGCTCTCGCAGTGCCCCCCTTTCACTGCTCATGACTGAGGTGACGAAGATGCTTGTCGATTCGCTCGTAGTCACGACCCTGGTGGTAACGGACCTCGACCAGGCGAAACGGTTCTACCAGGAACAGCTCGGCCTGAAGCTCCTCGACGAGAACCCGTTCAGCTTCCGGTTCGGTGCCGGCAAGGGGTCGCAACTGACGATCCGGCGCGGGCAACCTGGCGCCGGAGGCCAGACTGTGGCGCACTTCGAAGTCGACGATATCGAGGCCGTCATCCGCGATCTGACCTCCCGCGGGGTCACATTCGAGGAATACGAGACGCCGAAGACCGTCAACTTCATTGCCCAGGTCGGCCCTGCGCGCGGGGCGTGGTTCAAGGACCCCGCCGGCAACGTGATCGGCGTGCGCGAGGGCCCGGTTCCCACCGCCGGTTAGGGTCGCCGAGCCGGTCGCCCCGAGCTCCGGGTAATGGAACACCCCGCGAGCCGGGCTGAGAACGCGCCCCTGATGGCGTAGCGTTTCACCGTGAGCCGACAAGTCGAGGACCTCAACCGGCGCCTGCTGCGCGCCCGCGACGCCATGGACCGCGCCTACGCCGAGCCGCTCGACATCCGCGCCGTGGCCGCGGTGGCCTACGTCTCCGAGGCGCACTTCAGCCGCACCTTCCGTGCCGTCTTCGGCGAGACGCCGCACCGTTACCTGCAGCGGCGCCGTGTGGAGCGCTCGATGTTCCTGCTGCGCGAGACCGACCGCAGCGTCACCGACATCTGCCTCGACGTCGGCTTCAACAGCCTGGGGACGTTCAGCCGGACGTTCCGGCAGATCGTCGGCGAGACGCCGTCGGTTTACCGCGCCGGGCATGCGCCGATGGTCGCGCCCAACTGCTTCCAGATGACGGCCACGAGGCCGGTGGCGGCGGCTGGGGTGGCGCGGGCCGCAGGACCCGCCACGCGATCGAGCAGTTTTGGAGAAGCCGCCGCGGCGGCGGCTCCCTAGCATGAGAGTCGTCTCCATCGAAACTCGAAGAGGCGAACACAAGCGATGATCACCAAGCTCAACGTAACCTCCGTCAAGGTCCTCAACCAGGACGAGGCTCTCGACTTCTACGTGAACAAGCTCGGGCTGGAGGTGGGCCGGGACATCAAGCAGGGTTCCTTCCGCTGGCTGACGGTGCGCGTCCCCGGCGACCCCGGCATCGAGATCTTCCTGGAGGAGCCGGGCCCGCCGGTGCACGATGAAGCCACCGCTGCGCAGCTCCGCGAGCTGATCACCAAGGGTGCCATGGGCTCCCTCGTC
>JADGQJ010000107.1 GCA_017881885.1 Chloroflexota bacterium
GCGATGACTTCTGCGCTGCCGCCGCGTACCAGCGGCGTCGAGAGCGCCTTCTGAGCCTCAAGACGCGGGACCACGAACGAGACCGGACCTTCGCGTGGGATCACGAGGAGAGTGATCCGTTCCATCGGCTCGCCGACGAATCCGGTCAGATAGCGCAGGTCCGGCCCTACGCCCACGAGCAGAGCGGCAAAACCGCGTGCAGCGATTGCCTCGCGGCACGCGGCCAATCGCTCGCCGTATCGCGAGTCGGGAATGGTGCGGGCTGTGTCGGTCATGCCGGGAGAGTAATCGGTGTCCGGCGTGGCGCCGGCCCGACCGCAGTGGCCGGGCCGGTCTGAACGCTAGACCGCTTCCGCGATCGCCTCTTCGAACTGGGAGTTGTAGAGGTCGTAATAGAAGCCCTTCCGAGTAATCAGCTCATCGTGGCTGCCCTGCTCGACGATCTTGCCCTGGTCCATGACCAGGATCTCGTCGGCGCTCCGGATCGTAGACAGGCGATGGGCGATGACGAACGCCGTGCGGCCCTTCATCAGCTTGCCCATTGCCTGCTGGACCAGGATTTCGGTTCGGGTGTCGACCGAGCTCGTGGCCTCGTCGAGGATCAGGATCTCGGGGTCGGCAAGGAAGGCTCGGGCGATGGTCAGCAGCTGCTTCTCGCCCGAAGAAAGGTTCGAGGCGTCGTCGTCGATGACGGTGTCGTAGCCGAGCGGCATCGTCCGCACGAAATGGTCGACGTGCGCTGCCTTCGCTGCCGCGATGATCTCGTCCTCAGTCGCGTTCTCGCGGCCGTAGGCGATGTTCTCGCGGATCGTCCCGCCGAACAGCCAGGAGTCCTGAAGGACCATGCCGAAGGTTCGGCGGAGGTTGTCGCGGGTAAGGTCGCGGATGTCGATGCCGTCGATCTTGATGCTGCCCTTGTCGATCTCGTAGAAGCGCATCAGCAGATTGACGACGGTCGTCTTGCCGGCGCCGGTCGGTCCGACGATGGCCAGCACCTCGCCGGATCGCACGTCGACGTTTAGGTCGTCGATCAGCGGGGTCTCGGGCAAATACCGGAACGAAACACCTTCGAGGGTAACGTGGCCGGTCGCATGGTCGAGGACGCGCGGCGTCTCTGTGTCGGGCAGCTCTTCTGCCTCGTCGAGAAGCTCGAAGACGCGCTCGGCCGAAGCCATCGTCGATTGCAGGAGATTCATGATGCTGGCCATCTGCGTGATCGGCATCGTGAACGAGCGAGAGTACTGGATGAAAGCCTGCACGTCGCCGAGGGACATCCCGCCCGTCGCGACCTGGATGCCGCCGAGGACCCCGATGGCCACGTAGTTGAGGTTGCTGACAAATGTCATCACCGGCATGATCAACCCGGAGATGAACTGGGCCTTGAAGCTAGCCTGGTAGACGCGCTGGTTCTCTTCGTCGAAACGGCGGATGGCGTCTTCTTGATGTCCGAAGACCTTGACGATGCTGTGGCCGGTATGAGATTCCTCGACGTGTCCGTTCAGGACGCCGGTCCGCTTCCATTGTTCCGCGAACTGCTTCTGGGATCGGCGAGCGATGAACATTGTCAGGATTGCGGCGGTCGGGAGCACGAGCAGTGATATCGCCGCCAGCAAGGGACTGATCCAGAACATCATTGCCAGGACGCCGACGATCGTGGCGAACGATGTGATGATCTGCGTCAGGCTCTGCTGCAGCGTATTGGCGATGTTGTCGATGTCGTTGGTGACACGGCTGAGCGTGTCGCCGCGCGGATGTGTGTCGAAGTACTTCAACGGCAGTCGAGCGAGTTTCTGGTCGACGTCGCGGCGCAGGCGGTAGACGGTCCGCTGCGAGACGCCGGCCATGGTGTACCAGGCCACCCAGCTCAAGAGGGTGGCGATGAGATACAGGGCCGCGAGGGCGAGAAGGACCGTCATGAGTGAGCCGAAGTCGATCCCCACGCCGGGGACGGCGTTGGTAGAAGCGACCACGTCGGCGAGCGGGCTGTGAGCCTGCTTCAGGATCTCCACCGCCTGAGCATGCGTCGTTCCAGCCGGCAGGAATTGGCCCATCTGCTTGCCGACGATGCCGTCCATCAACTTGTTGATGCCGTTGCCGAGGATCTTCGGGCCGAAAACCTGGCCCGCCGTGCTGAGGAACGCGACGAGGACCACGAAGAGGATCAGTGCTCGTTCGGGCCGCAACTCGCCTGCCAGCCGGCGGAAAGTCCCTCGGAAGTCCTTGGGCTTCTCGACAGGCATCGCCATGCGACCCATGGGGCCCATGCCGCCGCCCATCGGTCCGCGGCCACGGCCGCCCGGTCCTCCGACTCCTGTCGGTCTCGTGGCCCCGCTCGCCGGCCCGCTCATGCCACTTCCTCCTGGGTCAGCTGCGAGTACACGATCTCTTTATAGGTTTCGCAACTCTTCATCAGTTCCGCGTGCGTTCCGATCCCGGCCACGCTGCCTCCGTCCAGCACGACGATCTGATCGGCGTGGAGGATCGTGCCGACGCGCTGGGCCACGATGATCACGGTCGCCCCGGCGATCTCATGCCGGAGTGCCGCCCGGAGCTGCTGGTCGGTCTTGAAGTCGAGCGCCGAAAAGCTGTCGTCGAAGATGAAGACCTTGGGCTTCTTCACGACCGCGCGAGCGATGGCCAGCCGCTGGCGCTGCCCGCCCGAGACGTTCGTGCCGCCCTGATCGATCTCGGCCTCCAGCTCTCCGGGCATCTCGGACACGAATTCCCTGGCTTGAGCGATGTCCAGGGCCTTCCAGAGCTCATCGTCGCTGGCTTTCTCGTCGCCGTATCGAAGGTTGCTGGCGACGGTCCCGCTGAAGAGGAACGCCTTCTGCGGAACCATTCCCATCAGCTGCCACAGGTCTTCCTGGCGCATCTGGCGGACGTCCACGCCGTCGACCCGGACGCTGCCGGCCGTGACGTCATAGAAGCGCGGGATCAAGTTGACCAGCGTGGTCTTGCCCGATCCGGTGCTGCCGACGATAGCGGTTGTCTTCCCCGGTCTTGCGCTAAACGAAATGCCGCACAGGACGGGCTCCTCGGCGCCGGGATAGCCGAACTCGACGTTGTCGAATTCGACCAGGCCATGCGGATCCGGAAGCTCGGTCGGCACGTCCGGATCGCACAATTCGGCCTCCGAATCGAGGACCTGCTGGATCCGTTCTGCGGCGGCCGCCGCCCGCGGAACCATGACGAACATGAGGGCGGCCATCATCACAGCGAAGAGGATTTGCATCATGTACTGGAGGAAGGCCGACAGATTGCCGATCGGCATTCCCGCGTCGATGCGCTCCGCGCCGAACCAGACGATCGCGACGGTGGAGAGATTCATCACGCCGAAGAGAAATGGGATCATCATCGCGAAGAGGCGATTGACGCGAAGGGACGTATCCGTGAGGTCGCGGTTCGCCTGATCGAAACGGACTTCCTCGTGCTGCGTCCGTACGAACGCGCGAATGACGCGTACACCACTGAGCGTCTCGCGCATGACCTGATTGATGCGGTCGGTGCGCTTCTGCACGGACCTGAAGAGGGGCAGCGCGCGAGTCGCCAGGATGCCGATGACGATGATGACGAGAGGCACCACGACGATCAGCAGAGCAGAAAGAGGCACGTCCTCGCGAAGCGCCATGATCACACCGCCGACGCACATGATCGGGGCGATGATCATGACGTTGAAGGCCATGACCAGGACCATCTGAACCTGCTGCACGTCGTTCGTGTTGCGGGTGATCAACGAGGGTGTGCCGAAGACGTTGGTCTCTCTCTGGGAGAAGCTCATGACGCGGCGGAAGATGGCGCTGCGCACATCGCGCCCGAAGGCCATGGCCGTCCTGGACCCGTAATAGACGGCGATGATCGCGCACACGCTTAGCAAGAGCGTTATCAGCAGCATGATGCCGCCGATGCGGATGATGTAGTTGGTGTCGCCCTTCACCACGCCGTTGTTGATGATGTCCGCGTTGAGGTTCGGCAGATACAGGTTGGCAATGGCCTGGATCGTGACAAGGACCATCACGATGGCCAGGGGACGACGGTAGGGGCGGAGGTAAGTGAGCAGGAGTCGGATCATCGGCGGGCGTCCGGCATATTCATCGTTGCGTGATCCTCATGACGGCGGTGTGGTCGGCAGTGGCGGGCCATAGGACCTTTCCGGTCAGCGTGGCTGGGCATTGTGAAGGGGTCGTGAAGGCGGCCCGGAAGAGTGGTGAGCGGCCTCATCATTCTCCAGGTTTCGGCGGTTGGGTCACTTCGGAGCCGACCTGCGAGGCGGCCAGGACGCGCGCCTTGGCCGCATGGATCGCTCTCATTCCGACCAGCAGAGCCGCCAGCTCTTCCTCGGTTAGCTCGGCGAGTACTTTGGCGAGCGCCGACCGCCGGTGAGCGGCCATGTCGCTGAACACCTGGGCCCCGGCCGGCGTCGGATGGACCAGGACCTGGCGGCGGTCGTCCGTGCCGTGGCGCCGCTCCACGAGACCGCGCTTCTCCATTCGGTCCACGATCCCGGTGGCGCTTGCGTCCGAGACGTCCATCGCCTCGGCCAGACGACGCATCGAGAGCGGCCCTTCGGCTTCCAGGGCCGTGAGGACGTTGAGATGGACGAGGCTCAGGGCGTGGCGGTGCCACGTCTTGAAGGCGCCATCTCGGTCGCGCGGCGACCAGGCGGTCATCTCCTCGAGCAGTTCCCGTTGGAGGGCCTGGCGGTCGGTCGAGACCACCTCAGCCTCCGAATGGGTGGTACGTGCGTCAGAGATAGTCTGCATGACATGTAGTATATCTCAATTGCACAAGACCACCCGAAAGGGCGGCCGGACTCCTACAATCGTGACGGCCGATGACCGGCCGAAGGCCGCCCCCAAGCGCTCGTTTGAGGAAGCTGAAATGGCTGAGACGGTACTGGGTGTGATTCCCGACGCCAGGATCAAGACCGGCCTGCTCAAGTCGGAGAGCTGGGTTCTGGTCGTCACAGACCAGCGACTTCTGGGGGCCAGAATCACCGACGAGCTCATGAAGCACGTCGTGGAGCAGGCGCGGGCAGCGGCCAAGGCGTCGGGGAGTGGTTTCTTCGGCCAGTGGGGTGCGCAGCTCAAGGCCGGCTTCGCACTGGGCCAGCGGTATTCCGCGATGACGCCCCAGGCGATTTTGGCCGAGACGCCGGGGAACTGGGCCCTCCTGCCTTCCCAGGTCGGCGCGATCAAGGTGGAGCGCAAGTCGCGCAACAGCGGCAGCGACAGCGACGTGGAGATCAACTACCTGAAGATCACGATCGAGGCGGCGGGGGGCAAGGGCTCGTACGAGACGAACGACGACAAGCCCGACCAGCGAGAGGTTCAGGCCCTCTTCGCCCGAACCTTCGGGTCGGCGGTGCGGTAGACGAGCTTCGGCGCCCGGCGCCCGGCGCCCGGCGCTTGCGGGGACCCGCCGGACGAGACAGGAACGGTTGGGTAGCTTGACGCCGTCGGCGCGGTCGCGTGGAATGGCGAACCATGCGCTCAACCTTTGCCGCCGCCGCCTTGCTCATGGTTCTGGCCGCCGCCGCCGCGTGCGGTGACTCGTCCGGACCGCCGCCGTTGCAGAGCGACGGGACGGCGGGCGCCCCAACTGGCTCCTTCCCGCTGCGTCCGGTGCCCGGCAACTCGGTCGTCCTGCGGCTCCCGAGCGATGCCCCGGCCAAGGTCCGGGCCCTGCCGGCCCTGAAATCGTGCGGCTCGGAGGTCCTCTTCTCTGAGGATGCGGACATAACCCCGATACCGACCGCGCCCGGTCCGACCACCAATGCGACCGACAACCAGCTCGCAGCAGACTGCCTGCTCGCGGCGTGGGAGAGCGGGACTGCGGCAGAGCTGGTCGTGTCCGAGACCAGCGATGAAGCCGACGAAATCCTCTCGATCTACCGGCTGCCCGGCAACGGCACACTCCAACTCGTAGTGCGCGTCCTTTCCCACGCCGACCGAACGGTGTCGTGGACGCAGCGGATCTGCCGGCAACTCTCGATTCAGGAGGGCACACTGACGCCCGCCGACTGCGACATCGAGACCGCCATACGCTGACCCCGACCCGAGCCGGTGGACTCGGCCTCACCTTTCGGGCAGTGCGCACCTGCCATTTGCAGTTGGGTCGTATTGACCATGGGGCGGGGGCCCATTTACGCCACACCTTGGCGGGTACATGGTGACCATCGACTTCCGCGCCGTTTGGGGGTTACTGTTAAGCAGTCAAGTCGACCTTCTGGCCGGCGTCCACCACCGCAGGCAGACAGGGACAACCCGTAGCGGCGCGCCTCCCGTGGCCGTTCGCCCGCCGCGCCAGGGCCTCCCGTCCGTCCCCAACCGCGTCGCGGACGCCTCTTTGCGTCATGGCGTTGCGGGAAAGGAGGAACGATGTCAACCGGTCTTTCCCTACCTACCGCACGAGGGCGTTCGCCGCGCCTTCTGAAGTTCGCCATCGCCGCGGCCGCCACGATCCTCGCCATGTCGGTAGTCCTGAACGTCAGCGCTTCCACCACCACGCGGATCTCCGCGCCGGCAATGGCCGCTCCGGACGCCCACGTCACCGTCAGCGGCGTGGGACTCCGCTCCGGTCAGACCGGCGTCCTCACTTACAACAACGTGGTCGTAACGCATTTCGGCGCTTCTGGGAGTGGCTCGTTCAGCGCCCCGTTCATCGTTCCCGACTGGGCCCAGATGGACGGAACCGGTCGTATCGCCGCCAAGACCGCGTCCGGCGCCTTGATCGCCACGACCAGCTTGACCATCGGCGCGAAGGTCAAGGTGGCGACGCTCTACGTTCCGGACGAGGCCGCGCCGGGCGCAAAGATCATGGTCGCGGGGGCCGGTTTCGGCTCCGGCCGGACCGGCATCCTGACCATCAACGGGCTCAAGGACGGGAAGTTCACGGCCTCAAAGACCGGGTCGTTCAGTGTGCCGTTCGTTCTCCCAAAGACGACGACGCTCGGCACCGGCCGGATCTCGGCCAAGACTGCCTCCAAGTCGCTGATCGCGACCACGACCCTGAAGATCGGTATCGCCATGCCGGGTTCAGTTCCGCCGCCGCCTCCGACCCCCGGCCCGACGACAATTCCGACGGCCGTCCCGCCGGTCGTGTCCTCGCCAAACCCGACGGCCGACCCGACGGCCAACCCGACGGCGGCTCCCACCGCGGCCCCGACGGCGGCCCCCACTGCCGCTCCGACGGCCGCCCCGACCTCCGGACCGCCCGCACCCCCATCCGCCTCATTGCCGAACTTCAGCCACGTGTACGTGATCGTGTTCGAGAACAAAGAGTACTCGAGCATCGTCGGGTCGAGTCAGGCGCCGTACATCAACTCCCTCATCGCCCAGTACGGTCTGGCGACCAACTTCACGGCGGAAGCGCATCCGTCGGAGCCCAACTACATCGCGATGGTCGCGGGCAGCCCCCAGGGTGTCACAGACGACGGCGTCTACAACTTGGGCGCAGCCAACTTGTTCGACCAGATCGATGCTTCCGGTAGAACCTGGCGTGCGTACCAGCAGGGATACCAGGGCAACTGCTCGACCGTGTCATCCTCGTCTGCGATCGTCGATGGCGTCGGCAAGGCGGGCAGCTATGTTCGAAAGCACGACCCGGCAATCAGCTTCACTGCAATCAGCGGAAACAAGTCACGCTGCGCGAACATCACCAACCTCGCGAGTTTCGACCCGGCCGCGGCCAACTTCGAGTTCATCACGCCGAACATGATCAACGACATGCACGACGGAAGCATCGCCGACGGCGACAACTTCCTGAAGGCATTCCTGCCGAAGATCACGACCAGCTCGTCGTTCGCGAACTCAGTCGTCTTCGTCACCTTCGATGAAGGCAGCAGCAATGTGAACGGTGGCGGACACATCGTCACCCTCGCCATCACTCCGCACATGACGGCCGGCTTCAAGGCCACGGCGGCGTACACGCATTACTCGATGCTTCGCACCGTCGAGCAGGCGTGGGGCCTCCCGTACCTTGGGAACGCGGCTTCGGCAACCTGCCTGGCGTTCCCGTACTGAGCGAACGCCAGATCGCCAAAGCAGAAGAGGCCGGCCGGGAAATCCGGTCGACCTCTTCTGCGATTATGGTCATCGCCGAGCGTTAGCCCCGCGTCATAGCCCGGGCGCGATCCCGATCTCGAACCTGCCTATCGATCGCTCGAACCCGAACAGCCGGCCTGCGATCGTCCCGCTCACGCCGCGCGGCCCGGCGGGCGCTAGCTGCAGGCGATCGAGCACGGTCTGGAAGTCATCGAGCCGCATCGACGACGAGGACTCCTCGTCGTCTTGCGCCGTCTCGGCCCAGGCCTCGGCCAACTCGTCGTAGTCGCTCACGGCCTCTATAGCCTGTTCCGCCTCGATCTCGTCGGTCGCGAGCTCCTCGTCCGTATCGTCGAAGAGCCTGACGCTCATCCGGTACGCCATCTCGAGCGGTCCGGTGGTCTGGGTCGCCAGGCCCGGTGCCGTTCGTCCGAGAAGGTACATTCCCGCCTGTTCGACCGCCTCGAGGGCTGCATCGACACAGGACGGGCAGCCATCGAAGGCCAGTGCCGAGTAGGATCGGCACGGAACCGTCATCACGATGCCCATTTGTCTGCTCCTTTGAGCCATCTATTACGAGGCCCAC
>JADGQJ010000221.1 GCA_017881885.1 Chloroflexota bacterium
GGGGCGGCGAGCTTTGCCGGGGCGCCCGGCTTCGGCGCCGAACTCTCGGCCGCGACGGGCGCCGCCGACTTTCCGGCTGCCTTCGAAACGCGCTTCGGCATGGGGGATTCACTGCTCTCTGTCACGGCCCGAAGTCTAGCCTGGACCGACCCACGACGTCATCGCGGCCGGCCGTCAATCCCGAATCTGACCGGCCAACCGCGCCCGAGCGCCCTCGATCGAAACCTCGTCGATCCATTGCTCGCGAGCCGCCCGCATGGCGATCGTGCGAGGCCCCGGCTTGCCGTCGCCGATCGGCCGCCCGTTGAGCGACGTGACTGGTATGACGCCGCCGATGCTGGCGCAGATAGCCATCTCGTCGGCCGCGAATACGTCGTCGAGCCTCAGGTCGCGCTGGATCATTGCGAGGCCGACCGCGTCGCCGTGTTCCACCAGCCATGCTCGAGTCGTGCCGGCCAGCAAACCGGTTCCGAGGCGGGGAGTGGCGCAGGTATCGCCGGTGATCAGAAGGACGTTGGAAGTCGTGGCTTCGGTGATTCGGCCGTCCATAGTCAGGAAGATCGCGTCGTCGGCGCCGGCCCGTGCCGCCTCAATGCGGGCGTACACGAGCTCCGCGCGAGATGTCGTCTTGATGCCCGAGATCGGAGACTCGGCGTCGCGGTGGATGGTGCTGGTGATGAACCGCTCGCCCTGCTGCAGTGCGCGCGCGGAAGGCAGGACGAAGGGCCACGCCTGGATGGCCACGCTCGCGCGACCTCCGGCGTTGGGCGCCACTCCGCGGCTGGGATCGAAACCGCGGCTGACCGTGATGCGGATCACGGCGTCGCCAGGAGGCTCGACGCCGTCCGGTGACCCAGCCCCGTCCCATCCTTGGGACGCCAGCAACTCGGCGATTCCGGCGGCCACTGTGGCGTCGTCGAACGGCAGCTCGAAGGCCAGCGCCGTCAGGCTGCCGTGCAGCCGCGCGAGATGCCCCGCGAGCTCGATGACCACGCCGCGGCGGGCTCGCAACGCTTCGAACACGCCGTCGCCGAGCTGGAAGCCGCGGTCGTACACGGACAAATGGGCTGCCTCCGAGGGGAGCAGCCGGCCGTCGAGCCATACCATCGATGCGGCGGGTCGAGCCACGCGTTTCTCCGCGACGGTCCTCAAGTGAGGCGGGGCGCCCAGCCGAGGGGGAAGCAGGACGCCCCATGAAACGGATGCCGGCGGGAGGCGGCGATCTTCCTTTCGGGGTTTCGCCACCTCGGTGCTCGATCGCGGCGACGACCGGCCGCCCACTCCGTCCCGGGCATGATAGATGGGCACGGCAATTGAGTGCAGGTGGCGGGCAACAAAGAGCGGCCCCGCGGGAGGGGGCCGCAGGGCCGCCGGGGAATTTGGTTTGGCCGTTGTGCGCCGACCGTTCAGAAAGCTTACGCCCCGAAACGAACCGACGCACCAACAGTTTTGAGCAACGGCGGCGGCGCGAGGAGGCACGCCGCCGCCTCTACGCTCGCCGGCCGGACGGCCGATGCCTTCGTTGCCTTCTCCGCTCCTCACTCACGCACGTTCAGGTGCGCTCGTTCGGTGCTCGGGCGGCGTCTCGGCCTCGGCTCGTCGGACCGGCGAGCTGCGATTGTTGCTAGGCGCCGGCGGCTCCGGCGTCCAGGCCGCCCTCACCGGCGCCGAGGAGTTCCTCGGGCTCGCCCTCGATGGTGATCCGGGGGACCCAGCGCAGGAAGCGCGGCATCCACCAGTTCCACTCACCGAGCAGCTTCATCAGTGACGGCAGCAGCAGGCTCCGGACCAGGGTCGCGTCCACGAGGATCGCGACGGCCAGGCCGATGCCCAGCTCCTGCATGATCGCCAGCTGGATCGTGAAGAAGGCCCCGAAGACGCAGACCATGATCGCGGCGGCGCTTGTCACAGTGCCGGCGGTGATCGTGATCCCCTTGACCACGGCGTCGGTAGACGCGAGACCGCGGTCTCGAGCTTCCTTGACCCGGGTCAGGATGAAGACGTGGTAGTCCATCGAGAGCCCGAACAGGATCGTGAAGATCATGGCCGGAGCCCAGGCTTCCACGACGTTGGGCCTTATGCCGGTGATCTCCTTGAACCAGCCCTCCTGGAAGAGCAGGACCAGGACCCCGAAGGCCGCGCCGGCCGAGAGCAGGTTCAGGATGATCGCCTTGAGCGGGATGATGATGGAATGGAAGGCCACGAGCAGGAGCAGGAAGCTCATGCCCAGTACGAAGACGATGACCAGCGGCATCTGGCCGCCGTACCAGTTGGCGTAGTCCATCGTGTAGGTCGCCTCGCCCGAGACATAGACCTTGGTGCTCGCCAGCTGTCCGAAGTAGCTCGGAACGACGGTTGAGCGGAATTGGCGGGCGGTCTCCCAGTTGGCGAGGTCGTTCGCGGTGCCCGGAAGCGCTGCCTCGATGTCGGCCACCGTGCCGTCTCCGGCAACGGAGACCTTCGTCGTCGTAGCGTTCACGCCGGCGACTTTGCCCTGCTTGAGGGCCGTCGCGAACGTCGTGATGGCTGCCTTCGTGTCGGGCTTGTCGGCGTTGGTCACGATCACTTCGATGGTCAGGTCGCGGCCCTGAGGCCACTTGTGACTGATGAGATCCCACGCCCGGACGCCTTCGACGCTGTGAGGCAGCGTAGAAACATCGCTCGTGGTGGAGCCGAGCTGCAGCTTGGAGACCGGGAGCGCGACGGCGATCAGGACGGCGGCTGCCGCAACGGCGGCGAGAACCGGCCTATTCGTCGCGGCTCGAACGATCGTGCTCCAGATGCCGCGC
>JADGQJ010000108.1 GCA_017881885.1 Chloroflexota bacterium
GGCGCGCGATCGGGCCGCCCGGCTGTCCGGGGCCCGACCTTCGTAACAGGCGGGATAAAGAGGGCGTCTTAGCGGCCACGCCGCCACCACCGCGAATCGTACATAGTTGCGACCAGGCGAACGCCACGAGATGGCGCAGCCACCCCCAGGAAGAGGTTCATGGGAATGAGGTCTAAGTCCCGATCGCGGAAAGCTGCTGCCGGAAATGCACTGTCCGGGGTGCAGGTGGCGCTCGAGTTGGTGTTCCGCGCAATCGGGCAAGTGGCGCAAATCCCGGCCGTCGTTGCCGGTCTGTCGTTGCTGATGCCGGGCTTGGGACATGTGGCGATCCACAAGTTCCGTCGCGGCGCGATAGTCGCCTTACCGGCGCTCGCCGTCACTTTCGTCGTCCTCTTGCTGGTGATTTTCGACCGTTCCGCGCTCTTCGAGCTCGTGAGCGCCAAGGTGCTCACGAGCCTTCTGTTGCTGGATCTGGTCGCGCTCGTCTATCACCTCTGGGCGATGGCGGACGGTTACATGATGGCCGCCAAGCTCCGGCCGGTCCGGCCGGGGGCAACCAGGTGGCTCAGCGCGGGCGCCGTGGCGGTCCTGGTCCTGGGGACCGTGACCATCCACGCCGGCCTGGCATCGGTCAACTTGCAGACCCAGCAGACTTTGAATTGCGTCATGAATGCCAACGGGCCCTGCATTGCGGACTACTCGCCGGGTGACAGCATCCCGAGCTTCGACATGGGGATCGACAGTCCCGACCCCAGTACCTCGGTAGCGCCCGACCCGACCGACACGCCGGCCCCCTCTGGTTCGGCAGCGCCAACGCCGGGGGACACGACCCTCTATCCGGTTCCACCCGCCTGCACCGACCCGAGCGGCTGGGCCGCCCGGAACTGCACGCTCTACATCCTCCTCATCGGTGGTGACGCCGGAATCGGCAGGCCGGGTGGCCAGTGCGACCCGACCAAGCCGAACTGCGTCGTCGACCTGCGGACCGATACGATGATCGTGCTGCAGGTGGACCTGTCGACCGGGCGCTCGGCGATGTACAGCATCCCTCGAAACCTGATGAACGTGCCTCTCGGAAAGACCGACTGGAACGCATACCCGTACCACTTCTTCCCAGCGCTCAGGGCTTACGGGGCGAGTTCGAAGCTTGGCTGTGGCAACACAGGGTCTGAATGCATCATCGACTACATGTGGCACGACGCCGCTTTTGTGAATCCTGGGAAGTATCCGTACCCGGGCAACTATTTCGCTCGGGCCACCAAGGCCGTCGAGGAATCCATAGGCGCACTCATGGGAGTCCCTATGAGCGGCACGGTCGTAGTGGACCTTCTCGGGTTCGTCAACCTCATCGACGCCCTCGCGCCCAACGGGCTCAAGATCAACAGCCCCTACGACGTGCGCCAGATCCCCGGCTCGCCGTACACCAACTCAGTGGCCGTCCACCAATACGGTCTCCACTTCCCCAAGGGCGTCCAAACTCTCCACGGCGAAATGGCTCTGGCGTTTGCTCGTCTGCGCCACGTGGTCGCCCATGACTCCGACACCTACCGCACGGCACGTCAGCAGCTGGTTCTCAGTTCGCTGCTCGACCAGCTGAACCCTTGCGAGATAGCGCCGAACATCACTAGCGTCCTCGGCGCCGTCAAAGGCACCATCTGGACCAACATGGACTGGAACGACGCTCCCCAGCTGGCCGCAGTGGCCGCGAAGATCCACACGAGCAACCTCAAGACGTACCAGCTGAATTCGTCGAGGGGTTACGCGGCAAACGTGACGCCGGATGTAGGTAGCACCGCTGTCCTGCAGAAGTATCGGAACGCCGTGAAGATCGGTCTCAACGGTGCCTCGTCGGCGTACGGCAGCGGATCGAGCGGCGGTGGCAACGGCGGCGGCAACGGCGGCGGTGGGTTCCACTGCTGAGGCCGCGCCAACCGGTTCCGCGAACAGGCTGGGGTGGGGGTTTGGTGCCGACGGCGGGAGTTGAACCCGCATGACCTCACGGCCACTCGATTTTGAGTCGAGCGCGTATGCCAGTTCCGCCACGTCGGCACGGCCAGCCGGCATGGTACAGCCTGGCGGCCCGCGTCGGGTGGGGAGCGGCGAACCCGTGCTATCCTCGCGCCGCCGCGGCCGGATAGGATGCCGCGGGGCGAGGGCGCCGTGGAGCGAACGTGCCTGACGGGCAAGCCGTGACCGACGCGCGGGAGGAGCAGGTTCCTCGGGTCGAGGACCCGGGCCAGGGGATCGATGTCGCCCTGGTCGGTCAAGCCGTCCGCGGCGAGCTTGCCGCCTTCAACCAGCTCGTCGAACGCCACCAGGACCACCTGTTCGCGCTCGTGTACCGGCTGGTTCCCGATCGAGATCAAGCGGCCGACGCGGTCCAGGAGGCATTCCTGAGCGCGTATCGCAACATCGCCTCGTTCCGTGGCGGGAGCGTCAAGAGCTGGCTTGGACGGATCGCCATAAACGCGGCGATGGACATCCAGCGGGCCCGCCGGCGTCGGCCATCCCAGCCGTATCCGGAGTTCGAGGACGAGAGTTGGCAGCCTCCGGCCGAGTCGGATGTCGAGCCGGAGCACCAGGCGCTCGCAGTGGAGAGGTCGCGCGTCCTCGCGGCCGCCCTGTCGGCGCTTCCATTCGACCAGCGCAACTGCATCGTCCTGTACGACGTGGACGGCTACGACTACGGCGAGATCGCCCGCATCATGGGCGTCTCCGTCGGGACCGTGAAGTCGCGCATCCACAGGGGACGGCTCGTTCTCCGCAACACCCTGGCGCCGTCCAGGGAACTGTTCCGTGGCTGAGATCGTCTGAGGAACGTGATGCCCACAACCCCCGCGACTCACGCGACCCACGACGAGTTGCTGCTCGCCCGCCTCTACGGAGGCGACGTCGACGAGCGCGAGAGAGGCCAGGCCCTCAATCAGATTGCCTCCTGCCGCGATTGCGCTGATCTCTTCGCGGACTTCGGCGCGATTGCGACGGCTACCGCGGCGCTGCCGGTTCCGCCCCGCCCCCGCGACTTCAAACTCACCGAAGCCGATGCCGCCCGCGTCGGCCGGCGAAGTGCGGTGTGGTCCATCTTCGATCGGCTAGGGCGGACGCGAGCTTTCGGGGGCGCGATGATGACCGCCGGTCTAGTCGGCGTCGTCTTCGTGGGAGCACTCTCGGTGTTCGCGCCCGGCGGTAGCGCCAGCACGGCCGACAAGCCCCTGACCGTTGTTGCCGCCCCTGTCGCCGGTGCGAGCTCGCCGGGCCACGAACAGAGCGGCCAGAAGAACGGCGGCGACACCGCAATCGCCACGACCGCCCCGAACCAAGTTCCGGTCGCCTCCGCGGCCCCCGCGACAGCCGGCGCTACCTCGGCTTCCGCTGCCACTGCGGCTGCCGCTGCCACTGCGGCTTCCGCTGCCACTGCGGCTGCCACCGATCAAGGTCCGCTACCGGCCGCGACTACCGGCGATCGCGGGTCCGCCGCGGTTCCGACTGCGCAGCCGGCGGGTTCCGGCCAAGCCGCCTTCGGGCCCGCTGCCGACGGACAGGGCGCCTACGGTGTCCCGACGGCTGCGCCTCCGGTCGGATCGCTCGGAGCCACGCTGACCGACAACGGCCCGGATGCTCGACAAGTTGCTTTCGCGGCCTTCGCCGGTATCGGGATCCTGGGTCTGCTGCTCCTGACCATGCCTCGTCTGGCGTCTCGCCGGCGCGGTCGCTAGAGCCGAAGTTCCGCCCTCTACCGTCGTCCCGCCGATCCGACCTCGAGCCCGGGTAAACTTGGGCCTGCCGGACGTTGCTGCGCCGGCCGCCGACCGCTGGAACGAGGCCCCAATGACGCGCTTGATGCTGCTCGACAGCAACGGCCTCATCTATCGCGGCTACCACGCTCTGCCGCCGCTGACGACGAGCAAGGGCGAGCTGGTGAACGCCGTCTTCGGCTTCTGCAGCATCCTCCTGCGCGGGATCCAGGACGTGCAGCCCGAGTACGTCGCCGCCTGCTTCGATCTGCCGGGGCCCACATTCCGCCACGAGCAGTTCGCCGCGTACAAGGCCACTCGAGCGCCGATGCCCGACGACCTGCGCTCGCAATTCCCGAAGGTCCGCGAGGTCGTGGCCGCGCTCCGGATCCCCGTCTACGAGATGGCGGGCTTCGAAGCGGACGACGTCATCGGCACGATCACCCGCGACATGGACGCTCGAGGCCTCGACACGACAGTGGTGACGGGCGATCTCGACATGCTCCAGATCGTGACCGAGCATACGCGGCTGATGACGACGCGCCAGGGCGTCGATTCGACGGTCTACTACGACCCGGCCAGGATCTGGGAGAGGTTCGAGCTTCGGCCGGACCAGATGATCGATTACAAGGCGCTCAAGGGCGATCCGACCGACAACATTCCCGGGATCCCGGGCGTGGGCGAGAAGACGGCGGCGAAGCTGGTCGGCCAGTTCGAGTCGCTCGAAGGGATCTACGGTCGTCTCGACGAGGTGAAGCCGGACAAGTTGCGCGAGAAGCTCGTCGAGGCGCGCGAGCAGGTCTTCATCAGCCGCGAGTTGAGTCGAATCGTCCGCGACCTGCCGATTTCACTGGACCTTGATGCTGCCCGCCTTTCCGATTACGACCGGGCCGAGGTCGTCCGGCTGTTCCGCGAGTTCGAATTCCGCTCGCTGATCGATCGACTGCCGGCGCTCACCGGCGAGTCGGCCGTGGATGCTGCGGAGGTGCTGCGATCGGTGGCTGGGAGCGTTCCGGCCGCGCGTGTCGCGGGGCAGGCGCCGAGGGTGCCGGGCTACGCATCGAGCCCGACGGGCCAGCCGCCGCGTGGCGCCGGCCAGCCGCGTGGCGCCGGCCAGCCGCGTGGCGCCGGCCGCGAGTCGCGCTCTCTCCTCGGCGAGGGTGACGGGCTGCAGTTATCCATGGATTTCGGGTCGACGGGTCTGGTCGAGACCGCGCCGCAGCCGGCGCCGCTGGCCTCGCGCAGCCGAGCCGGCAACGGAGCCGCAGACCCCGTGGATCTCGCTGCCGCGCTACGCGCCGCGGTCGCGGACCCGACGCTCATGGACCGTTTCGAAGCCACGGATCAGGACGCGGCGGAGGCCGCGGCGTGGCTGGCCGGCACGATCTGGCCCGAAGGCCGGCACGAGATCGGCGCCGCGTTGCTCATGGACGATCCGCGGCCACTCCGAGGAATGCCGCAGGCGCTCTCTCTGGCGGGCGGCGACGGCCGCGTTCTCGTCGCCGAGGGCCACGCGGCGGTAGGCTGGCTGGGCGACCTGCTGCTCAAGTCCGGGGCGCGAGTCGTCGGCCACGAGACCAAGATGCTCGTTGTCGCGAATATCGCAGGCGGTGCCGAGCAGCCACTCCCCGTCGCCTTTGACACTCAAATCGCCGCATACCTGCTCAACGCCTCGCTGCGCAGCCAGACGATCGCCGATGTGGCCCATGAACGGCTGGACGTGACGCTGCCGCCCGCCGGCGACGTTCCGCCGGCCGTTCGGGTCGGCCTCGATGCGCTGGCCGCGCTGGCCGTTCGAGATCCGCTGGAGAAGGCGCTGGTCGAAGCCGGCCTGGAGCAGCTCTTCCGTGAGATCGAGATGCCGCTCATCCCGGTCCTTGCCGAGATGGAGGCGGCCGGGGTCGCCATCGACCGCGACGCGCTGGCCCTGCTCGACGTCGAGTTCAGCCGGGAGATGGCCCGCCTGGAGGCGGAGATCTACACCGACGTCGGCCACGACTTCAATCTCGGGTCGCCTAAGCAGCTCGAGCAGATCCTCTTCTACGAACTGAACCTGCCCAAGGGCAAGCGGACCAAGACCGGCTATTCGACCGACGCGTCGGTGCTCGATGACCTCAAGCCGGCGCATCCGATGATCGGCAAGCTGCTCGACTGGCGGCTGTACTCGAAGCTTCGCTCGACCTACATCGAGGCACTGCCGCTGCTGGTTTCCGAGCGGGACGGCCGGCTCCACACGACCTTCCACCAGGCGGTGGCGGCCACCGGCCGGCTCTCGTCCTCCGATCCGAACCTCCAGAACATTCCGATCCGTTCGGAGCTGGGCAGGCGAATCCGTCGCGCGTTCGTGGCCGGCGCTCCGGACGTGACGCTCCTCGCCGCCGATTACTCCCAGATCGAACTGCGGATCCTGGCCCACGTCTCGGGCGACGAGCACCTCCGCGACGCCTTCGCCCGCGGCGCCGACATCCACCGCGAGACCGCCGCGAGGGTCCTCCACAAGGCGCCCGAAGACATCACCCACGACGAGCGCTCGATGGCCAAGATGGTGAACTTCGGACTGGCCTACGGGATGAGCGACTTCGGGCTGTCGTCCCGGGCCGGCATCTCCCGCGCCGAGGCGAAGGCGTTCATCGACAACTACTTCGCCACCTACAGCGGCATCAGCTACTACATGATCCACATCAAGGAGCTGGCGCGGCAACAGGGTTGGGTCTCGACTCTCTTAGGGCGGCGCCGCTTCATCCCAGAGTTGCGCATGTCCAACCCGTCGCTGCGTGGCGCCGGCGAGCGGATGGCGATCAACATGCCGATCCAGGGCACGGCCGCGGACATCATCAAGATCGCGATGATCCGCCTGCCCGAGCGGCTGCGATCGGCCGGGTTGCGGGCTCGGATGCTGCTCCAGGTCCACGACGAACTGGTCCTCGAGGTACCGCGCGAGGAAGTGGATGCGGTCGTGCCGATCCTGCGCTCCACGATGGAGGAGGCGCTCAAGCTCGACGTGCCGCTCACCGTGGACATCAAGGTCGGGGACGACTGGGAGTCGATGAAGCCGCTGACCCGCGAAGACGCGGTCCTGGCCGAACTCGGCGAAGTCCCAGCGGAGATCGTGGCGGGGTAAACCTCGCTGGCGAGGCCCCGACCCGAGCTGGTGCAACCGCCGCGAGGCGTACTCTGGCGTAGAGCCGGCCGGGTTCAGCCGTTGGCGAGCGCGACCTGCCAGTAGTCGTAATCGCCGCCGACCGGCGCAACCGCCGCCTCGAACTCGGTGCGAAGCGCGGCCAGGGCCTCGGGCGTGACCACGATCGACTGGATCACTGCGACCAGCCAGTAACCCTTGCGCGCCGAGGTCTCGATCTCGATGCGCCGGTCGGGCCGCTTGAGCGAACGGGCGACCTGCTGAGCGGCCTTCACCCCGGGCACGTACAGGAAGTGGCGCGTCTCGTGTGGCATCGTGGGATCGGCGCCGGCCTTGCGGAGCTGCTCGATGGCGAGCGCGTCGGGGTCCACCGTAGCCGGCTGTTCGCCCCCGCTTCTTCTGAGGAAGCTCATCGATCGCTCCGAGCTGCGCGGGCGGCGTGGCCGCCCAGGAGATACTAGCCGGACTTGGGTCATATCTGGAGGTATCGGCGGCAGCGACTTGCGCACGCGTGACGGCCCAGCCGCCGCGACTCAGGCCCTCGGCCGCGCGGCGCTCCGGCCCCGGCCCGGTTAACCTCTAGGCATGCCCGAATTGCCGGAAGTCGAGACGATCGCCCGCGACCTGCGCGGCCTGGTGACGGGCGCCCGAATCGTCGACGCCAGTTCCAATTGGCCGCCGACCCTGCGGAGCCACGAGCAGGCGGTTTTCGCGGCCGCAATCCACGGGCGCGAGATCGAAGGCGTGGGCCGGCGCGGAAAGCAGCTGCTCGTCTGGCTCGGGCCGGCGGAGATGCCAGGGGCCGGCGCCGGGCGTGCCTTCGTGGCGCTCGACGCCGCGGGCCCGGAGTCTGCGGCCCCGGAATCCGCGGCGCCGGAGCCTGCGGCCTCGGAACTCGCGGTCCTGACAGTGCATCTCAAGATGACGGGGCAGCTCTTCGTCGTGGAGGCGGACACACCCCAGGATCGCCACGTTCACGTGGTGTTGGCGCTGGCCGACGGCCGCGAGCTGCGGTTCCGCGACATGCGCAAGTTCGGGCGGATGGGGCTCTACCGCCGCGATCCCGCGACCGGCCTGCCCATCGAAGGCGAGGCGATCGGCGTCCTCGCGACCGGGGCGGAGCCGCTCGCCGACGACTTCACCGCGAGGCGACTCGCCGTGCTTCTGGCCCGGCGGCGCGGCCGGCTCAAGACGTTGCTGATGAATCAGGACTTCCTCGCGGGCGTGGGGAACATATACGCCGACGAAGCGCTCTGGCGGTCGAAGCTCCACCCGCTCCGCGACGCCCACACCCTCCGGCCCGACGACGCGCGCCGGCTGCACAAAGCGCTGCGCGACGTCCTGGCCGAGGCGGTCGAACGGCGCGGCAGCTCCGTCGACGACTACACCGCGCCCGAAGGCGACGGCTCGATGCAGGAGCACCTGCAGGTCTACCAGCGCGGCGGCGAGCCCTGCGATCGATGCGGGCGGCCGATCCGGCGGATCGTCGTGGGCGGACGATCGACGCACTTCTGTTCGTGGTGCCAGCGGCTTCCGGCGGAGCAGCGTGAAGCGGCGGGCAAGCTTCTGCGATCGGCCGGGGACGGGGGCGAGCGGCGGGAGGGAGCCACGGCCCCCCGGACCCGGCGCGGCCCGCGCTGGACGGAACTCTCGGGCGACGGCGCACTTGGCCGAACGAAGGACGAAGAGGCGCGCGCGCGGCGCACAGCCGCGAACCGAAAAGCGGCCGCCACTCGAAGGGCCGCGGCCCG
>JADGQJ010000222.1 GCA_017881885.1 Chloroflexota bacterium
GGGACCGGCCGGGGCAAAGCCGCGCCGGCCGTCGCGAACCGCAGCCGGCTCTACCTGGCCATCGCCGGCGGCGTCGTCGCCCTGCTCGCCGTTGTCGCGATCGGGTTCGTGGCGCTCGGCGGCGGCGGTTCGACGCCCGGCGCCGGCGCAGTCACCGGTCAGACAATCCATCAGGGCATCGGCGGCCAATGGACAAACGTCACGCCCGATCGGCTGGCCGAGATGCTCAAGACCAAGGACTTTGCCTTCGTCAATGTCAAGACGCCGTACATCGGCGAGATCGACGGCACAGACCTCTACATCCCCTACGACCAGCTGAAGGCCCAGGCCTCGCAACTTCCGCCGGCGAAGAGCGCCCGGATCCTGGTCTACTGCCGCAGCGGAGCGGAGAGTGCGATCGCGTCGCAGACGCTCCTGGATCTCGGCTACACCAACGTCTGGAATCTGGACGGCGGCATGAACGCCTGGCAATCCTCGGGCCGGACGCTCGTACAGAAGAGCCGCTAGTAGATCCAGGGCAAGAGGCGACGGGTTCGGCCTCGGTATGCCGGGTAGTCCTTGTACTTCTCGGAGAGCCAGATCTCCTCGCGCCGTGACTTCAGGTCGAAGAAGCCCGCCAGGACCAGCGCGCCGAGCAAACCGAGCGGAGAAGCGGTGAGCAAGCCCCAGCCCAGTGCGCCGACGATCAAGCCACCGTAGATCGGGTGGCGGACGATGCGGTAGGCGCCGGTCTCGACGAGTCGGGCGTTCTCCAGCGGCTTTGGAAACGGGGTCAGGTTTTCGCGCAGATCGACGACACCCCGAAACGCCAGGACGCCGCCGGCCCAGATGAGGACCGCGCCCAGAACCATCGAGGCCTGCCTGGGCGAGCCGCCCCAAGCTGGACCCGCGATGCCCGAGACGGCTATCGCGCCGAATAGCACGAGCTGCAGAAGGACCCAGCCCTCGCCGCGCCGGCCCAGGTCAGGAAGCCGCGAGCCGACCACGTTATGCAGGGATTCCGGCGGGCTGCGGCTTGCCCATCGCGTCGGGGTCGGCGTGGGGTCCTGTGACCAGCACCTCGCCCTCCATCGGGGCCGCGCCATCTGGTCCGACGATGCGGTAGCGGTGATGGATTTCGACCGTCCCGGCCGAGAGCATCGCCGCGACCGAGCAGTACTTGGTCGCCGAGAGTTCGATGGCGCGTCGCACGGCGGCTTCGTCGATTGCCGGGCCTTCGACGAGATGGACGACATCGGCGCGTGTGTAAATCGCCGGATTACTGTCCCGCTGCTCGGCGGAAACCGAGACTTCGTAGCGGGTCACGTCCTGCCGCTTCTTCTGGAGGATCGACATTACGTCCATTCCCGTGCAGCCGGCCTGCCCGACCAGGAGCATCTCGACCGGACGAGGCCCGGCGTTGCTCTCGGAGTCGTCCAGGACGATCTCGTGGCCCGAACCTGTCCGAGCGGTGAAACGGAGGCCGGTCCCGTCGTAGCGGGCGGTCGATGTCTTGATGGCCACTGGCGGCTACTCCTTGGGAAGGGCTGGACGGCGGATGACGAGCAGAGAATCAATGGGCGCTCGACCCGGAGGCGGGACCCGGCGGACGACTTCCGCGCGCTCGACAACAAGGTCGGGGTCGGCGGAAAGCAGCTCCGCGGCGACTTCTTCGGCCGTGAATAGGCGAACCGTGTCGGGCGGACCGCCCTCGCCTTCGGTGGCGTTCAGACGGTCGTGGCCCACGATCAGCAAGCGTCCACCGGGCGCCACCGCGGCCGCGGCCTGCGGGTAGATCTGCGCGCGCTCCTCCGGCGGGACGTGCAGGTAAACGATGACGACCAGATCGAACGATCCAGTCGGCGGCGACCATGCCAGCAGGTCGAGCTCGAGCCATTCAACTTCGACGCCGGCGGCCTCGGCCTTGGCCATGCCGTTCGCCAGACCGACAGGCGACCAATCGACCGCTGTGGTACGCCAGCCTTGCTGCGCCAGCCAGACGGCGTTGGTGCCGCTGCCGGCGGCAAGCTCCAGAGCCGTCCCGGGGAGCACGCCCGCCAGAGCCAGCACGAGCGTCGGGTTTGGACCCTCCCCTTCGAAGTCGCCGGATCTGTGGCGTTCGTCCCAGCCCCGCCGACGATCGCCCTGGTGCAGCTGGTCCCAGCCTGGACGCGGCTCAGCGGTGTCCATCTCTAGTCCTTCTCGGTTGGCCGACCGGCGCGAGCCCATGCGCTTGTGCCACCGCGCACCGAGACGGTCCCTTCGAACCCCCGGCTCAACAGGAAGTCGGTGGCAGCCAGACTCCGGCTGCCGCTCTCGCAGATCACCGCGTAGGGCTTCTCCCGAGGCAGTGTGCCAACTTGCGCAGTCAGCCGGCTCATCGGGACGCTAGTCGCTCCCGGCACTCGCCGCCGTCGGAACTCCCAGTCCTCGCGAACGTCGAGAACTCGAACACTCCCATTGCGCAAGAGCTCGTCGAGATCGTCGACGTCAATCTCCGGGGTGTTTTCCTGATGTTCTCTGTGATCCACCGCTACCTCCGGCGTGCTCCGGCGAGTCGGCCGGGTCAACGCCAGGATAGTCGTACTTGCATACTTGCGCAAGTAGCAGACGATAGACCCTGGGAGCGCGGCCGGCTCGCAGGGTCGGCCGGCCGAGACGAAGCCGTCTCGCTGTTAGATGAACAGCGTTGAGTCGGCCTCGGTCATGAGCTGCAGGGCAGTGGCCGCGCCGACCGGCTCTTCGAGGCCGTCGATCAGGTCCGAACCCTTGATGCCGAACATGTCCATCGTC
>JADGQJ010000109.1 GCA_017881885.1 Chloroflexota bacterium
GCCGACCTGCTGCGCCGAGGCGCCGACCCGCGCCGCCGACCTGCTGCGCCGAGGTGCGGCCGAGCCTACTCCCCCACCTTGCAAGTGGCGAACGCTCCCATGGTCGCCTCGTCCGAAGCGATCAAGATGTCGGCGTGGACGGCATCGCCGCAGATCGATGAGGGCGTGGTGAGCCCATCGAGCGTCTTGGTCGCCGCGGCGGCGAAGTCGGTGCGTCCCGCCGCGCTGCGCCATTGCGTCCGCAGCACGACGGCCCACGTTCCGCCGGGGCCTTCGTAAAGCCCGATCCGGTCGCCGGCCCAGGTGGAGGCGGCGGCGTCCGCGGCAGTCTTCTGGTCGGCCGTCGGGTGCTCGCCCTCGAGCCAGACCCGCAGCTGCAACTCGCCCATGGTGTCCTGCATCGAGAGCTTCCAACCCTTTCCGGCCGCCGCAGGAACAGCGGAGAGCGTCAATCCGACCGGGTTGACTCCCTTCGCATACAACTCCGGGTGGAGGATCTGGGAGGTCGAGCTGGGCGGCTTGGCGTAGAGCTTGTCGACCGAGGCCCACCCGCCCTGGGAATAGATGCCCTGGACGAAGGCGAGCCCGTTCACGTAGGGAAACAACAGGTCTTCGCGCAGAACCGCCGGCGCCTTGTTGAGCTGGTCGGTCTGGGTCCCCGACCCGGAGGAAAGAATTGCCGAACCCAGGTCCAGGGCAGACATGTGAGCGGTAGCCCACTGGTACATCGAGAGCGTGGCATCGCCCTCGGGCAGTGCCGTGTGCGCCAGATCGCGGTCGCCCTGGTCGACGGTGTCGATCGCGAGCTTGCCGAGCCCGAAGTTCTGGTCCTGCAGGGCATGAGTGAACTCATGGGAGAAGGTCAGCTTCTGCTCGGGGCCGACCGCGCCGGATTGCGAGAGCAGGTAGAGCTGTTTCGTATCGGGGTCGTAGAAGCCGATCGCCTGACCCGATGTCAGATCGAGCTCGAGTTGCTCCAGCGAGGCACCCGCGGGAAGCAGGCCCATGTGCGCGAAGAGCCGGCTCTGCGCGGCAAGCGCTGCGTGGTCCACACCGGTCTCGGTGGCCTTCGTGACCCAGTCGCGAACGCCCTTTTCATCGAGCAGCACCGGTGTGACTGCGAGCTTGGGCATCAGCTGGCGGAGGTTCTCCACCTCCGATTCGATCTGAGCGTACGTGGCCTGGTCGGCGGCGGAATTCGGGGTCGAGAGCGCGGGGCTCGAGAGCTCCGTGGGCGACGCAGAGGGTGCCGCGCCGACGCTGGGTTGGGGTGTCGTGGCAGTCGACGGGGACGGCGTGATCGTGCTCGATCCGCAGGCCGTGGCAATCACCGCGACGATCAGCAAGAGCGGCACGTCGAGGCGGAAATGTCGGTTGTTCATGGCTCCAATTGTCGCAGGCAAAGCCGCTCCTGAGCGATCGGGTCACCGGTCGATCCGGCTGGCCCGGTACCTCTGTGTTCCACTGTGTGCGTTTCTTAACCTTCTGATCTACACGTCGTTCATGCATCGGGTCTAGATTCTCCCTTGGAACACTGGACGAGCCTCCTGAAGTTCCATCCTCCCTCCCTCCGACCGGAGGTGCCGATTGGGCAGGCGCCTCCGGTCCTCCTTTTGTGGAGGTCGAGGCAGGATGGTGGAGCGCCGACGCCGTCCGGTTGCGCGCCCGGAGTGGCTGGAGCCGCCGTTGAGCGGCCGATGATCTGCTTGTGCAAGAATCACCCCATGGAACTCACCTGGTATGGACGCACGTGCGTGCGAATGCGCAGCAAAGACGCGGTGGTGGTCGCCGACGCCTATCAGTCAATCGTCGGGCCGACGGGTCGCGGCGTCACCGGCGACATCGTCACCTATAGCCATCCCGACGACGCGCCTCACCCCAAAGGGAAGGGCCGAGTCTCCCGCGATGGTTCAACCCTGCTGCCGGGCAGCCTCGAAGAGGCGTTCTGCCTGGACGGGCCCGGCGAGTACGAAGTCAAGGACATCCTGATCACAGGCGTCAAGACGTTCAGGGACGAACACAAGGGCGCCGAGCGCGGCCGCAACATCGCCTTCATCGTCGAACTTGACGGCGTCCACGTCATCCACCTGGGCGATATCGGCCACTTGCTCACAGAGGACAAGCTGACCGATATCGGGCCTGTGGACGTGGCCTGCATCCCGGTGGGCGGCGCGCTCTCCGCCACAAAGGCGGCCGAGCTCATTGCTCAGCTGGACGCCAAGGTCGTCGTGCCGATGCTGGCCTGCGACGACGCCGATTCGGACGAGGCACTGGCCAAGTTCCTCCACGAGATGGGCGTCTCGGCGGCTCCGGCGCTGCAGTCGAAGCTGGCGCTCATGCCCTCAGCGATCCCCATGGAAGTCACGACGGTCCTGCTCGAACAGCGCGGCAAGATCTAGCTGTACTCGGCCGTCGGGTTCGATCAGCCGCGGTCGAACACCGGGATGCCCCGCTTGACGACGATGCGCGCCTGACTGCCGCCGAGCCAGTAGGGGATCTGCTCGAGGGTGGGCACCGACCAGACAACCAGGTCGGCCTGCTTGCCGGGCTCGATCGAGCCGATTTCCGCGGCCAAACCGAGCGAGTAGGCGGCGTTGATCGTGACCGCCGACAGCGCCTCGGCCGGCGACAGGCCCATCTCCACGCACGCGATCGACATCACGAGCGGCAGGCTGAGCGTGGGGCTCGTGCCGGGGTTCAGATCCGTGGCCAGCGCCACGGGCACGCCGGCGTCGATGAAGCGTCGGGCCGGGGCGAAGTGATGCTTGCCCAGGAACCAGCTCGTGGCGGGGAGCAGGGTCGCGACCACCGGTGTGCCCGCATCGGCGGCCCGGCCCAGCGCGGCGATCCCGGCCTCCGACGGCGCCCCGAGGTGATCGGCCGAGAGGCAGCCCAGCACGGCGTCGCCGGGCGTTGAGGCAGCGGCCACCCGGGCCTTCGTGGCTGGATTCGCGCTCGGGTTGGCGGCCGGGTTAGCGCCCGGGTTCGCGGCCAGCTCGGCGGCAAGCTCGGCACCGCCCGATGGAGCGAGCTCGTCGGCGTGGAGGCGGAGCGCCAGGCCGAGGTCCGCGGCGGCGCGGAGGATGCGGCGGCTCTGGTCGGCGGAGAAGACGCCTCGCTCGCAAAAGACGTCGCAGAAGCGGGCGATGCCCTGGCGGGCTACCGCCGGCAGCTGCTCGCTGATGACCTCGGCGACATATGCCTCTGTGGGGTCTGTGGCGGGGCCACGGGCGGCGCTCGGGTCTGCACGGAACTCCGCCGGCACTGCGTGGGCGCCCAGGAACGTCGGCACAAGCTCGATCGGGCCTTCGCGGGAGAGGCGGGCGACGAGCTCCAGCAAGCGCAGCTCGCCGGCGACGTTCAGCGCATAGCCGGACTTGGCCTCCGCTGTGGTCGTTCCGTTGGCAAGCATCTGGTCCAGGCGAGCCCGGCCGCCGCCCAGCAGCTCCGCGTCCGATGCCGCGCGAGTCGCGGCCACGGTCGAGAGGATGCCGCCGCCCGCGGCCAGGACCTCGAGATAGCCGGCGCCGCGGGATCGGAGCTGCCACTCACCTTCGCGCGTTCCGGCGAAGAGCAAATGTGTATGGGCGTCGACGAGGCCCGGGGTGACCAGCCCGCCACGGGCGTCGACACGATGGAATGCGTTGAGTGGCAGTCCTTTCGCCGCGATCTGGCGGGTGACGTCGTCCGCAGTGCCGGCGGCCAGGATCCGCCCGTCCCAACACGCGACGGCGAGCGATTCCCCCGAGACCACGGCCGCGTCGCTTTGCGATGGGCCGCGCCGCAGACCGCCCGCCAACGTGGCGATCCCACCCGCGTTCTCGATCAGCAGGCCGCTCATTGCGCGGTCACTTCCCGAGAGCTGCGTCGAGGCGCAACTCCAGGGCCTGCATCGGCGAGAAGTCGCGCAGCTTCAGGAAGTCGGCGGCGCCGGCCAGCCGTTCGGCTGTGGACAGGCTCTTGGGAACGCCCGCGTGGTCGGCCACGTCCAGCAGCGAAGCCAGTGGCGCCAGGCCGATCAATTCCGACTCGGCTGGAAGGACCGCGTCTGTCGCGGCCTCATCTCGAACTGCCTCCCATACGAGCCACAGCGGCGTCGTCCGGAAGTCGAGCAGATTCATCGAGACCTGGGCTCGCCCAAGCTCCTCGATCCAGAAGCCGTTTGCCTGGACCTTGGGCAGGCCGCCGCTCGACTCGCGGATCCGGCGAGCGATCCGCTTCGCCAGTTCCAGGTCGTGCGTCGCGAGGTTGATGTTGTAGGCAATCAGGAACGGCCGCGCCCCGACTGCCACCGCGCCCGCAGTCGGGTGCATATGCGACGGCCCGAAATCCGGCTCCCGGCCGATTTCACCGATCTGAATCTTCAGACCCTCGTATTGCCCGCGCCGAACGTCCGCCAGCCGCCTGCGGCTCTCATCCGTGGCAGCCTCGCCGTAGAGAAAGACCGGCACCGAGAATCGTTCCGCCACACGCGACCCGAAGGCTCGCGCCAGTTCCACGCAATCGGACATCTTCGTGTCGCCGAGGGGAACGAAGGGGACCACGTCCACGGCACCGATACGAGGGTGCTCCCCGGTGTGGGTCTCCATGTCGATCTCGGTGACGGCAACGGCAAACGCCCGCTCCAGAGCCTCGAGAATCGGGGCGGCCTCGCCGGCGATCGTGAGCACGCTGCGGTTGTGACTGGCGTCGCTAGTCCGGTCGAGCAGGCAGGCTCCCGGCACGCACTCGACGGCCGCGCAGATCTTGTCGACAACCTCGGGACGCCGGCCTTCGCTGAAGTTGGGGACCGATTCGACGAGCCTGGTCACGCTGCCTCCGATTGAACGGTACTGCCCGCCCGAGTAGCCGACGCCTATCGTGGCACAGGTTGAATGAGACGGGTCGCGTAATGCCGGGCGAAGAATCGATGACTACTATGCCGCGAGATAAGGAAGGGCATGCTAGGCACAGTTCGACCTTCACTCTTGCACCACGGCGACTTCCGCAAGCTTTGGGCTGCCGCGACGGTCAGCATCCTCGGCAGCCAGTTCACGCTGTTCGCGGTGCCGTTCATCGCGCTCACCATGCTCCACGCCACCGTCTTCGAGGTCTCGTTGCTGGCCGCCGTGGAGATGCTGCCGTTCCTGCTGTTCACTTTGCCGGCGGGAGCGTGGCTGGACCGCGTCCGACGGCGGCCCGTTCTGGTTGCGGCGGACATCGGGCGCGGCGTGGCGCTGATGAGCATTCCGGTCCTGTACGTCGGCGGCAATCTGCAGATCTGGCATCTGTTCGTGGTCGCCTTCATCACCGGCACCTTCACCGCTCTCTTCGACGTCGCGGACCAGTCGTTCCTGCCCGGCCTGCTAGAGCGCGACGATCTGGTCGAGGGCAACGCCCGGCTGCAACTGAGTTACTCGGCGGCCCAGATCGGCGGGCCGACCCTGGCCGGCAACGTGATGCAGGTGGTTGCGGCGCCTTTCGCGATCGTCGTCGACGCGCTGAGCTTCTTCATCTCGGGCGGCCTGATCAGCGCCATCAAGAAGCGCGAGCCGAAACCGGAGCAGGCGCTCGATGCGGCGGGTCGCCCGACGTCGCTGCGGTCCGAGATAGCGAGCGGGCTGCGTTACGTCATAGGCGATCGATACCTCCGCCCGATCGCCGGCTGCACGGCCACGTCCAACCTCTTCGGAGCCGCTCTGTTCGGCGTCTTCCCCGTCCTGATCTGGCGCGAGCTGGCACTCTCGCCGGCTTTCTACGGCACCGTCATGGGCCTCGCGAGCTTCGGCTTCCTCGCCGGCGCGGTGGCTTCGAACAGCCTGCCCCGCACGCTCGGGATCGGGCCGACGATCATCGTCTCGGCCGCCCTGAGTTCCCCGGCATTCCTGCTGATGACGCTGACGCCCGCCTCGCTCGGGTGGGCGGCCGTGACGCTCTTCGCCGGCTGGTTCGTCGTCGGCTTCAGCCAGGTGATCTACAACGTGGCCCAGATCAGCCTGCGCCAATCGATCACGCCTCCGGCGATGCAAAGCCGCATGAACGCCACCATGCGCTTCATCGTCTGGGGCACGCTCCCGATCGGCTCGCTGATGGGCGGGGTGCTGGCGACCGCGCTGCCGGTGCGCCTGGCGCTGGTCATCGCCGCCCTCGGATCGTTCACCTCGGTGCTGTGGGTGCTCTTCTCGCCGCTCCGCACGCTCCACGACATACCCGAAGAGCGGACGGTGGCGTCGCAGGGCGCGGTCGGGGCTTCAGTCCTCGAGCATCGGGATGCGGATCCCGCGCTCACGGGCGACGGCGATCGCCCTCTCGTACCCGGCGTCGGCGTGCCGGATGACACCCATGCCGGGGTCGGTGGTTAGGACCCGTTCGAGCTTCTGCGCCGCCAGGTCTGTGCCGTCGGCGACGACCACCATGCCCGCGTGCTGGGAGTAGCCGATCCCCGTCCCGCCGCCGTGGTGGATGCTCACCCAGCTCGCGCCCGCGGCCGTGTTCACCAGGGCATTGAGGAGCGGCCAGTCGGAGATCGCGTCGGAGCCGTCGCGCATCGCCTCGGTCTCGCGGTTGGGCGACGCCACGGAGCCCGCGTCGAGATGGTCGCGGCCGATGACGATCGGGGCGCTCACGCGGCCGGTCCGCACCAGTTCGTTGAACGCGGCCCCGGCGCGAGCACGCTCCCCGTAACCGAGCCAGCAGATCCGGGCCGGCAGGCCCTGGAAAGGCACCTTGGCCTCGGCCAGCTCGATCCATCGCCGAAGCGATTCGCTCTTCGGGAACAGCTCCAGGATCGCGCGGTCCGTGGTCAGGATGTCCGCCGGATCGCCCGATAGCGCGGCCCAGCGGAAGGGGCCCTTGCCCTCGCAAAAGAGCGGCCGGATGAACGCGGGCACGAACCCCGGGAAGTCGAAGGCGTCGGCCACACCGGCGGACTGCGCCTGGGCTCGGATGTTGTTGCCGTAATCGAAAGTGACCGCGCCCGACGCCTTGAACGCCAGCATCGCCCGAACGTGGTCGGCCATCGATGCCATCGACCGCGCGATGTACTCGTTGGGATCGGAATGCCGCAACTCGCCGGCCTGCGCGAGCGAGACTCCCGCCGGCACGTAGCCGTTCAGCGCGTCGTGGGCGGAGGTCTGGTCCGTGACCACGTCGAAGCGCTCGCCTCGGCGCACAAGCTTCGGCTCGATGTCGGCGGCGTTGCCGACCAGCGCGATGCTCTCCGCCCGCCCGTCCGCCGCCGCCGCGCGTGCCCACGCTAGCCCCTCGTCGAGAGAGTGGGTCAGGCGATCCACGTAGCCCATTTCGAGCCGCCGGGCCGCACGAGCCACGTCCACTTCGATGACCAGGGCCACTCCCCCGTTCATCGTCACGGCCAGCGGCTGCGCGCCGCCCATGCCGCCCAGGCCGGCGGTCAGCGTGACCCTCCCGACAAGGCTCCCGCCGAAGTGCTGGCGGGCCAGCTCCGCGAACGTCTCGTACGTGCCCTGGAGAATCCCCTGCGTCCCTATATAGATCCATGAACCGGCGGTCATCTGGCCGTACATCGTCAGGCCGGCCCGCTCGAGCTCGCGGAACTTGTCCCAGTTGGCCCATTTGCCGACCAGGTTCGAGTTGGCGATCAGGACGCGCGGCGCCCACTCGTGGGTGCGGAAGACGCCGACCGGCTTGCCCGACTGGACAAGCAAGGTCTCGTCGTTCTCGAGGCGGCGGAGCTCGCGCACGATCGCGTCGAAGGCAGCCCAGGTTCGAACGGCTCGGCCGGTGCCCCCGTATACGACCAGGTCGTCCGGGCGCTCGGCAACCTCGGGGTCGAGGTTGTTCATCAGCATCCGAAGCGCAGCTTCCTGGGCCCAGCCCTTGCAACTCAGCTCCGGCCCGCGCGGCGCGCGAACGGGTCGAGGTCCGGACTTAGCCGTGGCGCCGGTTGCGGCGCCCGCCTCGGTCGCCATCGAAATCTCCTTAGTTGATGCCCGCGATCAGCTGGTGGCCGAGGCGGCGAGGGCCGAAATCCACGATCGAGATGAGGATGCCGTTGTCCAGGCTGAGAGCGTACGCATCGACGCCGCCGTTGCATGTCGCCATGTCGACCTTCCAGTCGTTGATCGTGGTCACGCTGGTGGAGCCGATGCCGTCGGCCTGCGAGCATGAAGCCTTGAACCAGTCGTCGCGCCAGGCCGTGTAGAAGTCCTCGGTCTGGGCGTCGACCTTGAGCGCGGCGATGCTCACCTGGACCCAGTTCAGGTCGGTGATCGCGCCGATCCCCGCGACGTAGAAGGCGACGAACGCCTTCGCGTATTGAGGGTCGTCCAGGGCGCCAACCTCCACCTGTGCGGCCTCCACCAACGGGTTGCCGCCCACGATCGAAGGGATGCTGCTCATCAGGCTCGGATCGATGCGCAGGCCGTACGCCCCGGTCGTGCCGTTCGGCCACGGGGTCGCCCCGATCGGGACCTCCGTCATCAGTCCGGGGCCTTGCGACCCAGGCGTCGGGCTCCCGACCACGACGTTGTAGTTGCAGCCCGACACTGCGATGGCCACAACGATCAGGACCACGGCCAGGAGTGTGGCCGAGCGAGGCGCGTTGCGCGCCACTCGCGCCA
>JADGQJ010000031.1 GCA_017881885.1 Chloroflexota bacterium
TCGGCGGCGGCAGGTGTGACGGGTATCGCCCGAAGCCTCGGCGCCTCAGTCTCGCCGCTCATCGCGGCGCCGCTGTTCGGGGTGGCAGCGCTCGCCTCTTTGCCGTTCTTACTGGCCGGCGGCCTCAAGATTGCCTACGACGTGGCGCTCTACCGCGCCTTCCGCTCGGTCCGGCCGGAGCACGAACAGCCAGTCGCGACGAAACAAGCGTGACCTCGCCCGAAATCCTCACTTCGGGGGCTGCCTCCACGCCCAGGGACCTGCGCGGCATCTACCGCCGTCGGGCTTTCGACCGCTTAGATAGCGACAGGCCGCAGAGTGAGTCGCGCAGCGCCTTCTGCCGACTATTCGTGCCGCCGACGGTAGACTCGGTTGCGGGCGCAATCATTCGCAGACCCGCCGCCGAGGAAGACATGGACGACTCGATCCGCCGCGCTCTTGCGCAGGGCGGAGTCATCGACATCACGACGATCGGCCGCAAGAGCGGCTTGTCTCGCCGTATCGAGATCGTGTTCCACGTGATCGGCGGGCGCATCTACATAAGCGGCATGCCTCGAGCCGATCGGAAGCGGAGCTGGATCGCGAACCTGGAGGCGAACCCGAAGCTCACGGTCCACCTCAAGCGCGGCGTTGCGGCCGATCTCCCGGCAACGGCTCGCGTCATCTCCGACGAAACCGAGCGCCGGGCGATCCTTCCGCATGTCGCCCGAGCCTGGAACCGGCCCGACGTCGAGACGATGGTCGCCCACAGCCCGCTGATCGAGGTCACGATCGAAGGGCTCGACGGGGCGGCCTAGCTTCCGGCGCCGCGGCTCCGGCGGACGCTCGTGACGCCCGACCGCGGTTCCCGGCATCGAGTAGGGTTTGCGGTCATGGAACGCAAGTGGCTCATCCTGACCAGCGTGTCGCTCGGGTCGCTCATGGCGACGCTCGATGGCAGCATCGTCAACATCGCCCTTCCCGCGATCGAGACGGACTTCCGCATCGGTCTCAACGCGGTCGAATGGGTCGTCGTCGCATATCTGCTCGTGGTCGGCAGTCTGCTCTTGCCCTTCGGTCGGCTCGGGGAGGTGCTGACCTTCAAGCGCGTCTACCTGGCCGGCTTCGCAATCTTCACTCTGGCGAGCGTGTGCTGCGGCGCTTCCCCGAACGCCGCGATGCTGGTGGCTTTCCGCGTCGTCCAGGGCGTCGGCGCGGCAATGCTCATGGCCATGGGCCCGGCGATCGTGGCCCACACGTTCCAGGACCATGAGCGCGGACGAGCCCTGGGCTTCAACGGAGTCAGCGTCGCGATAGGTCTCAGCCTTGGGCCTGCGTTGGGCGGGATCCTCACCCAGGTGGCCACGTGGCGGGCGATCTTCCTGATCAACGCTCCGATCGGGTTACTGGCGATTCTTTGGGCGGCCCGCGTGCTCCCGTCCGAGAAGCCGGGCAGGGATCAGTCGTTCGACGTCAAAGGGGCCGCGCTTTCGGGCGTCGCCCTGTTCGCTCTGCTGCTGGCCCTGAGCGACGGCCAGGAGTGGGGCTGGACCAGCCCCGTGGTCGTCGGGCTGTTCGTCGCCTTCGTCATCCTGGGTGCAGCTTTCCTGCGCGTGGAGCGCCGCTCGATCCAGCCGATGATCGATCTCGCGCTGTTCAGGATCCGGCCGTTCTCCGCTGGCCTCGCCAGCGTGGTCGTGGCATTCGCGGGACTGTTCACCGCGACGTTCTTGCTGCCGTTCCTGCTCGAGCAAGGACGTGGCTTCTCGCCGATCGAGGCCGGCATGCTTCTCACGCCGGTGCCGATCACGATGGCGCTGGTCGCCCCGATCAGCGGTGCGGCATCGGACCGCTTCGGCCCGCGTGTGCTGGCCAGCACGGGAATGGCACTCATGGCGCTGAGCCTCGTGAGTCTGACCCAACTCCCGGTGGACTTCGCTCTGCCCGACCTCATCTGGCGGCTGGTTCTACTGGGCGTCGGCCAGGGCATGTTCATGAGTCCCAACAGCAGCGCGGTGCTCGGATCTGTTCCGCGACCGCGGATCGGGACCGCGTCGGGGACGCTTGCCCAGATGCGGGTGAACGGCCAGGCGGTGGGAATCGCGCTCAGCGGGGCAATCGTGGCGACGCGGTTGCCGGTCCACCTTGCGGATCTGGGCGGCGGCGCGCCCGCGGCCGCGCTGCACGGCGTGGCGCTGGCCGGGGCGATCCACGATGCGTTCGCGGTGGCGGCCCTGGTTTGCTGTGTCGGGATCGTAACGAGCCTGATCCGCGGGTCGAGCCGCCCGGGACGTCCGGCAGCCGTAGAGCCCGTTCGACCCTAGATCCGGGGGCGGAGCCGGGTCCGGGCAGCGCGGCGCCGACCCGCGAGCGCCCGTGAGGCGGCGTAGACTCGTGACCGGCCGCTCCGGCTGGGGTTGAGGCCGAACGGGGAAGGCACCAGGGAAGGTCCATGTTCAGGTTCAGCATGCATCCCGTGGCAATTGGCATAACCGGGGGCGTCGGTGATGCATGGCACTTCCTCTGGGTGTCCTGGCGCAAGTGGCCTGATGGCCGTCCTGTACGAAAGCCAGCGCGCCCGCTCCGATCCGACCCTCTATCCCTACCCGCCCATGCCGGCCTACCCGGGCTACGGCGCCGGCCCTTACGGTGCGGGACCTTACGGCGCCGCCCCGTACCCGCCCGCCCCATACGCCGCTGGCCCCTACGCGGCGGGACCGTATCCGCCGGCGCCATACGGCGCCGCCCCGTACCCGGCCATGCCAAGCTACCCGGGTCCGTACGCCCCCGGACCGAATCCGCCCGGACCGTGGGCTCTCCCGCCCTATGCGACTGGGCCGGTCTGGCCCCAGACCCCCGGCGTTCCGCCCGGGTGGCCGCCGTACCCGCCCGTCGCGCCCGGCTGGCCGGCGAACCCATACCCGGCCCCTTCCTGGCAGACGGGCCCTAACGCGCCGCCCGTCTGGGTTTCGAACGAGCCGGACGCCCCGCCGCCGGCCGCCGCTCCGGATGCCCCGGTCGACGACTCGAAGCCGCAGGATCCGCCCGCTTCGTCCTGAAAGCCGTCGGTCGCCTCGACTGCGCGGCGACTCGGCTGGCGGCCCGGGGAGGGTCGCTTCGACTGCGCGCGGATCGACGAGGCCACAATCGCAGGCAGCGCCAGGATTCGCTCAGACGAGGCCCCGACCAGATGTGCCGATCGATTCAACCGCTCCACAACTACGAGCCCCCTTCCAGCGCCGACGAGGTGCGTGCCGCGGCGCTCCAGTACGTGCGCAAGATCAGCGGCACGACGAAGCCGCCCAGGGTCAATCAGGCGGCCTTCGACCACGCAGTCGAAGCCGTCGCGGCGGCGACCCAAGAGCTGCTCGAGGCGCTGGTCGCAACTTCGCCGCCGCATGATCGCGCGGTCGAGCGGCAGCGGGCGCGGGCCCGCCGGGAGCGTCAGCTGGCCTCGGCGCTGGCGGGCGTGAATGCGGTTGGACCGGCTTGATCGGCCCCCACCGCAGGCCGCCCACCGCAGGCCGCCCACCGCGGGCCGTGCACCGCAGGCCGTGCACCGCGGGCGTGGCACAACCGGCGCGACTCCTTGACACCGGCCGTCCGAGTGCTAGGCTCTGCTACATCGTAATCTGATGTACGCCAATCTGAGGTACCAAGGCATGGCCGGCCGAATCAAAGGACAGCTGCTCAAGGGGACGACGACCCTGCTGGTCCTGTCGGTGCTCCGCGAGGGCGAGCTGTACGGCTACGAGATCGCCCAGCGCATCCGCGACAAGAGCGGCGGCGCATTCATCCCGAGCGAAGGCTCGCTCTATCCGGCGCTCCATAGCCTGGAAGCCGCCGGTGCGCTCGATGCCAGCTGGCGGGAGAGCGATCGCGGCCCGCGCCGCCGCTACTACAAGATCACCAAAGGCGGCCTTGGAATGCTCGAGGAGCACGCCACGGAGTGGGCGGTCTTCTCTCAGGGCATGGCTCGCGCGGTCGGGGGAGCGGACCGGTGACCGCCCTCCTCGGTTACGTCGTAGTCCTGGGCGGGTTGCTCGTCGCGGCGGTGTGGCTGGTCCGCCGGAGCGAGCGTCGACTCGGCGCCGGGCCCGATGCCCACGCAGCTCCGACTCAGCTCGGCACTGACGTCACGGCCGAGATAACCCCATACCTCGATCGAATGACCGGCGAGCTTGCGCTGCCGGCCGCCGATGTCGCCGAAGTTCGAGCGGAGTTGGCCGATCATCTTCAGGACTCGATCGCCTCTCTGGAGGCCGAAGGGCTGGACCGCGACAGCGCAATCCGCGAGGCGCTGGGCCGTCTGGGGCCGGCGGCGGAACTCGGTCGGCAACTGCGGATGGCCCATCAGTCGACGAGGCGCCTCCTTGCCGGCGTCGGCGGAGGTGTCTTCGCCGGGGGCGGCGGATTCGTGCTGGGCTATCTCGGCGGGATAATGCTCGCGCTCTTTGCGGCGCTGGCACTTGCCCTCGCCACGCCGCCGCTCGCGGCGGTCGGCCTCCGCCTGCCGGATATCACCTCGGGTGATCACAGCGGGAACGCCGTCAACTCGATCTTCCTTGCGGTGGCCACGGCAATTGCGGCGGGCGCGGCCACTCGGTACGCGGTCCGCACCTCGGCAAGCCTGAGCCGCCGGACCCCACGGTCCGTCGCGGCTTTCTGGGCCGTGGGCGGCGGGCTCGGCTTCGGTTGGTGGGCGATCTTCGGGATGCGCGGTGCACAGAGCTGGCCGTCGGTCGCGATCGAGCTCTGCGTTCCAGTCGTGGCGGCCGTAGCCGCTTTCGCCCGGATCGAGCGATCGATGCCCCATGTCGGCCGGTGGGCCCTCGTCGTCGGGCTGGTCGCGGTTGTGGGATCGGGACTCGTGTTCGCCGTGGCGGGCTCGGTTTCCTCCTCCGTGATCAACACCATCGGCCAGCAGCCGGACCTTCACCTTGACTCTGTGGCGCCTGCGGCGCCGACGGCCTGGCTCCCTGAGGATGCGAACTTCGGCGGCGGTTGGGGATCCGACTGGTCGTCGGGCGGGACCCAGGTATCCCTCGAGTTGGACCCCAACCTGGGGGCGCCCGCGATAGCGGCCATCCTGGCGAACTGGCGGGAAGTAAGGTTCGAGGCCTGGCACGCGCTGCCGATGGATATGCCCGGCCTGCTCGCCGGCATCGAGGAGGCCTGGCACGCGCTGCCGATGGATATGCCCGGCTTGCTGGCCGGCATCGACACCCGGTATTCGAGCCCAATCGAAGTCCAACCTGCGAGTTTCTCCGGCACCTCGTTCGAAGCGGTCTTCCATCTCGAGCGTTTCCGAGACTCCGGATCGTGGTGGATCGTCCTGACGGCTGTGGGTCCGGACGGACACAGGTATCGGCTGGAGAGCGGGATGGGTGGCGACGCCAGGTTCAATGGTTCCGCGTGGGACTGGCTGACGGCGCCGCAATGAGCGGGACCGACGACCCCGGAATGCGCGTCAAGGCGCTGGCCGGCGAGCGCAAACGGGTGCTCGAGGTACTCCGCGGCGAGGCCCTGACCGGCCCCGCGATCCTTCGGAGAATGGGCGAACCAGCAACTGCGGCCGAGGCCGGCGAGACGGGCGGCGCGGCCGGCGGCTCGCTACCGGCCGACGCGAGCCTTCTCTACCCCGCGCTCCATAGTCTCGAGGCGGATTGGAGGCTCGAGTCCGCATGGCTTCCGGAAGCCGGGGGAGTGCGTCGCCGCACCTATCGCAAGCGCCGTCTCGTGCCGCACTTCCCCGTCTCGCGCTCTCGGCGGGGTCTCGGTTAGACTCGTACCTTCGGATTCCCCGTAACCCCGAGGACGCCCAATGACTCGTCGTTCGATAAGGATTCTGTCTCTGCCCCTTCTCGCGGCCATGATCGCCGCGTGTTCTGCCGCAGCCACGCCCACTCCGGCCCCGACGCCGACCTCGGCCCCGACGGTCGCGGCGCCGACGCCGATAATCGTCACGGTTACCCCAACGCCGACGGCAAACCCGTGCGACAAGTCGGTCCTCACCACGCTGGCCGCCGGCAAGCTCACGATCGGCACGGACAACCCCGCCTATCCGCCCTACTTCCAGCCGCCCGCCACCGGCAAGGCCACCGCTCCGTGGGAGCTCGGCGACCCGACCAACGGGCAGGGTTTCGAAGCGGCCACTGCCTACGCCGTCGCCGCCAAGCTCGGCTACGCCAAGACCGACGTGGTCTGGACTGTGGTGAAGTTCGACAATTCGTTCACGCCCGGCGCCAAGCCTTTTGACCTCTACCTCGCCCAGGTCTCCTACACGTCCGATCGCGCCCAGCAAGTCGACATGTCGGACGGCTACTACTTCGTCGCGCAGGCCGTCGTCTCGCTCAAGGCAAATGCGATCGCGGGTGCGAAGTCGATTGCCGATCTCAAGCAGTACAAGTTCGGCGCCCAGCAGGGCACGACCGCCTACGACACGATCCAGAACGTGATCGCGCCGTCGGCCCAGGCATCGGTCTACGACTCCAACGACGCCGCCATCCAGGCCCTCAAGGCGAAGCAGATCGACGGCCTCGTCGTCGATCTTCCGACTGCCTTCTACATCACCTCCGGCCAGCTCGATAACAGCGTGATCGTCGGCCAGTTCCCCGCCGCAACCGGCGCCACCGCCGAACACTTCAGCGTGGTGATGAGCAAGGCGAGCCCGCTGACGACGTGCGTCAATAGCGCCCTCGCGGCGCTCAAGGCCGACAAGACGCTCGACCAGATCACTAAGGAATGGCTCTCCGACAAGGCCAGCGCGCCGATCTTCGGTCAGTAGCCGCCACTCGCGGCCCGTCCGCGTGAGCGGCTCTTTAGGCGGACCTCACGGCCCGCTCGACCTCGGGGGGCCGACGCACCTCCGGCCGGGCGGGCCTCCTCTTGCCCGGCGTCGGGTAGATCGGGCCGTCATCCAGTCGACCTCGATCGCGCTCGTCAGCAGCGTCATCGTCTTCGGCCTCCTGGGATTGGTCGTCGTCAACGCGCCGGGATGGCCTGAGGTTCGGAACTACTTCCTCAACCCCCAGTGGTTCAACTATTCGCTCCCCAAGATCGTCGACGCCTTCGGAGTCAACGTCCGGCTCTTCCTCATCGCCGAGGTCTTGATCCTGGTTCTGGCGATGGTCATTGCCGTCATGCGCAGCCTGCCCGGGCCGGTCTTCTTCCCGCTGCGGCTACTGGCGACGATCTACGCCGATATCTTTCGGGCGATCCCCGGGCTGCTTATCATCGTCCTGCTCGGGTTCGGGATCCCGGGCCTGGGCATCGCCGGCGTCCCCACCGATCCATTCCTCTACGCCATCATCGCCCTGACGCTGGTGTACTCGGCGTACGTCTCGGAGGTCTACCGGGCCGGCATCGAGTCGATCCACCCTAGCCAGGAGGCGGCCGCGCGTTCGCTCGGGCTGAACCGATTCCAGGCTCTCCGCTATGTGATCCTGCCGCAGGCCGTCCGGCGGGTGATCCCGCCGCTCCTCAACGACTTCATCGGGCTGCAGAAGGACACGGTCCTGGTCTCGTACGTCGGCGTGGTCGAGGCGTTCCGCGAGTCCTCGATCATCCAGGCGGCCCATTTCAACGCCACACCCTACGTGGCTCTGGCCCTCGTCTTCCTGGTCGTGACCATCCCGATGGCGCGCTTCACCGACTGGCTCGTGACCCGCGATCGACGCCGCTTCCTCGCGAGCGCCCGATGAGCGCGCCCGTGACCGCTGCGGTGTCGGCGCAGCCCGCCCTCGAGATCTCCGGTCTGTGGAAGTCGTTCGGCCAGCTGCGGGTCCTCCAGGGCGTCGACCTGACGGTCGCCGAGCACGAAGTTGTCTGCCTGATCGGCTCGTCGGGTTGCGGCAAGTCCACGCTGCTGCGCTGCGTGAATCTGCTGGAGCCGATCGACGCCGGTCGCATCGTGGTCGCCGGCGAGGAGATCACGGCGCGGGCTGTGGACGTCAACCGCATCCGGCGTCGCATCGGCATCGTGTTCCAGTCGTTCAACCTGTTCCCGCACATGTCGGTCCTGCGCAACGTGACGCTCGCGCCTCAGAAGGCCGCCGGGAAGTCGAAGTCGCAGGCCGAGGTCGAGGCGACCGAGTTGCTCGAACGTTTCGGTCTCGCGGACAAACGCAACGAGTTTCCGGACCGGCTCTCGGGCGGTCAGCAGCAGCGCGTCGCGATCGTCCGGGCCCTGGCCATGGCGCCGGACCTGCTGCTCTTCGACGAGATCACGAGCGCACTCGACCCGGAGCTGGTTGCCGAGGTCCTGAACGTGATCCGTGAGCTGGCCCGAGGCGGGATGACGATGGTCATCGCCACTCACGAGATGGGCTTCGCCCGCGATATCGCCAACCGAGTCTGCTTCCTCGACGGGGGAGTGATCCTCGAGCAAGGCGCGCCGAGCGACATCTTCAGCCACCCGCGCGAGGCGAGGACCCAGCAGTTCCTGGAACGGATCATCGAGGCCGGCAGGCTGTAGGGGATCGGCCGCAGCGGAAGACTGCGGCGGCCACGGTTCAGGGCAGCGGGCGCCAGGCCTTGCCGAGCATGATCGCCAGGGCTGCGAGCAGCCCGCCGGCGCCAACGAAACCGACGCTGATTTCCGTCACCTCGTGCTTGACGATCAGGTTGGTCGGGAGGTTCGCGAAGACGCTTTGGAGCTGGCTCGCGGTCTCGGCCGGGTGATACGTCCCGCCGGTGATGTCGGCGATCTGCTTGAGCGTGGCCTCGTCGATCCCTCGCGGGAAACCGCCGCCGCCACCACCGAACCCGCCGCCACCGAACCCGCCGCCCCGCCCGCCGGGCGGTTCACGACCCACGAACTGGGGCGCGCAGGTCGGGCTGAAGTCTCCGCCGTCCGCGGTGCCGAAGCCGATGGTGTAGACCCGGACGCCTCGATCGGCCGCTTGCTGCGCGGCGTCGAGTGGGGGAGTGCCGGTGTTGTTGGCGCCGTCGGTGAGCAGGACGACGATGTCCGGGGCGTAGTCGCCCTTGGGCACGGCCGCCGGCGGATTTCCGGAGGTCGAGTCGGTCTGGCTCCGCGCCACTGTCGGGTCGACCTGCGAAATGGCGTCGATCGAAGTGAGGATGCCGTCGCCGATGCCGGTCCTTCGCCCTGTAGCGAGGCTGTGGAGCGCGTCGAGCAGCGCCGCGCGATCGTTGGTCGGCCCCTGGACCACTTCTGCGAAGCCGCTGAACGCGACGATCCCGATTTGCGTTGATGAAGACTGGCTTTCGATGAACGAAGCCGCCGCGGCTTCCGCGGCCTCGAGACGGCTGGGCGGGATGTCGGACGAGCACATGCTGCCCGAGACGTCGATGGTCAGGATGATCGTGGTCTGGTTGGTAGGCACGGCGAGGATGACCACGGGTCGCGCCACCGAAATGGCGAAGGCGGCGACGGCCGCGATGAAGAGCGCGAACGGCACGTGGCGTCGCATCCGCGAAGACCCGGGCATGGCATCCCGAACCAGGGCCAGACTCGAGTAGCGAACCCCAGACGGCCGGCCGCGTCGCAGGCTCCAGACGTACGCCGCGACCAGCACGGGCAGCGCCAGGAGAAGGGCTAGAAAGCCCGACCACAAGAAGTCCATCTACCGCCGTCCTGTCTGGCGCCGGCGACCGTCGCGGCCGGTCATGGGAATCGACCGAGCAACATGAACGATGTCGCGGCACCGGCGAGCAGCATCAGCAGACCCACGCCCGCGAAGATGGCGGTCATCTCCGTCAGCTGGGGTTCGATGATGAGCTGGGTGTTGAGGTTGTCGTAGATCGAGCGGAGCTGCTGCTCGTCGGCGGCCGCGTAGTACGTGCCGTCGGTGATCTGGGAGATCTGCTGGAGCGCCGCCTGGTCAAGCTGAGTGTGGACCTGGAAGCCGTTGAGATCGAGCGTCGAGCCGGCCGCGCTGCCGATGCCGACTGTGTAGATCCGCACTCCCCGGTCCGCGGCGGATTGCGCCGCCGCAAGTGGGTCGGGGGACTCGTTGTTCTCACCGTCCGTCAACAGAATGATCACCGCAGACGAATGACTTCCGGCCGGCACCGGCGCGGGCGTGTCGGTCGGCGACGGCGACGGCGAGGGCGATCGGTTCGTGTAGTAGTCGACCGAGGGGCCGGCCTCCTGAACGGCGATGGCTTTTAGCGATGCGAGGATGCCCTGGGCCACCGACGTCCCGCGCTGCGGCGCGAGGCGGTCGATCGCGGACACGACCGTGCTCTGGTCTTTGGTCGGCCGCTGGACGGAGATTCCCGAATCGCTGAAGGCCACGACCCCGATCGTGATGCCGGACGGCTGGCGGGCCACGAAGTCCTTCGCCGCGACCTTGGCCGCGTCCATTCGCGTGGGCTTGAGGTCGGTGGCGGCCATGCTGCCGGAGACGTCGAAGGCGAGGATGACCGTGCCCTCTTGCTGAGGCAGACCCACGACCGCCTGCGGCCGGGCCATGGCGAATGTCATCACCGTCAGCCCGCAAACGACAAGCACCCCGGGTATCCGGCCGCGTACACCCATGGGACGGCGAGTGGTTCCGAGAGCGAGCCCGGCGCCGCCGTAGGTCGCAAGCCGCCGCCGGCGCCTGTTCTCCAACACCCGATACAGCAGCAAGCCGATCGGGATGAGAGCGACGCACAGGAGCATCGGCGGCCAGATGAACGACATCGCTACCTCCGGCGCCGGCGGCGAAGCGAGGCCATGCGCACGATCGCGCGCACGAGATCCTCGTCCGTCGAAAGCGACATCGCCTCTACGCCGGACCGTTTGAAGGCGCCGTTGACGGCCGCCTCTCGTCGCTGCGCCGCGTCCTGGAAGCGGCGTCGGAAGGCGGCGTCGTGGGTGTCGACATACAGCTGCTCACCGGTCTCGGCGTCCTCCATGATCAGCGGCCCGACGTCGGGCAGTTCGATTTCGCGCGGGTCGAGAAGGCGGACGGCGACGACCTCGTGGTGCCGGTTCAGCAGGTTGAGCGGCTTCTCCCAGCCCGCGACGCTGATGAAGTCGGAGACGATGAATATCAGCGAGCGCCGCTTGATGGTGTGCTGGCCGGCGGCCAGCAGTGGCGACAGGTCGGTGAACGGCGCGCTCGCGAGCCGCGGCTGGGCGAGCAGGTCGTTGATCAGACGGAGCACCTGATCTCGCCCACCCCGCGCCGGGATGGTCCGCTCCGCGGCGCCGCCGTAGAACATGGCGCCGACTCGATTGCCGCGACGGGTTAGCAGCCGCGCGAGCGTCGCGACGAAGTCGATCAGGACGGTCCGCTTGACTCGCTCCGCGTCGACCGTGCCGAAGTCGACCGAAGGGCTCAGGTCGAGCAGGAACCAGGCCGTGATCTCGCGGTCCTCGACGTACTCGCGGACATACGGCGTGTCCGTCCGCGCGGTGACATTCCAGTCCATGTACCGGATGTCGTCCCCGGGCTGGTACTCACGGAGACCCACGAGATCGATGCCGTTGCCGCGGAAGAGGCTCCGATAGTCGCCCTGGAGGACGCCGTCGAGCCGGCGGATTACCCGCCAATCCAGGCGCTGGAGAATCTTCTCCGGGGCGGACAGGGGTCGTGCGGCGTTCGCGTCGGCTGCGTTCGCGCCGGCTGCGTTCGCGCCGAGGGCGTTGACGTACGCGACGTCTTCGTCCGCAGCGCGGCCGTCGTCGGCGGGCGCGTCGGAGCGCGACTCTGCGGCCCAGATCGGAGATTCAGTGGGCACGATGCCCTCAGCCTCCGGCGCGAACGTGGGAACGCTCCCGGAGCGGCACCACCGGTACCGGAACCCGATTGAGGACGGTAGTGAGAACGTCGTCGGCCGACACGTTGTCCGAGAGAGCTTCGAACGACAGGACGAGGCGATGGCGCATCACGTCGCGGGTCATGTCGAGCACGTCCTGGGGAAGCGCGTAGTCACGGCCTCGTATGTAGGCCAGCGCCCGAGCCGTGAGGATCAGGTTGATCGAGGCGCGCGGGCTTGCCCCGTAGGTGATGTACCTCTCCAGGTCCGACATGCCGTGCAATCTGGGAGCGCGGGTGGCCGTCGCCAACCTGACGGCATATTCGATCAGCGCGGGATCGACGTAGACGCGGTCGGCCTCCTGCTGCAGCTTGATCAGGTTCGCGGTCGAGAGCACTTCCTGGACCGGATCGAGCCGGCCGGTCATCCGCTCGACGATGACGAACTCCTCGGTCACGCTCGGATAGCCGACCAGGACCTTGAGCATGAAGCGGTCAACCTGGGCCTCGGGCAGCGCGTACGTTCCTTCGGTTTCGATCGGGTTCTGAGTCGCCAGAACGAGGAACGGGTCGGGCACCTTATGGGTCTCGCGCCCGATCGTGACCTGGCGTTCCTGCATCACCTCGAGCAGCGCGCTCTGCACCTTGGCCGGCGCCCTGTTGATCTCGTCGGCGAGCAGCAGGTTGGTGAACACCGGACCGAGCGACGTGTTGAACTCGCCGGTCTTCTGGTTGTAGATCCGGGTTCCGACGAGGTCCGCCGGAACCAGGTCGGGCGTGAACTGGACACGTTTGAACTCGCCGCCGATGGCCTCGGCAAGGGTCTTGATGGCCATGGTCTTGGCCAATCCAGGCACGCCTTCGACCAGGATGTGGCCCCTGGCCAGCAGCGCCACGAGCAGCCGTTCCAGGAGGTGATCCTGGCCGACGATTACCTTCTTGACCTCGTAGAGGAGGCGCTCCATCGGCACGGTCGGCACAGTGGCTGCCGTGCCGGAATGGGCATCTACCGTTGTCACTCTCTGGACCCTCCTTGGGGCGAAAGGATCGGCCGGGTTAGTACTGCGGCAAACCGGCGGCACCGCCGGCCACATCGATCGGCACGGCTAGACCGATACCGATGAACACGTCTTCCTTGGTGGGGTTGATGAGTGCGTCCACGATCCCGATCACTTGGCCGTCGCGGTTGACCAGCGGGCCGCCGGAGTTGCCGGGGTTCACTGCCGCGTCGATCTGGATGAGGCCGCCGAGGCGAGGGCCGTTATTCGGGAGCTGGAACGAGCGATTCAACCCGGAAATGACCCCGGAACTCATGGAGCCCGACAGGCCGAACGGATTGCCGACTACGAAGGCCTCGCTGCCGACCTGCACGCTCCTGGGGTTGCCCAGGACGGCCGGCACGAGGTTGGCCGGCGGCTGGGTCGCCCGCAGGACTGCGATGTCGTTCTGGGGTTGGGTTGTCTGAATCTCGGCCGGCGACGTAGTGCCGTCGGCGAATGTCACCTGGATCGACGTTGCGTCGGCGACCACGTGGAGGCAGGTGAGGATGTCGCCGCCGGCGTCGACGACCACGCCGCTTCCCAGCTCGCCGCCCGCCGTCCCATTGGCGCCAGTTGTGGCTGTCTCGATCACGACCAGCGAGGGTTCGATCGCCCGGTACACCTGCTGTGAGAAGGCCGGCCCCGGCGTCTGAGATGCCAGAGCCTGGGAGATGCTCCGGCTGACATCTTGTTGCGACAGCGGCCGCGGCCCGGGTGAAACCAGGCTGTACACCACGACCGCGACCAATGCCGCGGCCACACCCGAGGCGAAAGGCACCGTCCGACGGATTCGACCGCCAACGCGGGAGAGCCTTGGCGACCAGCGCCGTCTTGCGGGCGGACCATGCGCGTCCGGCGGGTTTGTCATGGGCCGACCTAACTCCAGTCCGAGTTGCCGCTGGCGAAGATCCTCTCAGCCAGTCTTGGCAGTCATGCTGAGATCAGCCTGAAAACCGGTCGGCGATCCACCGATACGGTGCGCGGGCCGCGACGGGAGTATGAAGCGGTCCGAAAATGGTTGCCGCGGTTCGGGAGGGGCGCCCCTGGAGCCCGCCCCAGTACCCGGAGGGTCGCCGGGCTGGCGGCCGGGCCTACGGGGCGGCCAGCGCGGGGTTTGCCGTCGCGCTCGGTATTCCGGGCTTAAGCGGACGCGTGAGGTCGTAGATCCGCAGGTTCGTGTCCGACTCGACGAGCGCATATCTGGCATCGAGAAAGTCGACCAGGGCCGGGATTCCGCCGGGATCGACGGTGATGACGAAGTAATGCGGATTCACCGTCGCGATGAAGCCGGCGAGCCGACTGTCGGCGGTCTCTCCCGGGAGGCCCATGATCTTGTAGAACTTCTCGTCCCCTGCGTTCGGCCAGAACGTGACGAGGAGCTTGCCGTAGTACATCAGCGGCTTGCCGTAGTTCGGGCTGTAGGTCAGCACCTGCTCTCCCGCTCCCAACCTCTGCCCGATGGCCTCGAAGCGCGGCGCGTCCGGGAACGTGCCGGGCGGTGTCTCGTACAGATTGCGAGGGGCGAGCGCGAATGTGAGTACCACGGCAACAGCGAGCGCCACAGCGATCGCCAATCCCCGCCGGAAAGAGCCACGCTGGACGATCTGCGCCAGAGCCGAGCCGAGGCCACCGAGGCCGATAGCGACCATCAGGAGCAGCGGAAGCTGGTAGTAGTCGTGGGTCATGGCGTGGTACGGGAACGTGGCCGAGTAACCGAGGTAGGCGACGCCGAGCCCGATGCCGAGCGGCCACAACCGCCGGGTCAGGACGTACCCCAGACCGGCGCCGAGCAGCGGGATCGCACCGGCCGCCCGAAGTACGTTCTTGCCCCAGCCTACGTAGAACGAGCGCGATATCCAGAGCTGCGGAAGGATCTTGGAGTCCACCTGGTTGGGAATCCAGATCAGCGCGTAGACGATCGCCGGCAGTGCCGTCAGCGCGAGGAGCACGGCCAATCGCGCCAACCGGCGGCGGTCGAGGAGCGAGCCACCTTGCCAGGCCGACACGACGTATACGGCCGCGATGAAGAACAGGAGGGTTCCCGGTTTGGTGAGGCCGGCCAGCGCACCGATGAGGGCGGCAACCGCAAAACGGCGTCCACTCAGGACGTCGCCTCTCATCGCGTACCAAATCACCGTCGCGAGCGACAGCAAGACCAGCGGCTCCGGCTGGAAGCTCTGGCTCATTGCCACGCCGAACGGCGCCAGCAGGATGTACGCCAGCCCGAGCAGCGAGCCCGACCAGTCCGTCAGCCTGCGAATGGTGCTGAACAGGAGAGCCGACGCGACCAGCCAGGCCACGGTGGTGAAGACCACCGCAGTCCAGGGGCGCTCGATGCCGTCGGGCAGGTAGGTGAGCGCCGTGAGTGTCTGGAGGATGGGCGGCTCGAGGAAACGGCCCGGGTGCGTCTGCAGCCAGACCTGCTGCCACCCGCTCGAATGGCTCGTGGTCAGGGTCAGGTAGATGGTGCGAGTGGCGTTCGCCGAATCGTAGTCAAGGGTCGGCCGGAAGCCGATCGGCCATTCCCCGATGCGCACGGCCCGCACGGCAATGCCGATGGCGAATATGCCGATGAAGGCGGCCCACCGAAGCCGAGGGTAGGTCTGGCCCAGGCTCGCGAGTCGGGCTCTCAAGGACGGCGGCCCACGGCGACCGACGAAGCCGCGCCCGGGATGCCGCATCGGCGCGCAGGAACAAGCATCGTGCCGGGCGGGGAACACCTCATGGGTCTGAATCTACAACAATCCCATGGCCACCGGCTCAACTTCGGCTTGAGGGCTCGGCACGTACAAGCTGCTCGCGGCTGGACGGTGGCAGGTGCGAACCACCGATCAGTGGGCTGCAGGGGCTCCGTGCTGCTCGAAGCGCCGCTGCTCCTCGACCGTCCGCAGGGCAAGGGGTTCCGCTTCGAGACGCTCGTCCGGGATCGGTTTTCCGCTATCGACCGATATGCCGTAAGTCCCGAGCGCGATTCGGCCCTCGGCGAGCACGACGGCGGCGAGTTGATCGCGGAGGTCCGCTTCGAGGGCGACCGACACGGCTTCGGCTTCGAGAGCGGTTCCGGCGTCTGCGTTCTCTCCGGTCTGCTGCCGGCCGACAGACGCGTCGGCCCGGACCTGACGGCTCTGTTCGGCCAGCAGGGATTCGATTCTTGCCCTCTCCCGGGCAACCAGTTCAATCGCCCGTCGCTCGTTCACAGTCACTCCCGATCCGGTCGCCGGGCCTGCGCCGTGTGTACGCAGGCCCGGTCATGCAATCGCCAAATAGGAGTTCAGCTCTTGGGGCGTCGGGCTGCGTCCTGAAGGTCGCCCAGACCCTGCTGAGCGCTGCCCTGGACCTGCTTGACCTTGCCCTTGGCCTCCTGGTTCTTGTTGCCGGTCAGCTTGCCGAGGCCTTCCTCGATCTTGCCCTTGGCCTTGTTGACATCGCCCTTGGCGCGCATATCGGACATCTCAGTACTCCTTGCGGGCGCGCGCCCATGTCGGACGCGAATTCATCCCGGACGTGAGTCTGGGCTGGATCGAGGTTGGTCGCGAGGATGAGAACCCTCTCGCTGAGGGTCCTGGGCGGAGAGTAGCCTTGGACCGAACTCCAGCTTGTCCGACGGCAGCGGGCTGAATACCCAACCCGGTTGAGACAGCCCGGCTAGGCGAGGACCGATGAGTACCAACTGGTGGTATATGGGTCTGCCGGCTATGCCCCACAGTCGTCTGCGAAACCGTTTGCCGCCGCACGATTCGTGAGGTCGAAGATATCTTGAGCGAGAGCGCCTCACTCGCCGCGATATTCCGTCCGGTTTCGCTCGCCATCGCGATTCTGCTCATGGCGTCGGTCGCGCCCGCCGATACCAACGTGGCGATCTCGGGGCAGAGAACCGCCTTGGCCGTATCGCTCGCTTTCGTGGCGGCGCCGAATCCCGAGTCGGCAGACCTAGCTCTTGCTCCCGTTTCGACGTCGCAGCCTGAGGCCACGGCTGAGCCGAAGGCAACCGTGGCTCCGAAGCCCGGCCCGACCACCGGCCCATCTCCGACGAGCGTGACCGGTCCGGTCTCGATGGTAGCCGGCGCTCAGGCTCTGGTGGCCAAGACTGCGACCTGGACCTTCAATCTCTACGACCCTCGGGCCGAACGCTGGCAAGACCCGGACCTCACGGCCTGCACGGCCGCGTCGGCCCAATCGATGCTGAACACAATCGCTTACACCGGGTCGGATCCCACGCTTCTGTGGCAGCCCAACAACTCCTACGCGAAACAGGAGTCAATCCTCGGCTACGAGCGAGCGCACATGACGATGCGCAAGTCGTCGCCCGGGTCGGATCCGCACGGCTGGCGAAATGCGCTCAACTACTTCGGCTGGGGCAGCATCGACGCCGGCGTCTATCGCGACTCCGCCTACTCAAATCTGGGCCAGGCCGCGGTTGCAGTGGTGTTGGCGATCGCCAAATACCACAAACCGGTCGGGGTCTTCAGCCAGGGCGGCGCCCATTCCGAGTTCATTACGGGTTATCGAGTCGTAGGCGATGACCCGAGCACAGGCTCCGCCAGTTTCCGGATCGTCGGCGTATACCTCACGGATCCCTGGCGGGTAGCTCGATACCGCAATGCCTTCATCCCGTATTCGAGATGGCGCTGGGGATTCAACTGGTTGCGATACACACCGTACTGGCAGGCCGACTCGCCCTACCGAGACCCCATCGACGGCCACATCGGTAAATCTGAGTGGTATGGCAAGTGGATCACGATCGAGCCGGTGAAGTAGCTCGCCAGTAGTTGCGCGATCGTGCTTGTCGCCCGAGTGGGAGGGTTTCATCCTCGCGGCGAGGGCCGGGTCCAGCCCAAACTCACACAACGGCCTGACGATTCACGACCGACGCGTGAAGCCACGCCCGCCTCAGCCAAAGGAGACAGCGGTGGCAACTGCTGAGAAGGCGATCAAGAAGTCGTTCACGCGCAGCGAGGCGCTCGTCGTGGCGACTGAGCTCGGGATGGACTTCGAGGCGCTCAAGTACGACGTCGACCAGTTCCGAATGGGGCTGGACGTCGAACTCGAGCACGGGCCGAGAAGCCCGAAGACCGACGTCAGCGGAGACGACTCGATCATCACCGGAAAGATCGCGCTCGCCCACCTGAACGAATTCCCGGACTACTACACGCGCCTCGCCGTCATGGAGCGCGAAGCAGCCGAGCATCTGCGTCGCGGCCGCTCATCCGCCGGCTGAACTGCCGTCGGTGACAGGTTCCACGGGACCGGCGCCGGCGGACGGACTGCTCCACGAAGCGGAGACTTCGGTCCGGAGTGTCGCGACGGTTCGACTGATCGCCGACCCGGCGTACAGCACCGTGTAGACGGCCCACGCGGCCGGCGGCGCAATAGCAAGCGCCGCTGCGCATACGAGGGAGCCCGCGCCCGCGGCCGCCGCCGTCGCGCCTACGAACCGGCTCTGGCAGTGCACGCGGGCATGCGGCGGCGCCAGACGGTAGAGGCGCTCGTTGGTGGCGAGAGCGCCCGCGTTGCCCGCGCCGTTGAACAGCGCCGCGCCGACGAGCAGGAACGCGGGCGCTAACGGGTTGGCCGGGACCGCCGCAACGCAGCAAAGCGCCGCCAGCGCCCGAAAGATGAAGCTGGCACGCAGCACGCGGCTCGACGAGCCGCCGAAAAGGAACGAGCCCGCCGCAAGCGAACCGGCGAGCGCGCCGGCTGCGGCAATTCCCGACAACGCGACGGCGAATCCGGCCGACATGTGCAGGACGCTCAGGGCGTAGAGCGCCACGGCCGGAATGAGACCCTGCCCAAATGCGGCGATCGAACTCACGTCGATGAAACGGCGGAACCCGGGCGGCAGTTCGGCCCCGCCCGGCGTCTCGCGCGCGACGAGCACTCGGCCGGGACGGGGCAGCCGGGCCACGGCCAGCGGGGTCAGGGCGGACACCGTTCCGCTGACGATGAAGAAGCCGGCATACGCCCACAGACCGATAGCCCGGGTCCCAGCGTCGAGCACGAAGCCGGCGGGCAGCAGAAGGGCGGTCGAGAGGGCCATGGTCAGGGCGCCCATTCGGGGTCCGACGAGACGGCGCTCGGCGTCGGGCAGCACGACGGCCGTCCAAAGGGTGATGTTCGAACTCGACAGGACGCCGGTCGTCTGGCCGACTGCGACGGTCACCGAGATGAGTGCGATTCCCAGAGATCGGTCCACGGCGCCCGCGGCCACCCCGGCCACGATTGCAGCCATGATCAAACCGCGAATCTCCGAAAGGGCCAGGGCCAACGTCAGCCCGCGCAAGTCGCCCTTGAGCCGGCGCAGTATCTGTGGCGCGAACGCTTGCAGGGCCGCTCCGCCGACCGGCGCGGCGCCGACCAGGACGACCAGGGCCGGGGGCGCACCGAGCAACAGCAAGAGCGGGACGAAGAGCGCGTCCGAGGCGTATGACGAGGTGAACGCCTGGCCGACGGCAATTGCCTGGAAGGGGCGGTAGTGCGCCGAGGCGAAGGCGCGCCAACGTGTGGGCCTGGGCAGATGCATTGGCCTTACAGTACGCCCCCTTCAACCCGGCCGCGGAACGCCGCCCCTGGCAATCGGCCCGGCAACATATCGGGTGCTGCGATCGGTATCGGCTTCGGGCCAACGGCAGGTTTTCATCCTCTCGATCGGCGTCGGCCCCGGCCAGACTCACAGGACGGCAGATGCATTCAGCCGAAGGCGACGGCGTTGGGCACTGCTGGGATGGCACCTGCCGGCACCAAGGAGACTCGATGGACAGCGTAGACCAGAAGACAGAGCATCTCGATCAGGCGATCGCCAAGGCCATGGGCGGCGAGGCGCCCGTCGTCAATCCGCTTGGCGTGGGGACGCCGGACTCGATTCCGATCCATGCCAGCGACGAGTTTCCGCAGGATTGCCACGGGCGCGGTGACGATCTCGACGTCTGGACGCATCCGACCAAGCCGACTTCGGCAGCCTCCGCCGAGGAGCTGACCCGCCACGCTCAGTACCTCGAGTGGCGAGCCGGCGTTTTGACCACCGAGGCGACGGCGCTCCGCTCGATGGCCGCCACGCGCTGAAATGAGGAAGGCGACGAGCATCGTGCTCGTCGCCTCGACTCGACTGGGAGGTTGGGTTAGTGAGTGGCGCCGCCCGGGCAGCCTGCTCCGCCCGGCCCGCCTGCTCCGCCCGGCCTACGGTCGCGAAGTCTTCAGCAGTCCGAACATCGCACCCTGGGGGTCGCTCAGGATTGCGAACCGTCCACCTGGGAAGTCGACCGGCGCCACCATCTCCTGGGCTCCGGCCTCGATTGCCTTCCGGAATGAGCCGTCCACGTCGTCGACGGAGAAGTAGATCATCCAGTAGCTCGGCACCTGGGCCGGAATCATGGGGTTCATCTCCATCGCCCCGGCGATGCTCGCGTCGCCCAGGAGGAACTCGGTGTACGGCGGCTGGCCTTCGCCCATGGGACTCACCTTCGATCCCCAGCCGAAGGCCGCGGCGTAGAAAGGCACGTCCTGCTGGAGGCCGCGAGCGTTCAACTCGGCCCAGCCGAAGCTGTTCGGTGCGCCCGTGACGAAACCGCCCATGGCCTTTGGCTGCCAGGCGGAGATGAATGCACCGGAGGGATCCTGGAACACGGCCATGGTGCCCTGCTCGCCGACTTGCATAGGCGGCGCAATTACATTGCCGCCGGCCGCCTTGACCTTCGCAGCGAGCCCGGCCGCATCGTCGGTGCCGATATAGACCATCCACGCCGTCGGCGCCTCGGGCGACATCTTGGGC
>JADGQJ010000223.1 GCA_017881885.1 Chloroflexota bacterium
CGCTCGATATAGCGGCGCTGACGTAGACAAATAGATCTCAGGCGGTCTCATCCGTTCACCGCCGAATCAGCCAGATTCACGGGGTTCCGGTCAAGAATCTGGTCACATCATTCCCGGGCCATCGCGTGACCGCCCGTGTTAGCTCAATCAAGCCCGGGGTCTCTTCTCTGCTGGAGGGCGGCAGGGGTCGACCCGATCCCAGAAGGATGCGGTCAGGGATCCGGTCAGCAGCCGGGTTATTGACTACAGCGGCTTGGTCGCCGCGTCTGTCCGCAACGGAGGACGGATGCCGCGACAGCGTTGCCCCCAGTAGAGTAGGAATGGCGCTTCCGCAGCTCAAAGCACTTCATGAGGCGATGGGAGGGGCGACTCGTGCGCATGACGCGCACCGCTAATGCCAGGATTAGTCCCTGCGGTAGTCCCCTACGAGGGGTTAGCGGATCCAGGCCCGGCCGACCACAACCGGGCGTCATCGGCGAACGACATCCTGGCCGCCGCGACCCCGCTCGGTTGCGACGCACTACCGTACCGGTCCAGACTTCGCCAGACCGGGCCACCACAGGGGCAGGAGAACGACCGCGTGACATCATCTCCGACCCCCGCGACCGAGCCTCCCAACGCGGCGGCACGCTGGCGGACCCGACTGCGCTCGATCGAGGCTGCCGCCATCGCCGGGGTCATCTGCGCCGTCGCATGGTCGATCGGGCTCAAGGGCCTGCTGGCCGCCCCCTCCGTGGATGCCTCGGACGAGGAGATCATCCGCTACTACGCCGACCCCCGACCGGGCCTGTACACCTTGGTGCTGCTGCAATTCATCGTGATCGGGACGATCGCGTTTCTGTGGTTCATCGGCGTTGTGCGGTCTCGGCTCGGTAAAGACGAACCCAAGCTGTTCGGAACGGTCTTCCAGGGCGGCGCCATCCTGATGGCCGGGGTCGTGCTCGCCGGAACGGCAGTCCTTGCCGCGCCCGCGGTCCTCGTAGAGGCCGGCGGTCGGCTGCCGGATCCCGGAGCGGCATCGTTGACCCGGGCGCTGGCCGTGACCCTGCTGTCGGTCTATGCGCCCAGGGTCGCCACCCTTGTCATCTTCTCCACGGCGGCGCTCGGACGCGCCACCGGCGCACTTCCGCGGTGGCTCGTCTGGTTGAGCTACGCAGTCGGCGTCTTCGAGTTCGTGAACGTCACAGTCCCGACGACGACCGTGTACGTGTTCCCGGCCTGGATAGCACTCGTGAGCATCGTCCTGCTCATTCGCCGATCCTGGCACAGCAACCCAGCCCCATTGTCCGGCTGACAGACTCCGTCCCTGGCCATGCTGACGTGACACTGGAGTGCGCCCGCCAGGCGAATCCGCGGCCCGGCTCGATGTCGATCGTGGCGTGGTGGATGCCGTCGCGGTCGAGGATGGCGAGGTACGGATCGGGATCGAATGACTCCGCCGAGAGGACGCCCGCCCGCGGCGAGCGCGCCCAGGGACACGGGCATCAGAAACCGGGATCGACGGCGTTCATCACGAGGTCGACGCCATGGGCCCTACGAGTGCCCACACGTCGCCCGTGTCCGACGCGTCGACGCCCGCGACGGGATGGGCTCGCGGCAACGGCCGATCAGCAGTGCGGCAACCGTTCCGAACGGCGTCGACCTCGATCATCGACCGATCGAAGGCGCTAGCCTCGAAACCTGAACATCCAGTGCAAGGCGAGCTTCGCGCGTTTTCCGTAGGGCGGCTGTAGCGCCGCCTGGATCGAGGAAAAGCGGCCCTGGCGAAAGACCGGCCGAAGCTTCGAAAAGGTCAAGAAACCCTCGTAGCCGTGGTAGTGCCCCATGCCGCTCGCGCCGACGCCGCCGAACGGCAGGTCGTGCTGGCCCACCTGCACGATCGCTTCATTCACGCCGACGCTGCCCGAGAGAACCTCGGTGATGTACCGATGGGCGAGTCGCTTGTCGTTGGTGAACGGATAGAACGCGAGCGGGCGATCGTGGTCGTTGACGTAAGTGATGACCTCTTCGGTCTCGAGATACGGCTTGATCGGCAAGAACGGCCCGAAGATCTCCTCCTTCATGATCGTCATCTCGTCGTTCACCCCGAGCACGATGTGCGGGGCCATCTTCCGGCGACGGGCGTCGGGCTGCTGGTCCGGCGCCAGGTTGATGACGGTCGCCCCACGCGCCTTCGCATCCTCGAGCGTCGCGACGAGCCGATCAAAGGCAGGCTGATCGATGATCGTGGTGTAGTCCGGGCCGTTCAGATCGGGATACCGCTCTGCGACGAGCCGGTGCGCATGCGCGACGAACGCGTCGATGCTCCCTTCGGGCAAGAAGAGGTAATCGACGTTGACGCACACCTGGCCGGCGTTGATGCACTTGGCCCAGAGGATGCGCTGCGCGGCGGTCGCGAGCGGGAAGTCGGGCGCGACCACCGCCGGGGCCTTGCCCCCGAGCTCGAGCGTCACGGGACACAGGTTCGCCGCCGCAGAAGCCATGACGGCGCGTCCGACGCCACCCGAGCCGGTGAAGATCATGTGGTCGAAAGGAAGCTTCGAGAACTCCGGGCCTCGTCCGAGGTCTTCGAGGAACGCGACCTTCTCGGTCGGCAGGTAGCGCGGGAAGACCTCGATCAGGAGGCGCGCGAGGTGGCCGGATCGATCCGACATCTTCACCATGGCGTGGTTGCCGGCGGCGAGGATGTCGACGAGCGGACCGAGCGAGAGCTGGATCGGGAAGTTCCAGGGAACCATCACGCCCACCACCCCGAGAGG
>JADGQJ010000110.1 GCA_017881885.1 Chloroflexota bacterium
GAGTTGGCGACCTGCTCGCGGGATGACGGGGCGGTGACGACCTGCTCCGGTTCGGACGCCCGATAGGAGGGCTCCGACGCGGACGATCTCACCGGAGCATCCATTGAAGCCTGGCTTGCCATGAAGGCCAGACCGGCAGCCGGACGAAGGGCATCGCCCGCCGGCTCGTCTCGCAGGCGAAGGGCCCTGGCAAGCAGGTGTTCCGCGGCATGATCGCCCGATGAGAAGCGGATCTGGCGGATCAGAGCCCGTTGGCGTCGGATGCGCTCCGGCGCCTCTTCGAGTTCAACCGCGCGACGGAGAGTGTCCGCGGCCTCGGGCAGTCGACCGGCCGCTTCCTGGATCTCAGCCACATGGTCCAGCGCCGCCGCCGCATCGCTGCGCATACCTGCCGAGGCCAGGGCTTCCGCCTGTCCGAGCAGCGCTCCCTCATCGTGTGGCGAACGCGCGACGGCAGCGGCGAATTCCGCCAGGGCCTCTTCGAGATACCCCAGGCGCATGTACACACCGCCCAGACTGGTGTGGGGGAGGGCACGCGTCGGGGCGATTTGAGCCGCGACCCCGTAGGCCGCGAGCGCCTCGTCGAGCGAGCCTCTCAGCACCGCAACGTGGCCGGTTCGCAGCGCTTCCTTATAGCGCTCATAGAGGTCGTCGGTCATGCCGCACATGATGACTTCCCCCAGCCCCGGCGTCTCGGGTACCTGCGTTGACGGCCCCGCGCGCTTGGTCCTACGCCAAGTGTCTAGTTCGGCCGTCCGAACTCACTCCGACCGCCCACTCCGACCGCCCACTTCGACCGCCCACTTCGACCGTCGCCGACAGCCCCCGCTCGCGTCTCCGGCGAGCCATGCATTAGGCGGAGCCGAGCACGAGCCAGGTAAGCCCGGCTTAGGCGAGCGGACCAGATGGTGCGTGAGCGAGGAGCGCAGGTGCCAACAACGGCACGGACCGCCTGAGCCGCAGCTCCGGCGTGACTGTGCCTAGGCGGCGGCGAGCACCGGAGCGAGCGCGCATAGACGCGCGTGAGCGAGGAGCGCAGGTGCCAACAACGGCACCGACCGCTCGAGTCTCCACTCCGATTTATCCTGCGTCGCGTCTCCGGCGAGTTCAGGGCGAGGCGGGTTCTGAGCACGCGAGCGAGCGCACTAACGTGCGTGAGCGAACGAGCGCAAGACCCAACGAAGCACTGGACCGCCCGAGACGTGACTCCGATTGCTCCTGCGTCGCGTCTCCGGCGAGTTCAGGGCGAGGCGGGTTCTGAGCACACGAGCGAGCGCACTAACGTGCGTGAGCGAACGAGCGCAAGACCCAACGAAGCACTGGACCGCCCGAGACGTGACTCCGGTTATCGCTTCGTATACTGCGGCGCCTTGCGTGCTCGCTTCAGACCGTACTTCTTGCGCTCCTTCATCCGCGGGTCGCGGGTAAGGAGGCCGGCCTGCCGGAGCGGCAAACGGTGCCCCTCGGGGTCCATCTGGAGAAGAGCGCGGGCGATGCCGTGGCGAATGGCCCCGGCCTGGCCGGTTACTCCGCCACCCTCGACCTTGATCTGGGCGTTGTACGTGCCTTCCGTACCGGTGACCCGGAACGGCATGCGCACGTCAGCCTCGTCGATGGCATTGCCAAAATGCGCCTCAAGGGTTCGATCGTTTACGACGATCTCGCCCGAGCCGGGGACGAGCCGGACTCGCGCCACCGCGGTCTTGCGGCGGCCGGTCCCGTAGAAGAAAGCTGGGGTACTCATTGCGCTCCTCGTCAGGCCAGCGGCTCAGGACGCTGAGCCTGGTGCGGGTGCTCGGGGCCGGCGTAGATCTTGAGCTTGGTGATCTGCTGGGCGCCCAGTCGGTTATGCGGCAGCATGCCCTTGACGGCACGGCGGATGACTTCCTCCGGCCGGCGCTCCAGGAGATGGCCCAGGGTCTCCGACTTGAGACCGTGCGGATAGCCACTGTGGCGCATGTAGAGCTTGGTCTCGCGCTTGTCCGACGTGACGGCGATCTTGCCGGCGTTCACGACGACGACATGGTCGCCCGAGTCCAGCGTGGGGCTGTACATGGGCTTGTTCTTGCCTTCGAGCACACGAGCGATGCGCGACGCCAGGCGGCCGAGCGTCTCGTCCGTCGCGTCCACGACGTACCAGCGTCGCTCGATCTCGCTCTCACGGACCGTATATGTCTTGGCGGTCATCGTTCTCCGTTCGATCTGGCGGTCGTGCTTGCCGTCCTGCCCCTCATGGGGCCCAGAACGACGCGTCTCAGGCAAAGGCCTTTCGCGGGGGCCGTGGCCCCGTTGAAGGCCGGTCGCCCCGACGCAAGCGCCGCTGCGACTGCCTCTTCATCTGTCCTGCCGTGACCGGCCTCCAAGAGAGCGGCCACGATCCTTCGCACCATCTGGCGGAGAAAGGCGTCGGCCGCGACGTCGATCGTCACGAGCGATCCTTCCCTCCGGACACGGACCCAATGCACGGTCCGCACCGGCTGCCGGTGCGCCACCCCGAAGGCGCTGAAGTCGTGACGGCCCACAAGGACCGAACCGACCCGCTCCATCGCGGCGATATCCAGCGGGTCCCGCACCCCGAACGCAAAACGCTCGCGGAGCGGGCTTCGCGGCCCGTTCCAGACGGTGTAGCGATACTCCCGATATCGCGCCGCGTGGCGTGGATGGAACCCGGCCGGCGCGCGGCGCATCTCGCGAAGCGCTACGTCCGCTGGCAGCAGGGCGTTCAGCGCCCTGGTCAGCTCCCTTGCCGGTCTCCCCATCGGATCGGTGAATGCGATCACCTGACCGTGAGCGTGGACCCCGGCGTCGGTTCGGCCCGCCGCGTCGACCCGGACCCGACTTCCGCCGGAAATCCGCGCCAGCGCGGCTTCGAGTTCCCCCTGGACAGTCCGCGCACCAGGTTGGACCTGGAACCCGGAGAAGTCCGTGCCGTCGTATTCAACCCGTGCGCGGTACCGCACGAGGGCGTCCTCTCGGACACTCATCTGTCGCCTCTCGGCCGGCGCATTGCTTTGCATCCGGCGAAGCGGCGAGACATTGATCTAGCCTCTAGACCAGCTCTAGCTGGACGATCGGGGCTGAGTCACCCTGGCGCTGGCCGAGGTGGACGATCCGAGTGAAGCCCGAAGTCCGGTCGGCGTATTTGGGTGCGATCTCGTCGAACAGCTTGGTCACGACGAGCGGCTCGTTCGGAAACTCCGCGAGTACCATCCGCCGTGCCGCCAGATCGCCACGCTTGGCGAGCGTGATCATGCGTTCGACCCGGCCGCGGATCTCCTTGGCCTTTGCCTCGGTGGTCTGGATCCGCTCGTAGCGGAGGACCGAGACGGTCAGGTTCTTGAAAAGGGCCAGTCGCGGCCCCTGCTTGCGGCTGAGCTTCCGGCCGCCGATTCGATGGGCCATGGCTCAGGCCTCCTCAGGGGGAAGGTCGTCGAACTGCTCTTCGTCTTCGACCTCTTCGATGTCGTCGCCGAGAGAGCTGTCTTCCGTGTCGGGCAGGATGAAGCCGCGCATGCGCAGCCTCTCCTTCATTTCGTCGAGCGACTTCTTGCCGAAGTTGCGCATCCGCAAGAGATCGTCATCGGAGAGCTGGAGCAGCTGCCCGACCTTGACGATGTTGTTGCGCTTGAGCGAGTTGTAGGCCCGCATCGGCAGATCCAGCTCCTCGATCGGCATGTCGAGCATGTTCGGGGGGAGCTGGGGGGCGTTGGTCGCAACGCGATCCGTTCCGGCGGCAACGAGGCCGATGTTGGCGAACAGCGCGAACTGGCGCATGAGAATGTCGGCGGCCCGACCGAGGGCTTCCTCGGGCGAGATGGAGCCGTCCGTCTCGAGTTCGATCGTGAGCTTGTCGTAGTTGGTCATCTGCCCGACGCGAGTGTTCTCGATCGAATAGTTGACCTTGCGGACCGGAGTGAAGATGGCATCGACCGGGATGACCCCGATCGGCATCGACTCGGACCGCTCGGCGGCCAGGTAGCCGACGCCCTTTTCGACCGTCAGGTCCATCTCGATCGTGATGTCGTCCGAGTCGAGCGTCATCAGCTCGAGCTCAGGGTTGACGACCTCGACGTCGGCCGATTCCTGAATGTCGGCGGCGGTTACGGTGCCTGCGCCGGCCTTGAGAAGTTTGAGCTGGACCGGGTGCGTCGCGAAGCTCTTGAGACGGAGCTTCTTGATGTTGAGGACGATCTGAGTTACGTCCTCCTTCACACCGGGAATGCTCGTGAATTCGTGGTAGACGTCACGAATCTGGATGGCCGTAACGGCCGAGCCCTCGAGCGACGACAGCATGACGCGCCGTAGGGCATTTCCTAGTGTGACGCCGTAGCCGGCCGGTAGCGGGCTTGCCTCGTACTTGGCGTACGAGCCGAGTTCCTCGACCGGCGCGATCTGCGGGCTCTCGAGTTCGATCATAGGAAGGCGTTACCTCGAGTAGTACTCGACCACGAGCTGCTCGTTGAGGTCAAGCGGCATCTGGTCGCGTCGCGGGGCGTTCAGCACTGATCCGGCGAGCTTCGCCGAGTCCACGCTGAGCCACTCCGGAACCTGGCGCGACTTGATGAGCTCCACAGCCTCCTTGAAGGGCTCACGGGTGCGGTGCGTCTCGCGCACCTCGACCTTGTCGCCGGGGCGGAGACGCAGCGACGGAATATTGGAAACGCGACCGTTCACTGTGAAGTGAGCGTGCCCCACGAGCTGGCGCGCTTCGGCTCGCGAAGCGGCGAAGCCCATCCGGTAAACAACGTTGTCCATGCGCAGTTCGAGGATTCGAAGGAGGTTCTCGCCCGTCACGCCAGGCGTAGAGCTCGCCGCTTCGAAGTAGCCCTTGAACTGTCGCTCGAGGACGCTGTAGACGCGGCGGATCTTCTGCTTCTCGCGCAGCTGCATGCCGTACTCACCGACCTTGCGACGGCGGATGCCGTGCTGTCCGGGAGGAGCCTGACGGCGCTCGAAAGCGCACTTCTTGGAATAGCAGCGGGTCCCCTTGAGGAAGAGCTTGGTGCCCTCCCGCCGGCAGATCCGGCAAACTGGGTCGGTGTAGCGGGCCATCTACCGTCCTCCCTACACCCGTCGCCGCTTGGGCGGGCGGCAACCGTTATGGGGTACGGGGGTGACGTCGGTGATCGCGCTCACCTCGAGGCCGGCTGCCTGCAGCGAGCGGATAGCCTGCTCGCGACCGGCGCCCGGCCCCTTCACGTAGACCTCCACCTGGCGCATTCCGTGCTCCATCGCCTTCTTTGCGGCCTGATCGGCCGAGAGGGCGGCGGCGTACGGCGTGCTCTTGCGGGAGCCCTTGAAACCGGCCACGCCGGCAGAGCCCCAGCTGATCACGTTGCCGTTGGGATCGGTGATCGTGATGATCGTGTTATTGAAGCTCGCCTGGATATGAACATGCCCCTGGGGCACGTTCTTCTTCTCCCGGCGGCGCTGCTTGGTGGCGCGCTTCCGTTCGGCCATGCCTGCGTCCGGCTCCTCTTACTTCGTCGCCTTGCGCCGGACGCCGACCGTCTTCTTCGGTCCTCGGCGCTGCCGGGCATTCGTCTTGGTCCGCTGGCCCCGGGCCGGCAGGTTGCGCCGATGGCGCAGGCCGCGATAGGAGCCGATTTCGATTAGCCGCTTGATGTTCATGGCAACCTCACGGCGAAGGTCACCTTCAACCTTGTAGCGTCGGTCGATGATCTCGCGCAGCCGGTTGACCTGTTCCTCGGTCAGATCCCGGACACGGGTATCCGGGTTGACGTTGGCCTGGACGAGGATCTTCTGGCTCGTGGGAAGGCCGATACCGAAGATATAGGTAAGGGCGATCTCGACCCGCCGCTCGCGGGGAATGTCGATACCTGCGATACGTGCCATGGCCTAACCCTGCCGCTGCTTGTGCTTGGGATTCGCGCAGATGACCATCACGGTCCCGTGTCGGCGAATCACTTTGCAGTTGTCGCAGCGGGCCTTGACGGAAGCTCTGACTTTCAATGGATCCTCGTTTGTTTGTCGGCGGCGCTACTTGAGTCGGTAAGTGATGCGACCCCGCGTCAGGTCGTAGGGCGACAGCTCTACTCTGACCCGGTCACCCGGCAGGATGCGGATGAAGTTCATTCGCAGCTTGCCCGAGATGTGAGCCAGAACGCGGTGGCCGTTCTCGAGTTCGACGGCGAACATCGTGTTGGGCAATGGCTCCAACACAGTGCCTTCGACTTCGATCGCGTCCTTCTTTGCCACGTTCTGAGTTACTTCCCTTTCTCGCACGAATGCCGGCCGACCTCGGCCGACACACGAACGAATAGGTTATCAAAGATTGACGAGCCCGGCAACCACGAGGCGACTTCGCCCCGCTCGCTCCCGAACCGGTCCGCCGCCCGCATCACGCTGCCGGCGTCTTCGATTCTGTTCATACCGTCGTCAGGATCTCCGGACCGTTGTCGGTCACGGCGATCGTGTGCTCGAAATGGGCGGCCAGCGAATGATCGGTGGTCACAACCGTCCATCCGTCGGCGAGGGTTTCCACGTCCGCTTTGCCGAGCGTGAGCATCGGCTCGATGGCCATGCAGACTCCGGGCTGGATCTCGATGCCGCGGTTGCCGGTCCGATAGTTCGGAATCTGCAGTTCCTCGTGCATCCGAGTCCCGATGCCGTGTCCGACGTACGGCCGGACGATCCCACATTCGCCTTCGACGGCGACATCCTCGACAGCCCCCGAGACGTCCTCGATGTGGTTCCCGGCGACGGCGGCCCCGATGCCGGCCATCAGGGCCAGCCTCGTGGTCGCGATCAGTTTCGCCACCTCGGGGGGCGGCGTTCCGACGTAAAACGTCCGGGCGCCGTCACCGTGATAGCCCTGCCAGATTGCACCGGCATCGATCGAGACGACCTGGCCTTCCTGGATGACCCGCTTGCCGGGGATCCCGTGAACCACCTCTGAGTCGATCGAAACGCAGATGCATGCCGGAAAGCCCCGATAGCCTTTGAACGAGGGCCTGGCCCCGGCTTTGCGAATGTAGCTCTCGGCGACGGCGTCGAGCGCGGCCGTGGTAACCCCCGGCTTGAGCTCTTCCTCGACCGCGGCAAGGACACCGGCGACGATGCGGCCGGCGTGGCGCATCAGCGCGATCTCCTCTTGCGATCTGCGGACAACCGTTGCCATCCGATATCAGCCCTGCCGGCCGGTCGCCGAGGCGATCGCCGCGAGAAGGCCGTCGGTGACGCGATCGATCTGCTGGCTGCCGTCGACCGTCGCCAGGACGCCGTGCTCGCGATAATGCCCGACGACCTGATCCAGCGCGCCGAGTTGCTGGCGCAAACGAGCCTGCACCGTGGCCGGCTGATCGTCGGTTCGCTGGTAGAGCTCGGACCCGTCGACGTCGCAGACGCCCGGGACGAGCGGCCGCTTCGACTGTTCGTGGTAGGGATGACCCTGCGCACGGCAGATCCAGCGGCCTCCTAGTCGGGCGACGAGATCGGCCTCCGGGACCGCGATGTACGGCGCGACGTCGACCTTGCCACCGCGTTCGGTGAGGGCCTTGTCGAGCACCTCGGCCTGGGCGATGTTGCGCGGGAAGCCGTCGAGCAGGATGCCCTTCGCGGCGTCCGGCTTGGCCAGGCGCTCGAAGAGCATGTCGATGGTCACCGAATCGGGAACGAGCTCGCCCCGGTCCATGTACCCCTTGGCGGTGAGGCCGAGGGGCGTGCCGTCGCGGACGGCGGCCCGGAACAGATCGCCGGTGGCGACATGGGCCAGGCCGAGCCGCTCGGCGAGAATCTGGGCCTGCGTTCCCTTCCCGGCGCCCGGGGCGCCGAGGAGGACGACGACGTTCCCAATCAACGGATGAAGCCTTCGTAGCTGCGCATCATGAGCTGGGCTTCCAGCTGCTTCATGGTCTCGACGACCACGCTGACGACGATCAGGATGCTGGTGCCTCCGAGACCGACGCCCACGGCGTTCAGGTTGCTGAACATCGGCAGCGCGGCGAGGAGCATCGGCAGGACCGCCACGATGGCGATGAAAGTGGCGCCGGCCAGAGTGATCCGGAAGGCCACCCGACGGAGGTAATCCTCAGTCGGTTGACCAGGCCGGATCCCCGGTATGAACCCGCCAGATTTGCGCAGGTTGTTGGCGGTCTCGTCGGGTTTGAAGACGATGAAGGTATAGAAGAAGCCGAACCCGAGGGTCAGCAGGAAGTACAGGCTCAGGTAGAGCGGACCCCTGGTGTCTAGCACGCTGATGATCCCGGTCGAGATGTCCTTGACCCAGGAGACGGCTGACGCCTGGAAGTACGTCGCGATCTGGAGCGGGAAGAGCAGGATGCTGATGGCGAAGATGATCGGGATAACACCCGACATGTTCACCCGGAGCGGCAGGAACGTGGAACCGCCTTGATAGATGCGGTGGCCACGGACCCTGTTGGCGTACTGGATCGGGATCCGGCGCTGACCTTCCTGGACGAAGATGATCACGAA
>JADGQJ010000032.1 GCA_017881885.1 Chloroflexota bacterium
CGGTGGAGCCCAGGTCGACGGAGTCCTGGGTGGAGAAGCCCGAATGGATCCACGGCAGGAACACGGCCGAGCCGAGCAGGCAAATCGCCGCCACGGCCGCAAGCACGAGCACGCGACCTGCCGGGGGTCGACCGTATGTGCTCGGCGGCGCGATCCGGCCGTCCGGAGAGTCCGACATTTTCGATCTACCTCCGGAAGCAATGCCCCAGCCCACCGCCGACGACGCGTTCGGCCCCGGCCGCAACGACTAATACATTCTGCTACCGCGGCGATCACGTCGCTGCGTCGCCGGCGTCATTCGGTTGTAGACGCGGCCATCGAAACCCAGATGCGCCGCAGAACCACCGCCGTGACCAAACCTACGACGAGCTGCCCGTGCCCGCCGGTCAGTTCCACGAGCGGGCTGAAGCCCACGAAGAAGGCCATCACGCCCAGTGGGACGGCCACGCTGTGGCGGTCGCTCCAACCGATGCCCGCCGAGGCACGCAGGAGCCAGGCGGCCATAGCCAGAACGATGGCAACGAGCAATACCGAGGCCACCACGAACGGAAGCCCGAATCCGCGCGCGAAAACAAGGATGAACGAGAGGGTCGTAACCGCCAGAGAGAGCCTCAAGACCGTGCTGGGCTTGGGCGCAGACCTGCTACCTCTGGAACCCCAGCCGGCGGGCCACGAAACGCGAGCCGGGAGTCGGCGCGCAACCAGGTAGCAGATCGCCATCGCGGCAACGCAACCGAACAGCGCGGCTCCGCCAATTGCGTACGGCAGGATGACCCAACACACCAGGATGGACGCGACGAAGCCGAGCGCGACCCGGGCCAGAGACCCGCCGGGGATCCAGGCTTGATCCTGCCGGCTGCGGTACGCGACGCTCACGAGCAGTATCGGCAGAGTGATGCTGACCACGGAGTGGTAGACCGCCATCTCGGTGGCCCAGAACCAGTTGATGCCACCCACGTAGCCATAGCCGGCCAGGCCGACGGCGCCGCCCCAATCGGGGTTGAAGAAGCTGCGTATGGCCAGGCCTTCTTCGGCAATCCCGTAAGCCACACCCAGCGCGAGGATGCTCGGCCAGCCCTTGCCCCAGCGGCGCACCAGTTCGCGAATGATCACAGCCCCGCCGCCGTACATCAGCAGGTCTATCCACCCAAAGAACAGGAACGTCAGCGGCGGTGACGAACCCAGCACGAGCTCGGCCACCACCGGCGAGAGAACGTACAGACTGAGCCCCGGGCCGTGGCGATCGAAGTAGCCCTGGACGCGAGCGGCGAACCGCTCGAAACGGTTGACCAGCAAGCCGAACCGCGTGGGGCTCAGCCGGAAAGGGGCGGCGGGCTGAAGGGCGGCCATGGTCTCGACCTCCGGGTCTGGAGCGGACTTTCCGTCCGATCGTAGCCGTGGCTGTCGGGGCCGACCATGGTGCTAGCCCCATCCCAAAAACCCCGGCTGGCCTGCTGTTCGGCCGGCCGACGGGGCGTTAGCTTGTGCGACATGATGACTACCTTGAAGCCTTCGTTCGCGACAGGACCATATCGACCGGGCACCCTTCTGCGCAACTTCGTGCTGTCCCCTCTCGACCCTGCGTCGTGGCGTGCCGCCGGCGCGATCTTGATGGGGCTTTTCATCGGCACCTTCTCGTTCGCCCTCCTGGCCGCGCTCTTCTCCACGGGCGGCTCGTTCTTGATCATCCTCGTGGGCTTCGCGGTCGTCGGCATCGGCGTTGAGATCGCCCGGATCGTGGCCCGGGTCGAACGCTGGCGAATGACCCTCGTGGATCCCCGGCCGCTTCGAGCGCATACCTATCGGACTTACGGTCACGGTCTGCGCGCTGCCGCGGAAGCCGAATTCATGGACGAGAACCGCTGGCGGGACGTCATCTATGTGCTCGTTTCGTTCCCGCTCACCATCCTCGAATTCGTCGTGTGCGTTGCGGTTTGGGCCACCTCGTTCGGCTTGCTCGTCTCGACGCTCGCCTACTTCGTGATCGCCGGTGCGGCCGGCGACCGGATGCCGGCTTCACTCTCAAACGGCGCGCCGATCCCCCTGGTTGCCGTCGCATTCGTCCTCGGGCTCTTCCTGCTGGCAGTGGCAGCTTCACTCTCCCGGGGTCTGATGCGCCTCCACAGGGCCGTCGTCGAGGGCTTGCTGTGCACCAACGAGCGTGAGGAGTTGCGACTCCGGGTCGAAACCCTGCGCGAGAGCCGGTCCGCGATGCTGCAGGTCGAAGCTACGGAGTTGCGCCGAATCGAGCGCGACCTCCACGACGGCGCCCAGCAGCGACTGGTCATGCTCGCAATCGACTTGAGCCTCGCAAGCGACCGGATCGAGAGCGACCCGGCCGGTGCAAAGGCCTTGATGAGCGATGCCCGGGAGCAGGCGCGTCAAGCCCTGGCCGAGCTGCGCGACCTCGTCCGCGGTTCCGCGCCCGCCATCCTTCTGGATCGTGGCCTGGTTGCGGCGCTCGGCTCCGTTGCCGGCCGCTGCCCCGTGCCGACCATCGTGGAGAGTGCCCTCGCTCCAGGCGAAAGGCAGCCTCATGCTGTCGAACGGGCGGCCTACTTCGTCGTCTCGGAGGCACTCACCAACGTTGCCAAACACGCCTCGGCGACCCGTTGCGAGATCCGCTGCCGCCGCGAAGGAGATCGGCTAATCGTCGAGGTCTGGGACAACGGCGTCGGCGGTGCGGTGACCGCCCCGGGCGGCGGCCTGGCAGGGCTGCGGGACCGCGTCGAGGCGCTCGACGGTGTCCTGCTGATCGACAGCCCCGCCGGCGGCCCGACCCTTCTCCACGCAGAAATGCCGGCGGCTCAGGGGTGGCCTGCAGCGTAACGGCGGCCCCACCCGCCCCACCCGAGCAGCGCGGCGGCGCACCACGCACTACTCACGGGCACTTCGGTTGGTGCATGATCCTTTGGTGGAGAGAAACCCAATTCGCGTGGTCATCGCCGAAGACTCGGCACTCATTCGCGAGGGTCTGGCGAGGCTGATCGAGGAGACCGGCGGGACGGTCGTGGCCAAGGTCGGCGACGCCCCCTCGTTCGTCGCCGCCGTCCTGGAGCACCGTCCGGACGTTTCGGTCGTGGACGTGCGCATGCCGCCGAACCAGCGCGACGAGGGGCTGCGCGCCGCGATCGAGGCCCGACGTCTCGTGCCCGGAACACCGGTCCTGGTCCTGAGCCAATATGTCGAGCGCCAGTACGCCACGGAGTTGCTCGCCGACGGCGCCGGCGGCGTGGGCTACCTGCTCAAGGACCGCGTCTCGGACATCGCCGAGTTCATGGACGCGCTGCATCGGGTGGCCGGCGGCGGGACGGCCCTCGACCCCGACGTGGTCGCCCAACTGATGGTCCTGCGCCGTCGCGACGACCGCCTCGCAACGCTGACGCCGCGGGAGCGCGAAGTCCTGGCAGCCATGGCCGAGGGCCGGACCAACCTCGGCGTCGCCAAAGCCATGGGCATCACCGAAGGCGCGACGGAGAAGCACATCAGCAGCATCTTCGGCAAACTCGAGTTGCCCGAGACACAGACGGCGCACCGGCGAGTGCTTGCGGTGCTGGCCTACCTCGGCTCCTGATCGCTACGGGGCGGGCGGCGCGAATATGGCGCTCGCCGATGTCGCGTGCGCCGCTCCGACATCCACGGCTCCGCCGGCCAGCAGAACTCGGCCGTCGTGGAGCAGGGCGAGAGCGGGCCACATGACCGCGGCGGCGAGGCGGCCGGTAGGCCGCCACTTGCCGGTCGAAGGGTCCCAGATCTCGGCCGTGGCCATGACCCGGTAGGCCGTATCCACGCCCCCGACCACGAGCACCCGGCCGTCGGGTAGCGGCGTGATGCTGCCCCGAGCACGCCCCGTCGCCATCGATCCCGTGGCCTTCCACGTGTTCTTTGCCGGATCGTAGATTTCGGCCGTGGCGAGGCTCTTGTCACTGTTGGTCGTGAACGCCCACCCGCCGGCGACCAGGACGCGGCCGTCGGGGAGTGGCGCCGCCACGTGGTGGTATCGAGCCACGGACATCCGGGCCGCTGCGTGCCACGACGCCGATTTCGGGTCGTAGATCTCGGCCGTGGCCACGACCGCGCCTTTGCTCCCGTGATAGATGCTCGCGCCGCCGGTGACGAGCACCTCGCCGTCGGCCAGAAGCGTGGCCGTGTGGAAGGCCCGGGCGGTCGACATTGGAGCAGTCGACGTCCACGACCCCGTCGCCGGGTCGAAGATCTCGGCGGCGTTCGTCGACCGGTAGCTGGGCGGTGCCTCCGAGCCGCCGCCGGTCACGAGCACGCGATCGTCCCGCAGCAGCGTGGCCCTCGCCTCAGTGCGCGCTGCGGTCATGGCTCCGGCGGAGACCCAGGTACCGCTGTCGGGGAAATATCGCTCCGCGCTGTCGAGTGGGACGCCGGCACGCGATCCGCCCGCGACCAGCACCGATCCGTCCGCGAGCGTCGCGGCGGCGGGGTACGCGCGCGCCTGGAGCATGGGCGCAGCCGCATCCCATGAATTCGACTTGGGATCGAAGACCTCGACGGTAGCCAGAGCCGAGGCGCTGTTGGGGCCGCTCAAACCGCCGATGACCAGAACGCGGCCGTCCGCGAGCACCGCCGAGCCGGCGCCCCAGAGCGACTTCGGCATAGCCGGAAGCGGATCCCACGTGCCGTCTCCGTAGACGATCTCCGCGGTCGGAACGGGCGTGGCCGGAGGCGCCGTCTGCACCGGAGCCTGGGTCGCGACGCCAGAGACGCTCGGCGTCGGTCCCGGCGAGTGGGCCGATCCGGACCCCGATCCCCCGGACGTGTCGACCGCGAGAGGACTCGGCCTGGAGCCGTCGAGCCAGACGAAGGCCGCCGGGGCGGTCGCCAGAACGGCGGCAAGGGCGAGCGCGTCGATCGCCAGAATCGCTCCGGCTCGGCGCCGCAAACCCATCGCCGCCTTCATTCGCGCACCAGGGCGGTCAGCACTCCGGCCGCCCCGACCGCCGCGCCGCCGGTGAGACACGCGACGCCCGCGAGCAGGACGGAACCGTCGGCCGAATACCCGATCCGCCCTATCGCGCCGACGACGCAGATCGCGATTGCCCCACCAAGCACGACGAGTTCGGCAGCCGCCGTTTCGGGCCGCAGCCTTCGCGTCGCCAGCATCAGCACGATCGAGACCACGACCAGCGCCGCCAGCACCGCGGCGATGAGCGGCGATATCTCGCCCAGACGCCCGCCGATATCCGCGGGCCCGGCGAGGGGCGCCATGTTGTGGGCACGGCCTGGGATGCCCGTGGCGATCGAGAGGACCCCCACCAGGACGAGGCCGGCGCCGAAGGCTCCGAAGGCGACCGCGCTCAGCCGCGCCGCCCGGCCGTCCATCGCTCCCGACGGGGCCTCGTCTTTCATTCGCAATCCCCCACTCTCGGCCGAACCGGCTCTGCCCGACACCCGGCGTTCTGGACCGGACTATAGCGCCGTGGCCGCTCCGACGGGGCTACTCGGTTGGAGTGGTCGCCGGGGCTACACCTGGAGCCGCACCTGCGTATCCGAGCAGAGCGAGAGCCGCAGCCGCGGTCGGTTCGTCCGTGATCAGAAGGTGCAGCAACCCCGTGCGCGCCCCCGCGACGATCGTCTCCACTTTGTTCGAGCCGGCGGCGATGCCCACGACCCGTGGCACCTTGCGCAGCGTATCGACCGGGATGGAGATCGTGCGCCGCTCCCATTCGTCGGCCACAAACGAGCCGTCGAGCCGGACCAGGTGGCCGGCCACGTCGCCGACCGCTCCGCGGGCCGTCAGCCGGCTTCGGCCCGCGTCGTCGAGACGATCCATGACGGTGCCGTATCCGGGCGCGAAACGCGGCGCGCCGCTCATGCCGACGAGGGCCAAACGGAGCTCGCCCCAGTAGCGCGTGGTGGCTGTGACCGCGCTGTCGGCGAGGAGCGCCGCCGTCGTCGCCTCGTCGTCCAGCAAACCCGGGGCATGGAGCAGACGCACCGACGCACCGACCCGCTCGGCCAGCCGTCGAGCGATCTCGTTGCTGTTGAGGTGCGGGTTGCTCGAGTCCCAGCCACCGACGAGTGGCACGACAACGGTCCGTGGCCGGCTCACCGCCGGCAGTGCCGCGACCAGCGATTCAACCGTGTATCCGCCGGTCAACCCGATGGCGCCGTCCTCGGGCAACTCCTCGGCCAGCCGCGGAGCGGCCGCCACTCCGCACAATCGAGCTGCGAGTGCCGGATCGGTTTCGTGGCCGGGCGTGACCCAGACTTCCACGCCGAGCGCGGCCGAAAGGGCCCGCGCCAGCGGGGCGGGTTCCTGAGGAGCGCCTTCGACCGAGATCCGCACAACCCCGGCGGCACGGGCCGAAGCGAGAAGCCGCGACACCTTGGAGATCGAGAACCCGGTCAGCGTCGCGATCTCGGGCTGGCCGAGCTGGCGCACGTAGTAAAGCTCGGACACGAGCCGGAGCATCTCGCGCTGGCTCGCCGCGGATTGGTCCGCCTCGGACCCGGCCGTTCCATTGCCGATCGTCGGATCGCCCACGCATGCCCTCGCCTTGACAACCCCAACACCGCGCCCCGAGTATACTGCCAATACGATCACTGCAAGTCGTGTCGTGAGAATAATTGCAGCCAATACTGCCGGAGGCATCGAGTGCGCGGGTTTCGGATCGTCATCGCCGGTCACGGAACACTGCCCGCTGCGCTGCTTGCGACGACCGAGATGATCTGCGGCGAGATCCCGGATCTGGCGGCGGTCGGCCTGGCGGCTTCGGAGACCCCGGACCACTACGCCGAGGGCCTGCGCGCCGCGATCGGCCGCGACCACCGGCCCGTGCTGGTGCTGTGCGATCTGCTCGGCGGCACTCCGTTCAACGTGGCTTCGGCCATCGGGCGCCGCTCTCCGCGCGTGGTCTGCATTGCCGGCGTCAACCTTGCGATGGCGATCGAAGCCGCTCTGGCCGGCGGCACCCTTGACGATGCCCTGGTCGAACGACTCATCGAGGTCGGCCGGACCGGAATCGTCGAGACCGAGCGCCACCGCGCCCGCCGCGTTTCCTGACCGGGAGTTGGCGCGCGTGAGCCTTCGTCTCGTCCGCATCGACGACCGCCTGCTCCACGGCCAGGTCGTGGCCGTCTGGCTGCGGGCACTCGGCGCGCAGCGGATCGTGATCGTCGACGACGCCACGGCCCGGGATGAGTTCCTGCGGGAAGTGCTGACGCTCGCGGCGCCGCAGGGCGTGCCGGTCGAGGTTCACGACGTTGCCACGGGCGCCGCTCGTCTCATCGCCCTCGCAGCAACTCCGGAGCCGGTCATCGTCCTGGCTCGAATGCCTCGGACGGTTCTCGAGCTCCGTCACGCCGGTGTTCCGATCGAAGTAGTCGACCTCGGAGGCATGGGCTCCGGCCCCGGCCGGCGGCGACTTCACAAGACTATCTCCGTCAGCCCGGACGAACTCCGGGAACTGCGAGAACTGGAGCAGATGGGCACGCGGGTCGAGATCCAGATCGTCGCGGACGATCGACCGATCCCGTTCCGCTCGCTCGATTCAGGGAGCTGAGCCGCCCAGGAACTGGGCCGCCCAGGGTGCTGGGCCGCGGCCGAACGCCGGCCGCCCGAAAGGAGAAGCATGTTCAGGAAGTCCGTGGCGGTCGGAGCCGGCCTGATGGTGGTGCTGCTGCTGGCAGCGGCACTGCCCGGGGCGGTTCTGGGCGCGAACGTGTCGTCCGGAGCGCCCGCCGACACGGGCAAGATCACGGTCGCCGCCTGGCAGGCCGCGCTGATCGCCTTCGGTTACTACCTGGCCAACAGCCCCTGGCTCTTCGGCCTGGCGTTCTTCACGCTCTACCGGCCGCTGGTCGCCGGCTTCTTCGTCGGCTGCATCCTGGGCGATCCGGCCCAGGGCACTCTCATCGGCGCCGCGATCAACGTTCCGTATCTCGGCTTCATCTCGGCGGGCGGCACGCTGCCGGCCGACGCCGGGTTCGCGGGCTGGGTCGGAACGACTATCGCGCTGGCCGGCGGGCTCGATCCCACGAAAGCGATTCCGATCGCCTTCGGCCTGGGTCTGGTCGGCACCATCATCTTCTACGGCCGTATGGCCGCCGACTCGGTCTTCGCCCATTGGGCAGATGCGCGGGCCGAGAAGGCCGACATTTCGGGCGTGGCACTGATGAACTGGCTGCCCGGGCAAGCCCTGCTATTCGTCATCAGCGTCGTCCCGGTCTTCCTGTTCGCTCTCAACGGCCCCGCCTACGTCCAGGACGCGCTCAACCGTCTACCGGCCTGGATCGTGACCGGGTTGGTAATCGCGGGCGGCATCCTGCCGGCCATCGGCATCGCGCTGAACATGCGCTTCATCTTCCGGGGCTCTGTCATCCCCTACTTCTTCATCGGCTTCATCCTGATGACCAATTCCCATGGCTCCATGTCGCTCGTCGTCATCGCTGCCCTGGGTCTGGCATTGGCTTACCTGCATCTGAGCTTCGTCCGCGGTCTCGCGCCGGTGAAGGCGGAAGTGGACGTCGCGTCGGCGCCCGGCCCAGCCGTCGCGGCTGCTCCATCGATCGATGGCGCGGGCTCGGGCGTCCACCTCACCCGCGGCGATCTTCTCCGATCGTGGGCCCTGTGGACCTTCTTCGCCCACGCCAACTACAACTACGAGCGTCTCCAGGGCACCGGCTTCGCCCACGCCATGACCCCGATCATCCGACGCCTCTACACGACCGAGGACGAGATCCGGGCCGCCCTCAAGCGCCACCTCGTCTTCTTCAACACCGAGCCGAACTTCGGCAACATCGTCCACGGCACCGTCATCGCCATGGAGGAGCAGCGGGCCAACGGGGCGGCGATCGACGACGACGCGATCAACTCGGTGAAGTCGGGGCTGATGGGCCCGCTGGCTGGAATTGGCGACACGCTCAGCCAGAGCACCATCACTCCGATCCTCCTGGCACTCGGCATCGGGATAGCCGGAGGCACGGCAAGCGGTTCGGCCGTGCCGACGCTCACCGGCGCGACCGGCAACCCGCTCGGCGCGATCATCTATGTGGTCCTGGTCTCGATCGTGATCGTGGCGATCGGTTACACGGCCTGGATGCAGGGTTATGCGCGCGGCCGGACGTTTGTCACGGAACTACTCCGCTCCGGCACGATCGACCGCGTCCTCGTCGGCGCCGGCGTGCTCGGGAACATGGTCCTGGGCGCCCTCGCTGCCAAGTTCGTGGTCGTGAATCTGGCGCCCACGGTCACGATCGCCGGCGCTCAGCTGAACATTCAGGCCGCCGTTCTCGATCCGCTGTTTCCGGGCGCACTCGCACTCGGCCTGGTGGTGATGACCTGGTGGTTGCTGAGACGGGTCAGCCCGCTGTTGCTGCTCTCGATCTACCTCGTCTTCGCGATCGTCGCGGCCTATCCGTTCTTCGGGCCGGGACAGGCGAACTCGAGCGACTTCTCGTATCAGGCGTGCACCTCGTCGCTGCTGCACCCGTACTACCCATGCGGCGCGCCGCCCGCTCCGCCGGCGCCAACGGTCGCGCCTACAGTCGCACCCTCGACCCAGCCGTAGATAGGAAGCGGCCCCGGCGCGAGGGGGAGCGTCGGGGCCGCAAAGGGATTAGCAAATCGATTAGCTAAGTAACATTCTACGGGTTTCGTCCAGTGACGGAATTGACTTCCGCGACTCGTTTCACTACGAGCACTCCCCTGCCGAGGACTTCGAGATCGCTGCGCCGTTTAGCGGATCGAAGATGCCGGGTAGGCCCGGGCCAGCAGGTCGACTCCCCTAACACTTCGTCACATTGTTCTATACCGGCCATCGAATCGATGGCATTCCCCTCTGTCAGCCTACCAGATAACCGCCGGCCCATCACACCGGGTCGACCACCTCGAGCGCCGGGCGAGGTGCCGCGATGTCGACGAGGCCCTGCTTATCGAGCCGCTCCCGGCGCCACTCGAAGAGCCGGTCCGCCGCGATGGCGGGGTCCGAAAAGAGAACTCGGTTGATTTGCGTCGCCCGCAAGTTCATTGCTCCGGTGCGATTCGGATTGCGGAGAATCTGGGCGATCGCCTGGCCGGCCCCGACTCGATCACCCGAGAGCACCCGCGAGTAGGCCAGCGTCTCCAGCCAACCGATGCTCCGCGCGGCCTCGTTCTTGATCTCCGTGGCAACGCCTTGGGGAGTCCCGATTTGACTGATCGCGGCCGGCCATTGCAGTTCGATGGCTTGCGCCAGTTCCGCGGCGACTTCCTCGCCCGCACCGGAGCCGATTGCCCAGCGGTGCCGGAAAGATCCGAGGTGCGACCGCAGCCCGTGGCCCCTCTTGATGCCGATGTCGAGCGCTTCTGCTTCCGGGCAATACAACGGCAGCGACCGGACGCCGACCAGGACGTGCGTGTCTCGGCCCAGATGTGCCGGCGGCGAGGTCAGCGTCAGGGAGCACTTGATCCACCCTATGGGCGCCGCGACGAACTCAATCGGGCACACGAATGCGGCGTCCGAAGGCTCCGCCCAGGCAAGATCGTGGCGCTTGAGCCACGTGAGCCGAGGCGCGAGATACCTCCCGGCGAAGAACCTGATCTCGTCAGGGTTCATGCCCGACCTACCCCCTGTCGCTGCTCGTCTGGCAGATGCCCGAATTGTCTCTCTAACCGCCGCCGAGTGGAGGAGCATATTTGGCCCCAAATCGGTCCAGCTCCGCCAGGGCGGAGACTATCATCGGGTGGGACCGGCGCTCGGGGCGAATCACGGAGGCGATCCGGCGGGCGAGCGGCGGGTCGGTGGGGTGGATGGACGCCCGGACCCCGCGGTCGAGGATGGCAAGACCCGGCAGTATCCCTACGCCCAGCCCGGCCTCGACGAGGGCGATGATCACGCTGAAGTCCTTGCAGTTGGATCGAATGTGCGGCTCGAACCCGCTCGACCGGCAGGCTCGCAGAGTGATCTGGCCGAGGTGGCTGTCTTCGGTGTCCATGATCCAGAAGGCGTCGCGGAAATCGGAGATTCGGACCGCCTCTCCGGGGACTGGCCTAGCCGCTGATCCTGCGGCCGCTCCGGGGCCGCCCGCGCCCTCGGGCGGGAGCGCCAGATAGAGCGGGTCGCGCATGAACTCGCAGAACTCAAGACCGCCGTCGGAAACTCGCGCGGGTTCGTCGTACTCGTCCACGATGGCGAGGTCGATCTCGTCCATCTGGAGCGCCGTCAGGCTCTCGGCCGCCTCGAGGTCGCGAAGCGTGACGCGCAGCGCCGGATGCCGGCGGCTCAGCGCGGTCATGACCGGCGGCAGTACGGCACGGGCCGCAGTCGGGAAGGCCGATACCCGCAGGGTGCCGGTGACGAATTCCTGCATCGAGGCCAGGTCCGCCTCGGCCGCGGCGATCGCACCCGTGATCGTGTCGGCATGGCGTACCAGAAGGGCGGCGGCGTCGGTAAGGCGCACGCGCCGCCCGCTCTTCTCGAGAAGCTGCACGCCGGCCTCGCGCTCGAGGATGACGAGCTGCTGCGAGACCGCCGACGGGGTGATGCTCATCGCCTCGGCCGCGGCCTTGATGGAGCCGCGCCGCGATATCTCGCGCAGAAGCTGCAGCCGCCAGACACCGAGCATCGCCGACCGACTCCTTTGTGCGGGCGCCGCATGAACGCGCTTGGCCGACCCTCAACAGTTTAGCTCAGCTTCACAGTCAGGTGAGGAAGCTGAACTTGATTTGCGTATGACCAACGGCCATGCTCGGGCCGAGCCCGTGCGTGAGCGAGGCGCGCAGGAGCTTGCGCGGGAATGCACCGGCCAACCGGCGACAGTGGACGAGGAGACGGCAAATGAGACTCGCTTCTCGGATGGGTCGGATCGGGACCGAGACTGCTTTCGAGGCGGCGGCTCGAGCCAGGGCCCTGGAAGCGACCGGTCGATCGATCATCCATCTCGAGATCGGCGAGCCCGACTTCGATACGCCCTCGAACATCCGCGAGGCGGCGAAGCGCGCCCTCGACCGTGGCGCGACGCACTACACGTCGACCGTCGGCATCCCCGAGCTCCGCACCGCGATCGCCGCCGACGCCACCGTCCGTAAACACTTCGCTGTGTCACCGGATCGCGTCGTCGTCGTGCCCGGCGGCAAGCCCGTCATGTTCTTCACGATGCTCGCCCTCATCGAAGAGGGCGACGAGGTCATCTACCCCGATCCGGGCTTCCCCATTTACGAGTCGATGATCAACTATGTGGGCGGCACCGCGGTCCCCTGCCCCATCCGCCAGGAGAACGCCTTCAGGCTCGACCCGGCAGAGATGGCCTCACTCGTCACACCGAGGACCAAGCTCGTCATCATCAACTCGCCTGCCAACCCGACGGGCGGCGTCTCGACCCGAGAGGACCTCGAGCAGATCGCCGCCGTTGCCCGCGAGCACGATCTCATCGTCATGGCCGACGAGATCTACGGCCGAATCCTCTACGAGGGCGAGCACGTCTCGATCGCCTCGCTGCCGGACATGGTCGACCGGACGATCGTCCTCGACGGGTTTTCCAAGACGTACGCGATGACGGGCTGGCGTCTCGGCTACGCGATCGTTCCGGAGAAGCTGGTCATGCCGTTCAGCCGGCTGCTCGTCAACAGCGTCAGCTGTACGAACGCCGCAACCCAGTGGGCGGGGGTGGAAGCGTTGACCGGGCCGCAAGACGCGGTCCTGGCGATGGTCGAGGAGTTCCGGGCGCGCCGCGATCTGATAGTCGACGGGCTCAACGCGATCCCGGGTGTCAGCTGCCTGCGACCCTCGGGCGCCTTCTATGCCTTCCCCGACATCTCCGGCACCGGCCTCAGCGGCGCCGAGCTGGCGGATCGACTGCTCCAGGAGAGCGGCGTCTCGGCCCTGGCCGGAACGGCGTTCGGACACGTGGGGCGCAATCACTTGCGCTTCAGCTATGCGAACTCGCGGGAGAACATCGTCGAGGCGATGAAGCGGATGCGCGCCGTCGTGGAGCCGCTCGCAGCCAAGGCCGCGGCCGGGCGATGACGATCCACAAGGTCGCCGCCGGCTCCACAACAGACCGGCTCTATGCCCTGGCCGAACGCGACTTCGCCCATTACGAGGTCCTCAAGGACCTCGTCGACGAGTGCATCGACCTCGAGCTCAACTACCGCCAGAGCGGTCATCCAGGCGGCTCGCGCTCGAAGGTGCACATGCTGCTGACGCTGCTCCTGTCCGGGGCGATGCGCTGGGACATCCAACGGCCGTGGCGGCGCTTCGGCGACCGTTTCGTCCTGTCGGCCGGCCACGTCGTGCCGCTCGTGTATGCCACTCTCGCCGTCCTCAACGAGGGGCTCCGGGCGCGTGCCGCGCGGACGGGCGATCCCCGCTTCGCGTTCCCCGAAGACGGTCGCTTTGCGCTGACCTGGGAGCATCTCCTGGGCTTGCGGCACCGCGGCGGGCTGCCCGGCCACGCCGAGTTCTCGGGGCGGACTCTCTTCCTCAAGGCGAACACCGGCCCCTCAGGCCACGGCATGCCGGTTGCGGCCGGCGAGGCCCTGGCGCTCAAGCTCGCGGGCGCGGGCGAGGTCAAGGTCTTCGTGGTGGAGGGCGAAGGCGGCCTGACGCCCGGCGCCGCCCATGAGACCAAGAACTCGGCATGGGGGCTGGGCCTCTCCAACCTGGTGTTCCTCGTCGACTGGAACGATTTCGGCATCGACGAGCGGCCGGCTTCGTCCGTGGTCCACGGCACGCCGGAGGATTGGTTCGCGCCGTACGGTTGGCGCGTCGACGGCACTCCCGACGGCATGGAATGGGGCCCGGTCACTCGCGCCGTGCTCGAGGCGAGCCGCGGCGACAACCCCGCGAACGTCCCCAGCATGGCGTGGTTCCGCACTCGCAAGGGCCGCGGCTACGGCAAATTCGACTTCGCCAGCCACGGCGTCCCGCACAAGCTCAACGCCCCTGAGTTCTGGGCCACTCGCAAGGAGTTCATGGCCCGCTACGGCGTCGAGTACCAGGGCGTCGATGAGCCGGCTCCGTCCGGTCCCGCAGACCTCTCGGCTCAGGCCGAAGCGAACCTTCGGATCGCGATGAGCGTCATGGATCGCGACGAGAAGCTCGTCGACTGGCTATCGGATCGGCTCCTGGAGATTGCCGCGACCGTGCCCGATGAGATCGAAGGCTTCCGTCTCGAGACGGGCGAGGCAGGCCGATCGGGCCGCCCAACCCACGCCCCGGCGAGCGCCACGGCCACCTCCCCGGCGACCGACCCGGCCATCATCGACTTCGAGCATTACCCCGAGACTATGTGGCGCAAGCCGGGCGACCGCCAGCCCAACCGCGCCGCTCTCGGCGCGTGGGGCTCGTACGTCAATGCCGTCGCCAAGCGAGACTTCGGCCGCCCGCTGTTCATCGCGTGCTCCGCCGACCTCGCCGAATCGACCAACATCGCCGGCTTCGCGAAGCCGTTCGGGGAGATGCCCGGCTTCGGCAATTTCGAGCGAGACACGAACCCAACCGGTGCGGTCCTCCCCACCGAGATCACCGAGTTCACCAACGCCGGCATGATGGCCGGCCTCGCCTCGGTCAACTTCGCGGCCGATCCGTTCAGCAAATTCGAAGGGTTTTGGGGCGCCAGTTCGACCTACGCCTCCTTCAGCTACCTCAAGTACGGCCCGCTGCGCCTGTTCAGCCAGCTCGCCCAGGACGGCGACCTCCGCGTCGGCAAGGTGCTTTATGTGGCCGGGCACACGGGTCCCGAGACCGCCGAGGATTCGCGAACCCACTTCGGGATCTTCTCGCCCGGCGTGACCCAGCTCTTCCCCGAGGGCCACCTCATCGACCTGCATCCGTGGGAGTACAACGAAGTGCCCGTCGTCCTGGCCGCCGCATTTGCCACGGACGTGCCGATCGTGGCGCTGCACCTGACGCGGCCGCCCATCGAGATCCCCGACCGCGCCGCGCTCGGGATGCCGAGCCATTTCGCGGCGGCGCGCGGCGCGTACCTCATCCGCCCGTTCCGCGACGGAACTCCCAAGGCCGGGACGATCTTCGTCCGCGGGACGCTGCCCACGGCCAATCTCGTGAAGCTCATGCCCGAGCTGGATCGGCGCGGGTTGAACGTCAAGATCGTGGCCGCGATCAGCCCGCAGCTCTTCGCCCGCCAGGACGCGGCCTACCGCGAGGCGACCGTAGAGCCGGCCGATCGGTTCGACTCGATGGTGATCACCAACGGCGCGTACAAGCTCATGCGCGACTGGGCCGACGACCCAATCGTCCACGAGTATTCGCTCAGCCCGGACTGGGACGACCGCTGGCGGACCGGCGGGTCGCTCGAAGAGGTCATCGAAGAGGCGCACCTGGACGGCCCACACATCCTCGAGGCGATCGAGAGGTTCGCCGCCGAACGGCCTGATCGACTCCGACGGCTGCACGAGCGGCTCTCGGCTGCCGAACGCCGCTAGGGCCGAACCCGCCGATCGGGCCTCGGCGCCCACGCCCGGGAGTTCCGGGCCGCGAGCCGCCCAAACGAGGTGCTGGCGTTCCGTCGAACCGAGGCTACGATTCCGACATGCCCGACTTCTACGACATCGATCGAGCGAACGCGCTGGTGCCCGAATTGGGCGAGGCGCTGCTGATGCTGCGCGGCCTGCGCGCCGAAGTCGTCGCGTTGCGCGACCGAATCGTGGAACTGAACGCGCCGTGGATCGTGGCGGCAGTGGCAGGCGCCGCGCCTCCGACCCCGCGCCTTACTGCCACGAAGCGGGCGGAAGTGGAGGCCGAGACCCGCGTGCTGCGGCTTCGCCTTCAGGGAATGGTCGATCAGATGCACGCGGCAGTCGTCCAGATCGACGGCTGGAGCATCCAACTGCGCGACATCGAGACCGGCCTGATCGACTTCCCGGCACTGGTGTCGGGTCGACCCATCTGGCTGTGCTGGCGTCTCGGCGAGGGCGACATCGGCTGGTGGCACGAAGTGTCGGAAGGCTTCGACTCGCGACACCGGCTGGAGGACCTGGTCTGACGGGCGAGCCGACGGCCTCCGCGACGGGGAAGGCGCCGGGCCCGGATCGCCCGAGCACCGCGAGCGCCAACGCAGGCAGCGACGCCGCGAACCCGGGCGACCGGCCGGGCACGATCATGCAGGGCGACCGCCGCAAGGCCTATCGACCACTATCGCCGGAAGCACGCCGCTCGGCCCTGGAAGCCGGGCTGCACGCCTACTCGCAGGGAGATTTCTTCGAAGCGCACGAGCTGCTCGAGCCGGCCTGGATGGGCACCTCCGATCTCGCCGAACGGGCGCTGTACCAGGGCTTGATCAAGCTTGCGGCAGGCTACGTCCACGCAGTTCGCGGCAACCCGATCGGCCTTGCCCGCAATCTCGAGGGCGCCCGAAGGCACCTCGAGACATCGCTCGACCAGGATCCGGGCTGGGGCAGCAGCTTCGGGATCGACCTGCCCAGACTGCTCGACGCCGTCGACGAGCGGCTGGCGTCGATCGGGGCCCTGGCCGCGCTCGTGGAGTCGAGCCCGGCGGCCATGCTCGACCTCGCCGCGGACGCACCGCGCATTCGCTGACCTGCGGCGCCGCTACTCCCCCAGGACCTCCACGCCCGCCACTCCCCCGAGGCGTCGCACCATGACACCCACCGCGTCCGGGTTCGAGTCGACGAGCAGGAAGCGGCGGCCCAGCTCGAGCGCCGCGGCGCCTGCGGTGCCGCTCCCGGCGAAGAAGTCCGCCACCACTCCACCCGGCGGGCACGACGCGGAGACCACACGCCGCAACACGGCCACCGGCTTCTGCGTCGGGTACCCGGTCCGCTCGGCGCCGCCGGGCGGCACGATCGTCTGCCACCACGTGTCGGTCGGGAGCTTGCCGCGCGAGGCCTTTTCCGGCCCAACCAGCCCGGGCGCCATGTACGGGATCCGCTCGACCGCTTCCGCGTCGAACCAGTAGCGCTTGGGGTCCTTGACGTACACGAGGATGTTGTCGTGCTTGGCCGGCCATCGCCGCTTGGTTCGGGCGCCGTAGTCGTACGCCCAGATCACCTCGCTGAGGAAGCAGTCGCGCCCGAAGATCGCGTCGGCCAGCACCTTCGCGTAGTGGACCTCGCGGTAGTCGAGGTGCAGGTAGAGGCTGCCGGTCGGCTGCAGAACGCGCCGGATCTCGACCAGCCGAGGCTCGAGGAAGTCGAGGTAATCGTCGTGGACGTCGAGGTAGCTCGAGGAGCCGAATGGAATCGTCCGATACCGCCGCCCACCGAAGCCGGTTCGATCGCCATCCGCTTCGTCTCGAACCGCCCGCATCTGCCGCAGCGTCTGCCGCTTGCCGGTGTTGAACGGCGGGTCGATGTAGACGAGATCGATCGACTCATCGGGCAACGACGCCAAGACGGTCAGGTTGTCGGCCAGCACGATCCGCCCGACGGCGCCGGCGAGGATGTCGTTCATGGCGGGAGCGTAGCAGCCGCGCTTCCGCCTCGGACCGAAGTCGGGAGCTGCCGCAGCTTAGTGCGGGTAGCTGCCGGTGAGCTTCTTGACCCAGCGATGGGGAGTGTGGAAGAAGGGCGCCCCCTGGAAGAACATGTACGGGCAGAAGCCCTCCACGACGTCGATCCCGTTGGCCTCGCAGAAGGCGACCGCGGCCTTGTTCACCGCGCCTGCCGCCACGCCCTTGTACATCCAGACATGCTTCACGCCGGCATCGGCGCAGTCGCGGACGATCTGCTCGGTGTACTTGGAGGACGTCATGATCAGCACGCCTTCGACGCCCGGCGTGATGTCCTGCACGCGGGCGTAGCACGTCTGGCCGTCGATCTCCTTGGCAACCGGGTTGACCGGGATGGCGTCGTAGCGGCGCTGACGGAACTCCTGCCAGAGCACCGTCCCGAAGCCCTTGGGGTCGCGCGAGACGCCGACGACGGCGATGCGCTTGAGGGCGAGGAAGTCGTCAACCTGCTGTTTCGTGGTCATTCGGTCCCCTATGTTCTCGTGGTCGATTGCCTGCAGTTTCGCATCTGGCAACGCCGCCACAAGGGTCGAATGGACTATGACCGACGGCACTGGCTCCGATCCGGGGCCGCGGGCACCCTTTCGGCATTGAGCGCAGGGAGGTACCAATGAAGAAGGCGATCGTCGTCTATCGCAGTCACTCGGGCGTGACGCGGCGATACGGCGAGGAGATCGGGGCGGCTCTCAAGAAGCACGGGATCCAGGTCGAGATCACGTCGGTGGGCGATTGCGACTTCGCGGCCGTGGCCGAGGCCGACTACCTGCTGACGGGCTGCTGGACGAGCGGCCTGTTCTTCGTGCTCCAGCACCCGGACGAGCCCTGGATGGCCTTCGTTCGAGACATGCCCGAAACGAAGCGACCGCGTGTCGGGCTGTTCACGACCTACAAGCTCGCGACGGGGAGCCAATTTCCGAAGATGCGTGCCGCTCTGGCGGGCAAGACGAACGACCCCGTCTTCGAGCTGAAATCGCGCAACGGGCATCTGTCGGCGGCAGACGAGAAGACTCTCGAGGGCTTCCTCGCCGACGGATAGACCGGGCGTGGCAGGAGATGCGGTTTCATGCCACACCGCGGCCACTCCGGATACAAAAAGCCGGAGAGCGCGGGGACTGGTGGCTGAACCCGCGCTCTCCGGTGCCCGGCCTACGGTGGGCCAGAGGCTGCTCGGCTCAGACCGGGGAAGCGGTCGGAGCGGGTGTTATCGAGGGGGCCGGCGTCTTTGAGGGAGCCGGCGACTTAGAAGGGGCCGGAGACTTGTCGTGGTGATCGTCGGAGTCCGGCTTGCCGGCCAGAATCCACGCGATGACGCGAGAGTCGAAACTCGCCTTCCAGCTGTCGAAGCTGGCCTGCCACACATCGAATTGGATCTTGGCCATCGTCGGATCGCCTTTGCCTGCCTGAAGCTGGGCCGGCGTGAGGGCAAGAAGGGCCGCCGGTAGAGGCGCAACGAGCGTTTCGGAAGCGGCGAGCTTCGCCTTCATCTCGGTCAGATACTTCTGGGCTGAGGCCGTGTCAATCCCGGCGGGAGCGGCGGCAATCTGACCCGCCAGAGTGATCGCCAGCGCGTCGAGCTTGGCATTCTTCGCGATCACGTCCTCGGCCACACCGATGAGGCGGACCTGGGAACTGATCGAGCGGGCGTAACGGGAGTCCTTCGAAAGGGTCACGAGGTCGGCCTGGATGCCGGCCACGGTGGTCTCCGCGTCGATCTTGACCTTGAGCGCGTTCAGGTCGCCGATGAGCCCGTTGATCTCACCCGTGAGAACGGCCTGGTCGCCGGCCGAGAGCCCAACGATCTTGCCCACGTGGACGATCAAATTATTGAGCGACTTGATCTGCGCAGCGACCTCCTTGTCCGCCTGGGTCCTGAGCGCTGCGAGCGAGCAAGCGGTGGCGGGCGGCGTCTTGGCGTTGTTGGAGCGGTTCTTGTCGGCGGCGATCTTCAAGGCCGCAAAGCCGAACCATCCGCCCGACCTGCCATCCCGCTTGTCCACGGCTGTCCCCGCTCCGGTCTTGATGGAGCTCGGAACCGGAGAAACGGGCGGCTTGCTGCAGTCGAGCTTGACGGGGAGATTGGTCGGCTTGACCTTCTGGGTCGGTTGGCCGGACGGGTGCGCCTTGGGCGTTGCGCCCGGGTTGTGACCGAACCCGCCTGGGCCGCCGCCGGGGCCGCCGTGCGCCAGCGCGGTGCTGCCGAGAGCCGAGAGGACGAGGAGGCCGGCAGCGAGAACTGCTGCCAGCATGTTGCGATTGCGGTGCTTCATTGTTGCTTCCTCCGCTTGAGAACCGTTGTGGTGGTGGGTGGCCTGGTGAGCTGGTTTTCGATTGCGACCCGTGGTGAAGGTCGCGTGTCAATCTCGCGGCTGATCGTGATTGCGCCTCACGAGAGCGCTGCCACGGCGGTGATCGACGAGCCGTCCGTGGCCCGGCCGTCGAAGGCGACGGTTCGCCCATTGGGGGAAATGAGGAAGTGGCCGATCGAGCGGACACTCGACAGGGAGAGCGCGTTCAGCGACCCGTCGGTGTCCAGCAGGAGCGGAGGCCGGCCGTCGCCGTAGAAGTAGACGACCTCGCCGTGACGCGACGTCTCGACCGTGCCGAGGCCCGGGAAGCGCGCATCGACGCTGGA
>JADGQJ010000111.1 GCA_017881885.1 Chloroflexota bacterium
CGTCGCCGACGACACCTGGCCGCCGATGCCGCCGAGCGCTCCCTGGTGCAGGACGTAACCCGTTCCGCTCTTGCCGGCGATGAAGACCCAGCCGCCCGGGACGAGCACCGGACTGAGGGAACCGAGATCCCGGTCACCGGCGTTGTCGGCGGCCCAGGTGGAGGGAGCGAACGAACTCAGGAGCGCGAGCGTCGGTGAAAGCTCAAGGACCGAGTCGCTGCCGTCATAAGTGCCGGTCGAAGCGCCGTTGCCGACGGAGACGTAGACGTTTCCCGAGGCGTCGATTACCGGCCCGCCGGTGGCCCAGACGGCACCCTCGCGAGTAACCGGCACCCGGTAGGAGATGGTGGCGCCGGAACCGCTCGCAGGAACGCCGACCACTTCACCAATGTATTGGCCGCAGTCGCCGGCCAATCCCCCGAAGCCGATATAGACGTATCCGTTAGCCACGGCCAGGGCCGGACGCTGCTGGTGGGTCCTCGGATCGTCGCCGGCCAGGTCCACGACGCGCGACCAGCGGACCACGCCTGTGGCAGGATCGAGGGCGAACAGAACGTGCTGGAACCCGGTGACTTCGGCCACGGCGAAGAGAGAGCCGGTGACCGAATCGTACGCAGGCGTGCCCGTGATACCCAGCGGGTCGATGTTGCCGCAAGGCAGGGTGGAGAGCCGGACGGGGGTGCCAACGTTCCTATGCCACAGAATCGCGCCGGTCCCCGGATCGATGGCGTAAATGCTGTCGCCTTCGGTTGCAGCGATGACGGTCCCATTGACGACGAGCGGTTCCGCATAGACCGCGCCGTCCAGTGCCGTAGACCAGCCGGCGGCCAGCGAACCCGCGAACGCCGGGAAAGTTGGGTCGTTGCCGGTTCGACCGGCATTGAGGTGGTAGACGGGCCAATCGGCCGCGACCGTGGCAGCCCGTGCGCCGGCTTGAGTTGCCGGCGGCATCGTGCCGGCCGGCGGCGCCACCGCGGTGGTAGGACTTGCGAGACCCGTAGAGGCAACTGCCGCAACCAGAGCGGTCAGTGCGAGGAACCGAACCGCGAGTCTGCCTGGGGTTCGGCGGCGACTTCCAAGTTGACCCCATCCTGTCGATCCGACCATTCGGACACCGTCCTTTCCCTGGCCAGGGCCGCATGACTGCGGCAACGGCTCCGCCTGGTCAGCCCACGTTCCCGGAGAACCGGAGGATATGAGCCGCATCCGGCCATCCTAGGCCTGGTCTTCGAGGTCGACGCGGCGGCCCTCGAGCGTTCCCGTTCCGGTTCCGGCGGCGGGATTCGCGGGGCGTTGCCGACAGACTCGTTGCCGACGGAGAGGCACCGGGTCGATCGCCCACCCAGGGAGACGGCGCCGACCTCGGATGGCGGCCGCCGCCTTGGGCTAGGCGCTGCGCGTCAGTGGAGCAAGCCGCCGCAGCTCGACCAGGGGCGAAGCGGATGCGTCGGCGGCCACGAGGTTGAGGACGACCTGATCGGCGCCCACCTCGAACCGCTCGCGCACCCGATCGCCGATGCGATCGAGGTCGCCCCAGGCAACGATGGCTTCGAATAGCGCGTCCGAGCCGGGTTTCTCGAGATCCGCCTCGGACCAGCCGATCCGCAGCAGATTGTTGCGGTAGTTGGCGGAGCCCAGGTAGTACGAGAGATGACGATCCCCGATCGCCCGCGCCGTCGCCAGATCGCCGGCCAGGACGACAGGCAGATCCGCGGTGAGGAACGCCTCCGGCCCGAGAATGCCCCTGACCTCACCGATGTGAGCCGTCGTCGTGAAATAGGGGTAAGCCCCAGCCGTGCGTTCGCCGGCAAGGCCGACCATTCTCGGTCCGAGCGCCGCCAGCACGATGGGCGGCAACTCGACCTCAGCTCCACGCCAGGGCGCCGCGTCCATCGCGTCGAGGTACTCACGCATGGCCGAGTAAGGTCGGTCGTAGTCATGGCCTCGGATCCTGACGGACGGGGCATGGCTGACGCCGATGCCCAGGATGAACCGGCCGGGCCAGGCATCGGAGAGGGTTCGGCCGCCGTTGGCCATCGCCGCAGCGTCGCGGGCCCAGATGTTGGCGATGCCGCTGGCGATCACCATCCGCTCGGTGGCGGCCAGGTAGATGGCGCCACGTGCAAAGGCCTCCTGAGCGAGGGCCTCGCCATACCAGAGCGTGCCGTAGCCCAGTAGCTCCATCTCGCGCACGAACTCGCGCTGGATCGCAGCCGGCTGGGCGTTGAGAGGTCCGGCAAATACGCCGATGCGGCCCGGGTCGATGCCGTGGAGTCTTGTCAGGCTCATGGTGGCTCGGATTTTACGCGCCGAGGAAGTGCCTGTCGCTAAGCGCGCGCACCTGCCAGCCGGCTCCCCGGGAGGCTCACCGACCGGTCCTTTCTCGTCCGGATGGCCCTATTGCCCGGTCTCACCTGACCCTACGCTGGCGGCCATTGCCGTGCGTAATGCGGGCCCCTTTTTCATGCACGGGCCTGTGGGCGCGGCCTCCGTTTGGAGGGCTTGATGACCGCCGGACTCGTGACGGCGCCGCCGCGGTCGGAGGACCGGGACCTGATCGACCGCATCATCGGCGAGCAGGCCGGCCATACCGGCGCGCTGCTCGGCATCCTCGCCAAGCTGCAGGACCACAACCGCGACAAGTACCTCCCGATGGAGACGCTGGAATACGTGGCCAAGCGCACGGGCCTCCCGGAGTCGCAGGTCTACAGCGTCGCGACGTTCTTCGCGCTCTTCAATCTCGACCCTCAGGGCAAGCACACCGTGGCCATCTGCCGCGGCACCGCCTGCCATACGCGCGGTTCGCGGGCGCTGCTCGAGCGCGTGAAGCTCCAGCTCGGCATGCAGGAGACCGGCGACGGCGCCGACAAGGTCGCCCTCACGACGCCGGATCGGCGCTTTACGATTCGAACCGTCGCATGCTTCGGCCAGTGCGCGCTCGCTCCGGTTGCCGAGATTGATCACTCAATCCGCGGTCACGTCACGGAGCAGGCGCTGATCCGCGAGGTCGAGGGGCTGCGCCGCGAGCGCGTCCGATGATGATCCAGGACTTCGCCGCGTTTTCCGCCGTGCGCGAGGCCGGCCTTGCAAAGCTGCTCCCCGGCAAGCCGCGCATCGCCGTCGGCATGGGCACGTGCGGCTCCGGCAACGGCGCCGAGGCCGTCTACCACGCCTTCTCGTCCGAGATCGACGCCCGCGGTCTTGCCGTGCAATTGGTACCGGTCGGCTGCTTCGGCTTCTGCGCCGAGGAGCCCCTGGTAAACGTCTGGGTGCCCGGCCACCCACTCCTGATGCTGCATCAAGTTCAGCCGAACCACGTCGACGGAATCCTGAACGGCCTCGGCCACGGCCACCTGCCGCCGCCCGAAATCGTGCTCTGCAAGATCGAGGAGTGGGACCACCTCGCCGGCCACGTGAAGTACGGTACCGGCTACTCGGACGTGCCGAACTGGAACGAGATCCCGTTCTTCGATGGGCAGGTCAAGATCGTCCTGCGCAACTGCGGGCTGATCAACCCGGACGACATCGAGGAGTACATCGCGATCGGCGGGTACCAGGCCCTGTACAAGGTCCTGATCGACCAGAACCCGGCCGGCGTCATCGAGCAGATCAAGGCTTCCAAGCTGCGCGGTCGCGGCGGGGCCGGGTTTCTCACGGGGAACAAGTGGGAGTTCCTGGCGAAGGCGGCCGGGCCCGAGAAATACCTCGTGTGCAACGCGGACGAGGGCGACCCGGGCGCGTACATGAACCGCAACGAGATCGAGTCCGACCCGCACTCGCTCCTCGAGGGCATGATGATCGCGGGCTACGTCACCGGCGCGTCCAAGGGGATCATCTACGTGCGCGCCGAGTACCCACTCGCAGTCCTGCGCCTCGAACGCGCGATCGAACATGCGCGAGCCTACGGCGTCCTCGGCGACAACGTGCTCGGGCGCGGGTTCAAATTCGACATCGAGACGGTAGAGGGCGCAGGCGCATTCGTGTGCGGCGAGGAGACGGCGCTGATCGCGTCGCTCGAGAGCCACGCCGGCCGGCCGCGGTCGCGGCCGCCGTTCCCAGCGCAGAAGGGCCTCTACGGCAAGCCGACCAACATCAACAACGTCGAGACCTGGTACAACGTCGCGCCGATCGTCGCCAAGGGGCCGGCCTGGTTCACGGAGATCGGCAGCCCTAAGAGCGCCGGCACGAAGGTCTTCTCGCTTGTCGGCAAGGTGCAAAGCACCGGCCTGGTGGAGATGCCGTTCGGAACGCCGCTCGCGAAGTTCATCTACGACATCGGCGGCGGCGGCACCAACGGCCGCGACATAAAGGCCGTGCAGACCGGCGGCCCTTCGGGCGGCTGCATCCCGGCGGATATGTTCGACACGCCGGTCGACTACGAGACGCTCGCGCAGCTCGGCTCGATCATGGGCTCGGGCGGCATGGTCGTGATGGACGAAGACAACTGCATGGTGGACGTCGCCCGCTACTTCATCGAGTTCACACACTCGGAAAGCTGCGGAAAGTGCGTCCCGTGCCGCGTAGGCCTGGACAAGGCTCTGCGCATGCTCAACGGCTTCACGCTGGGCACGGCCACGGACAAGGACATCGCGGCGCTCGATGAGCTGTGCCGTATGGTCCGCGACACCTCGCTCTGCGGACTCGGCCAGAGCGCTCCCAACCCCGTTCTGACAAGCCTGCGCCACTTCCGGCACGAGTTCGAAGACCACATCCTCGCGAAGCGCTGTCGCGCCGGTGTGTGCGAGGACCTGGCGCTCTCTCCTTGCGAGAACTCCTGCCCGTTGCACATGAACATCCCACGCTTCCTGCAGCTGTACAAGGAGGAGCGAGTCGAGGACGCGTTCCTGTCGGTCATCCTCGACAACCCGCTGCCGGCCTCGACGGGGCGCGTCTGCCAGCACCCCTGCGACAACCGCTGCCGCCGCGCCGCCGTGGACGAGTCCGTGAACATGCGCGACGTGCACCGCCTCATCGCCGACGAGGTGCTGCTCTCCGACAAGTTCGACACCATGGTCGGCCGCGTGCTGGAGCGCAGGCAGGAGCCGACCGGTCGCACGGTCGCGATCGTAGGCGCCGGCCCAACGGGCCTCACCTGCGCGTATTACCTCGCCCTCCTGGGCCACGACGTGACGGTCTACGACTCGCGCCCGGCCGCCGGCGGCATGCTGCGCTACGCGCTGCCGGAGTATCGGCTGCCGAAGGCGGTGCTCGACAAGGAAATCGAGCTGATCGAGCGCCTCGGCGTCAAGTTCCAGTTCAACGTCAACGTCGGCGAGCAACTGACGCTCAACGACGTGGGCCAACAGCACGACGCGGTCTTCCTCGCGATCGGTACCTGGAAGGAGGCCTGGGTCTACCTTCCCGGAACCGAGCTCACGGGCGTGATCCCGGCCCTGCCCTTCCTGGAGGCCATGTCCCGCGGCCAGGAGGTCCCGGTCGGGAAGAGCGTCGTCGTAATCGGCGGAGGCAACGCCGCAATCGACTCTGCGCGCTCGGCACGGCGGCTGGGCGCGGACGTGACGATCGTCTACCGCCGCGAGCGAAACGACATGCCGGCCATCCCCGAGGAAATCGAGGCGGCCGAACACGAGGGCGCAAAGCTCGTCTATCTCGCCGCCCCGCATCGCATCGTGGGCGACAAGAACGGGCAGGTACGCGCGATCGAGGTCGTCAGGACGAAGCCCGGCGAGTTCGACACCTCGGGCCGCCGCCGGCCGGTGCCGACTGACGAAGTGATACGCATAGCGTGCGACACCGTGATCCTGGCCGTGGGCGAAAAGGTCGATCCCGACTTCTGCGCGGCCTCGGGTCTCACGATCAAAGAGGCCGGTACCCTCGAGGTGGACCGCTACTCGCTCGAGACAAGCCGCGAGCGGTTCTACGCCGGCGGTGACCTCATCACCGGAGCCTCGAACGTGTCGAACGCAATGGGCATCGGCAAGAAGGCCGCCCGCAACATAGACAGGCGGTTGATGGGGGAAGAGCGCGTCGCCAACTTGATTCCGGACTTCGCTTACCAGATGGAGCCGCCCGAGACGCCGAGCCAGAGCGGCCGCCATGTGCCGGGCGAGATGCCCGCCGCCAAGAGGGTGCAGTCGTACGCCGAGGTTTCGCTCGGCCTCACCGTCGGGGCAGCGTTGGAAGAGTCGGCCCGTTGCCTGCGCTGCGATGTCCGCAGCGTCGAGAGTTAGGAGGATCACCTTGACCGAGAAGGTGAAGGTCCGCATCGACGGCGAGGTGATCGCGGCGACCGCCGGCCAGACGATCCTCGAGGTCGCACGAGCCAACGGCAAGTACATCCCGGCCCTTTGCTACATGGAGGGCCTCAGCGCGGTCGGCGCTTGCCGGCTGTGCATGGTCGAGGTCTCCGGTGTGGCGCGCCTGCTGCCCGCCTGCACAACCCCCGTGCAAGAGGGCCTGGCCGTCAACACCAGCTCGCCGCAGCTCGAGTCCTATCGGAAGATCGCGATCGAACTGCTGCTCGTGGAGCGCAACCACGTCTGCGCGGTGTGTGTTTCATCGGGTCATTGCGAGCTGCAGACCCTGGCCCAGGATCACGGCGTCACATACGTTCGGTACCCGTACAACTTCCCGCGACTCACGGTCGACGCGACCCACCCGCGTTACGTGCTGGACCATAACCGCTGCGTGCTGTGCTCTCGCTGCGTGCGCACGTGCGCCGAGGTCGAGGGCGCGCACGTGTGGGACATGGCCGGCCGCGGCATCCAGACCCGGCTCGTCTCCGAGCTGCAGCGGCCGTGGGGCGAGTCCACCACCTGCACCAGCTGCGGCAAGTGCGTGCAGGCCTGCCCGACCGGCGCGATGGCCGAGAAGGGCTGGGGCGTCGAGGAGATGACCAAGAAGAGGGCCGTCGTAAGCCGCCTCAGTTCCATACGCGAGGGCCAGTGATGGACAAGGTGAAGATCGGCACGTGCTGGCTCGACGGCTGCTCGGGCTGCCATATGTCGCTGCTCGACCTGGACGAGGGGATCGTCGGCGTGCTCGAGAAGGCAGACATCGTGTTCGGCCCGCTTGTGGACGCGCAGGAATGGCCCGAGGGGGTCGACGTGGCGTTGATCGAAGGCGCGGTCAGCAGCCAGGACGACCTCGATCTCGCACTCACTGCGCGGGAACGCAGCAAGATCGTGGTGGCGCTCGGCGACTGCGCGGTGACGGGCAACGTGCCCTCGATGCGCAACGGCATCCCCACCCGCAAGCTGCTCGAACGCGTATATGTCGAAGGTGCGACCGAGGGACGGGGCGTGCCGACCGACGGCGTGCCCGCGCTGCTCAAGCAGGCGGAGCCGCTCCACTCGGCGATCAAGGTCGACGTCCACGTCCCCGGCTGCCCGCCGAAGCCCGACGCGATCCTGTTTGTCGTTGGTGCGCTGCTCGAAGGCCGAATGCCGGACCTCGGCTCCAAGCTCCGGTTCGGGTAGACAGGCCATGACGAGCCGGAGATCGACGTCGCCGAAGCTGGGTAAACAGCCCGTGGCTTCTCTGCCTGCAGTGCCGCCGGCAGAGGCCAGGAGACCAGCCATGAGAACGGTCACCATCAACCACGTGTCGCGGATCGAGGGTCACGCCAAGATCACGATCAAGCTCGACGACGCGGGCAAGGTGACCGACACGCAGTTCCACGTGACCCAGATCCGCGGCTTCGAGAAGTTCGTCGAGGGGCGGCCCTACTACGAGATGCCGTCGATCACATCGCGCATCTGCGGCATTTGCCCGGTCAGCCACGAGCTTGCCTCGTCGAAGGCGTGCGACGCGATCATGGCCGTGCGCATCCCGGCCGCCGCGGAGAAGCTGCGCGAGCTGCTCCACTGCGCGCAGTTCGTCCAGTCGCATGCGCTGTCCTTCTTCCATCTCTCGGCCCCGGACCTGCTGCTCGGCCTGGATTCCGACCCGGCCAAGCGCAACGTCGCGGGGCTGCTCGAGCAACACCCCGCCGCCCTGCTCGATGGGATAGCGCTGCGCAAGTTCGGCCAGCAGGTGATCGAGCGGCTCGCCAAGGAGCGCGTCCACCCGTCGTGGAGCGTGCCGGGTGGCGTCAATGCGCCACTCGACCCTGAGGCTCGAGACAAGACCCTCGCCGAGCTTCCGGCGGCGATGGCGATCGTCAAGCGCACGCTCGCACTCTGGAAGAAGACGGTCGACAGCTTCCCCAACGAGATCGAGTCGTTCTCGAACTTCCCCACGATGTACTGCGGCCTCGTCGGGCCGGACGGCTCAATG
>JADGQJ010000112.1 GCA_017881885.1 Chloroflexota bacterium
CCTCGTGGGTCTGCCCAATGCCGGCAAGTCGACGCTGCTTGCGGCGCTGACCGCGGCCCGCCCCAAGATCGCCGACTACCCGTTCACCACTCTCGAGCCCAACTTGGGCGTGCTGGACCTGGGCGATGAGGACACCCGCCGCCCGACGATCGCGGACGTCCCCGGCTTGATCGAGGGAGCGAGTTCCGGGGCCGGACTCGGCCACGCATTCCTGCGCCACGTCGAGCGGACGCGCGTCATGGTCCAGGTCGTCGACGGCTCCGATCGCGACCCCGAGTGGAGCTACAACGTCATCCGCGACGAGTTGGGCGCACACGATCCTGCGCTCCTCACCAAGCCGATGCTCGTGGCCTTCAACAAGATGGATCGCCCCGCCGCGGCCGAAGCCTGGCCGGCCTTCCGCGATGCCCGCGTCGCCGAAGGGGTCGCCGCAGTCGCCATATCGGCGGAAACGGGCGCCAACCTGGCGGAGCTGCGCGAGCGGCTGTCGAAGCTTCTGCCCTCGGCCGAGGAGTTGTCGGAACCGCCCGAACCGGCCGGCATCGTCATCCACCGGCTCGAGTCGGCCGGCAACACGTTCACCGTGTCCCGCGAGGACGGCATGCTGGTGGTCCACGGCCGAAGGATCGAGCGCATGGCCGCCCAGACCAATTTCGACAACGAGGAGTCGGCCGAGCGGTTCCAGGAAGACCTGATCCATCTGGGCATCGACCACGAGCTGCGACGCCAGGGAGTGGCCCCGGGCGACACCGTCCGCATCGGCAGCAGCGAGCTCGAATGGGAGTCCGACGCGTGGGACGACCGTTGACCGGACAAGCGGAAGGGACCGGGCCTGCAGGCTCCATCTTCGCTGCAACCGATCGGCGAGTCGGGATCCTCGGCGGCACATTCGACCCGATCCATTACGGCCACCTGGTGATCGCCGAAGAGGTTTGCGAGGCGCTGTCGCTGGATCGCGTCCTGTTCGTCCCGGCGGCGGTTCCGCCGCACAAGATCGGCCTGTCGATCACGCCGGCGGAACACCGCGCGGCCATGGTGGAACTGGCAATCGCCGGCAACCCCCGGTTCGCGGTCAGCCGGATCGAGCTCGAGCGCGACGGGCCTTCCTACACCGCCGACACCCTCGAGACCCTCGCCGGCGAGGCGGCTCGACAGGGAGTGGCGCGGGATCTCTTCTTCATCCTCTCGACCGAAGCCCTGGCCGGCCTGTCGGGCTGGCACGACCCGGACCGCATTCTGTCGATGTGCCGGTTGGCGGTCGTGCAGCGCCCGGGGACTCCACTCCCCACCAAGCCGGAGCTCGAGGCCCGCTTCGGCGACCGAGCCGACCGGATCATGCTCGTGGAGACCGTGCCGCTGGCCCATTCGGCCTCGGCCGTGCGCGCCCGCGCTGCCACTGGTCGCTCGATTCGCTATCTCGTGCCGCCGGCCGTGGAGGCATATATCTGCGACCATCGGCTGTATCGTTCGGACAATTCCTCGGAGGACTGCACCAAGTGACCGACAACACGCCCTCGACCGACGAGACACCGAGCCCGGACGGCCTGCCGCGGCGCCGCAAGCCGGCCGCCCGCGCCGCTGCGCCCGTTCCGTCCGAGGAAACGCTCGCCGACCTGGAGGCCGCTGCCTACGAGGCCGAGGAGGCCGCCGCCGCAGCCGCGGCCCTGTCCGAACCGGAGATCGAAGAGAGCCTTCGCCAGCGCGGGCTCCGTCTGACCGCGCTCGAGATCGCCCACATGATCGTCGAGGCCGCAGAGGACAAGAAGGCGGCCGACATCGTCCTGCTCGACGTGTCCGACCTGACGTCGATGGCCGACTACTTCGTCATCTGCTCGGGCGGTTCGGAGCGCCAGCTGGGCGCCATCGGCGACGGCATCTCCGAGAAGCTGCGGGCGGAGGGCGTTCGCCCGATCGGTCGCGAGGGCGGCTCCAATTCCCACTGGACGCTCGTCGACTTCGGTGCCGTCATCGTTCACATCTTCGCCCCGGCCGAGCGCGACTACTACCAGCTCGAGCGGCACTGGGCGAAGGCGAAGACCGTCCTGCGCGTCCAGTAGCTGGGGCGGGACAGGCGGGCCGAACCGCAAGAATCGGCGCCGGCAGGTCCCACGCGGGGCGCCCGAACGGCGCCCAGACGCGTGATGTGAACCTGATTGGTCAACTTTCTGCGTGCGGGCGCTCGATTCCGTAAACTTCACGAGCCGGCATCGCCTGTCCGACGTCGCAGAGTCTCGGGAGATCCAGCCACGACTACGCCGTACACCGCCGAACGACGACCGCACCTTGCCCCGACCATCGTCGACTACGTCAACATCAGATGGGTCGATGAGTGGTGCAAGCGCTGCAATATCTGCGTCGAGATCTGCCCCAAGGACAGCCTCCTCCTGACGCATGACGCGATCATCGAAGCCACGGACTGCATCCGCTGCGGTCTGTGCGAGCGCTACTGCCCGGATCTCGCGATCGAGGTCCTGCCCAAGCGCGACGAAAACGGCAGGCTTCCTGCGGCGGTCGAGGCCGAAGAAGCGGCCTCCGCGCTCAAGCCCTCGCCGCAGCACGCACCAGACGTTGCCCGAGGACCGGCCGTCGCCGGCACCGATCCACATCGCGGCATGACCGACACGGAGAGCGCTCCGCGGGTCGACCGCGACAACCAGACCTGATCGGACAGGACATACGATGACCAAGCGACTCGTCCAGGGAAACGAGGCCGTTCTGCTCGGCGCAATAAAGGCCGGAGCGACGTACTTCGCCGGCTACCCGATCAGCCCGTCGTCCGAGATCCTGGCGCAGGCCTCGGTGTACGCGGCCAGCCACCCCGAGTTCCGGTTCCTGCAGGAAGAGGATGAGATCGCGAGCGCCAATGCGATCCTCGGCGGAAGCCTGGCAGGCGCGAAGTCGTTCACTGCGACCTCCGGCCCCGGCTTCAGTCTCATGCAGGAAGCGATCGGCTACGGCCACAAGGTCGGCATCCCGTGCGTGATCATCAACGTTATGCGCGTCGGTCCCGGAACCGGCATGCCGACGATGCCCGGCCAGGGCGACCTCAACCAGACACGCTACGGATCCACCGGCGACTACACCAGCATCGTCTTCTACCCCTCGACGGTCGCCGAGTGCTACGAGTACACGATCCACGCCTTCAACGCGGCGGAGGAGAGCCGGAGCCCGGTCATCATCCTGTCCGACGCGTTTCTCGGCCATCTAAACGAAGTCGCGGACCTGGACACGATCGACGTGCCCGTCATCCCGCGGACGCTCGAGCCTCTCGCCAAGGGCAGCACGAGGCTCTTCTCGGGCGTGGCCACGTACGCCGACGGCGAACCGGCCACGGCCGACGCCGACGAATACATCCGCCAGTACCACGAGTCTCGGGACCACCGCCTCAAGGTGGCCGAGAAGTACGCCTTCCACGAATACGGCTGGAACAAGGACGCGGAGACGCTCGTGATCGCCTTCGGCATCACCCGCCGCGTCGCCCAGCCGCTGGCCCCTCATTTCGCGCTATTCCGACCGATCCGGATCTGGCCCACCCTGGACAAGGAGCTGACCGAGGTCGCCGCACGCTACAAGAAGATCATCGTCATCGAAGGCAGCGACGGGCAGTACGCCAACGTCGTGGAGCGGATGCTCCTGCGACGTGTCGAACGCGTACCGCTGCTGGGCGGCCGAATGAGCCTCGAGGCTATCCGCGAAGGCCTCGATGCCATCGGCATGCTTCCCGCAGAGTCCGAGCCGTCCGGCTCGCCGGCCACGGCTGGCAGCCACCGGGTCGGCTGACCCGCGTCCCCGAAGAGGTTCAGAACATGGCAGTCAAGGACAAGCTCAAGACCGATCTCTTCCCAACGATCTGGTGCCCCGGCTGCGGCATCGGCTTGATCATGCAGCAGCTCGCAACGGTCATGGACGATCTCGGCCTCGACAAGCTCAACACCGTCCTGATCACCGGGATCGGCTGCACCGGCCGAATGGGCGCTTACATGAACTTCGAGTCCGTGTACACGCTCCACGGCCGAACGCTGCCGGTGGCCGAGGCCATCAAGATGGTCCGACCGGAACTGAACGTCATCGTCGTCTCGGGCGACGGCGACACGGCCTCGATCGGCGGGAATCATCTGCTTCACTCGATCCGCCGCAACCCGAACATCACCGTTATCTGCAACAACAACGAGATCTACGGCCTGACCGGCGGACAGACCGGGCCGACGACGCCACAGGGCACGAACACGATCTCGTCGCCCGCCGGTGCCACGTACTCGCCGATCAACCTGCAGGGCCTGGTCAACACGAACCCCAACTCCTACTACGCGAAGACGACCGTCTACCACCAGGGCCCGATGCGCAAGGCGATCAAGGAAGCGATCGAGTGGCCGGGCTTCGCGTTCGTCGACGTCGCCAGCCAGTGCATCGAGAACAACGGCCGCCGGATCGGGTTCTCGAGCGCGAACGACATGCTCCAGAGCTATCGCACCGAGTACAAGGCGGCGCCTCCCGGCTCGACGCACCTCGAACCGCATCAGACCGGTATCGTCAAGGGCCAGGTGCCGGCCGCTGCCGTGCCGGACACCGGGCCGGCCGGTGCCGCGCCGGACAACGGGAAGAACTAGCTCAAGGCCGGCCTTGAAAGTTCGCCGCCTTCGGCGCCGAACTCGACGAAGATTGGCGAACAGGCCCAGGGAGGGCGCAGGAGGATCGGATGGCGGCAAAGTCCATCGTCATCGACGGCGTAGGCGGTCAGGGCGTCCGGGTCATCGGCAACACCATGGCCAGTCTGCTGACGGTCATGGGCTATGAGGTGACGCTCCTGTTCGACTACGACTCGTCGGTCCGAGGAGGCATGAGCGAGGCCTTCCTCGAATACGACCGCGAGCCGATCTCCAACTTCGTCGTCGAATGTGCGGACGTCGTGCTCCGCCTCGCGGACCGCGGCCCGATCCACTTGGTCGCGGACTACGTGATCGCCGACTGCGATCTCATCAAGCCCGGCGAGCGCGGCGAGGAGATCCCGTTCCTGCAGCTCGGCGTCGATAAGTTCGGGCGTGACCTCTTCGGCAACATGATCGCCCTGGGCCGGCTGCTGTGCATCTGCGACGTCGACTTCACGGACGACCACCTGCGCGAGGCGCTGCCCAAGAAGTACGTTGAAGACAACATCGCCGCAATCAAGTACGGCTACGGGCTGGACGGTGACTCGATCAAGGCAATCGTGCCCGAGCAGGCCGCGAGCAACTTCGCCGAGCGTTACGCCGAGCGCGTCCTCGCCGGAACAGCCCCGGCCGAGGCCCTCGAGCAGGCCGCGAACCGCACCTGATGAGCCCAAGGCGGAGGGGACGAGGTCGGCATGGGGGCGCCAACGGCGCCGGAGGCCCCGCTGAGGTAGGGTCACCCGCCGCCCTGGCTGCAGCCGCCGACTCTGGTGCCGCTCCGGCTGAATTGCCGGCCCACGAAAGCGCTGCCGCTCCCCAGAACGCGGTCGTCTATCCGAACGGCTATCGACCCAACGGCGGCGCCCCAGTCGGCGGCCCGGCGACCGGCCGACCCGGTGGGCAGAGACGGCAGCCGAGGAGCCGCCCGACTGGTCCCGCTCCGGCCATGGCATCCGGACCAGCCGTCGCTCCGGCAGTGGCTCCGGCGTCCGCGACCGAAGAGGCACCCTCGACCGAGTCCGGCGCTGAGCTGGCTCCTTTCCGGCACCCCTCCTGCACGCTCGCGCAGATGCGCCGCTTCATCAAGAGCCGCCCATACGTGCCCGTCCACGAGCTTCGCCGCCGTTTCGAGATCATGGGGATCGAGGACGAGGTCAGCCCGGTGGCCACCGGCCGCGGCACGATCTACGTCGGCCTCCCGCCGGAGCAGGCCCGCTACCTCGGCGAGCTGATCAAATCCGGCGACGTCGGCTGCGAGATGCTCCTCGACCCCGTCAGCCCCGGCGTGATCGGCGTCTTCCCGATGAGGCCAGTAGCCCGCCAGTAGGGGAGCGGTCGGAGGGGCAAGTCCTCTCGCCCCGGCAATTCGAGTGGGTTCGGCCGACCCCGTCGCGATTCCACGCTCGTGGTCTCCCTATGGGACGCTTCTCTCTTCGCGCTGAGTGGCGTAGATGGCCTCGGCCTGGTCGGCCGCTTCGGCCAGGACCTCCTCCGGCGTGGCTTCAGGGTAGGCCGCGCGAATCGCGGTCGTGACCTCGATCAGGTCCACGCCTTCGACTTCCTGAACTGCCTGAATGTTGATGACGTAGTTGGCCAGCATCGAGAGGACCGCCGCCACCGGCAGTCCAAAGAGCGCGCCCCAGATTCCGGCAACTTGCGCTCCGACCAGGACGGATAGGAGGGTGACTAGCGGATGAACTCCCGACGCCCTCTTCATCAGCCGCGGCACCGCCAGATTCATGATCAACGCCTGGCCGATGAAGAGAACGAGGGTGACCGGGATGAAGGCAGCCGGCACGAAGGCCGCGGCGATGAAGATCGGCGGCAGCAGCGCCAGGCCCGGACCCACGAAGGGGATCGGCATGCAAAGCGCCGCAACCAGGCACAAGAGGAACAGGTACGGCAAGCCGAAGATCAGGCCGACGACGATCGTCAGCGTGACCTGGATGGCGATGAGGATCACCTGGGACCAGAGCCACCCTCTGAAGGCTCGACCGACCGACCGATCGAACAGATCGAGTTGGGTCTCGAATCGGTTCGGGATCACCCTGCGCAACTTGGCCTGCAGGCCATCGGCGTCGGAGACGATGAAGATCGACAGGATCAGGATCATCGAGAGGGTGCCTACGACCGAGGCCACGGTCCCGGCGATGGCTCCGGACTGAGTTCCGAGGGTCGCCTTCATTTCGGGCAGAATTCTGGCCGCCCCCTGGCGGAACAGGGCGGCGAGGTCGACCGTCGCGGTGCTGATTCCCAGGCTCTTCTGAAGCGAGGCCAGGCTGCCGCTGATGGTCGCCGTGGCCTCGTCGAATCGATTCACCAGGTTCGTCGCTTCGGTGACGCCGATGGACCCGGCCGCAAGAACGAGGCCGACAAGGATGAGAGCCACGCAGCCGTAGACCAGGCCTACCGCGAGGCCCCGTCCGAGGTGCAGGTGGTCAGCCGCCCAGTCGACGAGCGGGCTGACTATGAACGCCAGCAGCCAGGCCAGGAAGCAGATCATGACGATCCCGCTGAAGGCGCTGACGAGCGTTAAGAATCGGTCGAGAATGAGTAGGATGAAGACGACCGACCCCGTCACGAAGAAGATCGTCCGGAAGCGCCGGAGGCTGTTGGCTGGGCGCAGGCTGATCGAACGCAGACCGGCCAGCCGAAGCTTCGGAACCGCGGTCGCCATCTGGGTCCTCCGGACGTCGCGCACGTCCACGCCGGGCATCCATCTGCATGCCTCCGAGAATCTGACCCGAATCGGGTGCCGAGCGCGAGGATGAGAACCCTGCGCGGGAGGGAAACGCCCGCGCCGCCGCGGCGGGTGCGCGGGCGGCGCCTCAGCCGGTCGGCGGGGCCGGGTTCTCGCTCGAGGCCGCCCAGCCTTGAAAGACCTCCATCCCGAATTGGCAAGACCCGTAGGGTGGCGGCATCGCGGCGTGCAACCTTACAGGCCGAACGGAGCGCCGCTCACATCGCTGCTGCGAGCGCATTTGTGACCCAAATCGGCACCACAAGCCGGCAGGTGGGAACCGCCGGTTCAAAACCTGCCCCCACTCGGCTTAGCAATCCACTCCGATTCGATGCATCCGCTCTTTTGAGCGTGTGATTGCCAGGCTCCGGTGCTGTTGAGGCCGCAAAACGGCCGGAAAGTGGGCTCGGGGGGCCGCTTGTACCCGTCCGGCCTGCACGGCACGGCAGGACAAGGGAGACATGGCCCCCGGAGTCGGGCGCAGCGGCCCACGGAGCCGCCTATCCGGGTCCCTATCATCTAATCAACCGCTCCGAGCACTGTCGGATCGCGCGGAAACACGCGCGCGGGCCGGCTTCTCATCGGTGCTCCCTTGCCAATCGCACTGGAGGGAGGGCAAATGCCCGTCCTGCACGCCAAGCCACAGGCACCAACCGACGACAAGCGCTGGAAGATCGTCGAGACCCGAATGCGCCGCATGGGCGATCGCCCGGCCGCGCTGATCGAGGCCCTTCATGCCGCCCAGGAGGCCTTCGGCTACCTCGACACCGACGCTCTCAACTACGTCGGCGACACGCTCGGCGTGCCCCATTCGCGCGTCTACGGCGT
>JADGQJ010000113.1 GCA_017881885.1 Chloroflexota bacterium
GCCGGGCCTGCTCCTCGTTCTCATCGTGGTGGCCCAGGCCGGCTTCGCCACTGCCTTCGTCCCGGTCATCAGGCGCCTGTTTGGTGCTAGCCGCCGGCGCCGTGCCCGCGCCCGCCCGGCGTCGCCGGCCTGAACGGCAGGTCGGGAGCGCCGAGGTTCCGCGCCCGAGCCCGTCCGACTCGCCGGCGACGGTCACCGTCCCGCGATAAGACCGGGCTGCTGCATATGTCCCGAGCCGTCCCGGCGACCGGAACGGCGGTCCCGGATGGGCAGGCCCGACCCTACTCGGTTGGGGGAACCAGTCGCGCCGACCGGTCCACTCTCCGCCGGTTGCCGGAGGGGCTGAACTCAGGTGTACGGTCAAATCCTCCGGCACTCGTTCCGCGCCCAAGCGGCTCGTCATTGCCGGGCAAAGGAGGAGGTCTATCGTGGCCTCGCGTCCCCACCTGCTCCCGCCGCCGGGGTGGCTGTTCGCCCCAACCTCGCTCAGGCGCCGCGCCGGGCTACTGCTGATGCTGATCACCGCCGGGTCACTGGCGATGGCGGCCGTACCCCTCACAGCCGCGGCGCACGAGGACGCCGACTCGCAATTCATGCAGACGAACCTCGTCTCGGACGTACCCGGATGGGCGCCGATCGTAGACGCCAGTCTCGTCAACGCATGGGGCATGAGCTTCGGGCCCACGACGCCGCTGTGGGTCTCGAACAACGGATCGGATTCCACGACGCTTTACCACGGCGCCACCACGGGCGTGCCCTTCGCCAAAGTGCCGCTCACGGTAGCGATTCCTGACGGCGCCCCTACCGGTCAGGTCTTCAACGCCGGCCCCGACTTCATGGTCGGCGGGGCTCCGGCGAAATTCATCTTCGCCTCGGAGCACGGTTCCATCGATGCGTGGCAGGGCGGCCTCTCGCCAAACACGATGGCCCTGAACGTCGCGACGGTCCCGGGCGCCGAGTACAAGGGCCTGGCAATCTCGACCGGGACGGGTGGCAGCTGGTTGTACGCAGCCAACTTCGCCGCCGGGCGTATTGACGTCTTCAACGGTATGTTCGCGCTCCAGAGCTGGCCTGGCGCTTTCAAGGATCGTCTGATCCCGTCGAGCTACGGCCCCTTCAACATCCAGAATCTGGGTGGCAAGCTCTACGTCACCTACGCCAAGCGCGGCCCCACCGGCGACGACGTCGCAGGACTCGGCCACGGCTTCGTTGACGTCTACAGCACGACCGGCCACTTGCTCAAGCGGCTCGTCCGGCACCGGCAGCTGGATTCCCCCTGGGGTCTTCAGATCGCGCCTGCCGGGTTCGGCCGCTTCGGTGGGGACCTGCTCGTCGGCAACTTCGGCAACGGGCGGATCAACGCCTATAGCACCAAGAGCGGCAGGTTCGAAGGCACCCTGATCGGCACCAACGGCAAGCCGGTCTGGATCGACGGCCTGTGGGGCCTGCAGTTTGGGAACGGCGTCGCCGGCACTCCGATGACGCTGCTCTTCACCGCCGGACCCGACGGCGAGCAGCACGGCCTGCTCGGCTCTCTCACCCTCGCGCCGGATCTCGACGACTGATCGGTCTATCGATCCCGAGGTAACTCGTGGCGCCGTCCTACTCCAGGGCGGCGCCACTTCTTTGTCTTGCCGAAGCTATTGGACCTTGCGACGCCGCAGGACTGGTGCCGGGCTCGGAGCCGGAGTCAGGATGGCCGGGGTCGGTGTGGTCGACGTCGAATTTGTCGGGACCGGAGCGGGCGAACCCGGCTGAGGGATCGAGGCCGGAGCCGCCACGCCGACCTGCAGGAGCCCGTTGACCCTGGTGTAGTGGGACTTCCAGGTGTCGCGGTGGATGACCTTGCCCGTCGAGTCGGTGACCGTGCGAGTCCTCGACGTGTCGAAACCGATGGTGGGGTATTCCTTGCGGACCTGCTGGCCCGGCCTCAGCGAGCTGACATACTGCCGACGATCGACGGGTTTGACGACGTTCGCCTTGAACTCGGGGCTGAACGTGACCTTCCGATCGAGCGGGAAGCTCCAGAGCTGGATGGTGATCGTGCTCCTCGAGCCCTTGGTGGAGGAGGCACGGATGATGATCGGGTTCGGTGTGTCGTTGGTCCACTTCAGATCCCACACCTGGGACCCGTTGGAGAACACGGTGGCGTCGAGGCCGACCGGGTAGCGGCTGATGTAATAAAAGTGCGCGTGCCGCTCATCGATCTGGAGCCCGGCCCGCGCGGCCGCGTTGAACATGGTCGTGGATGCCGAACAGATCCCGCCTCCCATGGCCCCCGTGTGGTTGCTCTTGCCCTGCTCGATGACGCCGCCCAACGTGTACCCGTGAGCCGGGTTGATCGGCCCCACTGCCCTCAGGAAGCTGAATTGCTGCCCGGCAGCCACAACCTGGCCGTTGAGGAGCTTGGCCGGGGTGCGGATATTTGCGCCGAAACCGTTGCTCACGTCGGGGTAGAAGACCGTCGTCCAGGAGCCCTGGCCGATCAGGACCATGCCGCTCAGGCTGGTCAGGGTGATCTTGGGCGAGACCGGAGTGGTGACCATCGCCAGAGTCGAGCCGGGGTTCCCTCCGCTGGCCAGGCTGTCGAGGTGAGCCTGAAGGGCGATCGAAGTCGCGGGCACGTCGATCCCCAGGCCGTCCTTGCCGCCGGCCAGTTTGGAGGGCTTGCCCGCGGCGTCGTAGACGACCGAAGGCTCGACTGCCGGAATCGCGACCTTAGGGGCGATCCCCGAAATGTACGTCTGCACCTGAGCCGAGTCGAGGTATGGACCGTAGCTGCCGTCGGCTCTCGTGCCGAAGACGATCCAGCTCCATATTGTTCCGGAGTCGATCGTGTACGTCTTGGCTTGGATCGGCTTTGGAGTTGGGCTGGCGCTCTGGTCGGCCCCGCCCCAAGTCAGCGCGACGTCCGCGACCATCCGCTGCGCCGCCGCGGCCGCGGCCTGGGCGTCGTGGTCGCTGATCTTCGGGTTCAACGCGACGAACTCGCTGCTCAACTTGACATGGGAAGGGGCGTCCGGCTGCACAAGGCGATCGATGACCGCGCCGGAAATAGTCGTCTCGTCGACGCGGCGACCGTTCGTCGCCGGCCAATAGCCGAAGGTGCCGTCCTTGGCGATTACCCATGCATCCCGCGGGATGATCTCGCTCGTGCCACTCAATTCGCGGACACGGGTGGCCACTGCGGTTGGGTCGACGCGGACAACGATTGGGACGGACTGGCCGCTGACGGCCGATCGGAGCATGAAGACGGCGTCGTCGACCGGATTGCCCGAATGGCCTATTCGCATTGCGGCGTCGGCCATGAACTCGACGTCCGCCTCCCGGCCGGCTTGCCGGTAGGTGATCGTCACCGCCCCGATCGGTGTCTCAATCGACACGTCGCCCTCGCTGAGGTAGCCGTAGGCAGACTCCAGCTTGGCCACGAGCTGGTCGCGGCTCAGCCCGGACACGTCGACCGAGCCGACTCGGACACCGGGCACGACCCGGTTCGAGAAGGTGCTGAGGGCGACCATGGCCACTGCCGCGACAATTACCAGGGAAGCGATGGCGCCCACGGCGAAGACGAGGGCAATCCTGGCCGCACGCCAGACACGGGATCTGCGGAATCCTACGCGCGCGAGCGGATTGCGAAGTCGGAATCGGCGACGGGGCGAGACTGAAACGGAGGAGCCGTCAGTCGAGGTCGACTCCCACCTTATCGACTCGGGAGCGGTCGGCTGCCCGGCAGGCTCTTCCTGCGCCGGACCGAAGATCTCATCGACCAGGTCCAGCTCGTCCGCTGTCATCTATGCCCCCAACGTCGTCGATCCAACATGTTCAATAGAGTAACGGGCGGCGTGAGGATGTAGACCCGATTCCTCGCTCGCTCCGCGCGGTAGACGTTCGGCCGCGAGATCACGTTACGAGGCCTCTTCTTGGGCTCCGCCGTCTGGTGGGTCGCCCTTGCATTGGTGGTGTCGGCTTTCCACGCAAGGCTTGGGTCGCCTGACTGCAGAAGGCCGATTTCGCGCCCGCCCAAGGTCTTCGGGCAGCCGGCCTCCGTGGGGCGCTTGAGGCCCCGCGTCCGGCCGCCGATCCGTCGTCCAGTCCGTATGTGGCGGTCCGCTGTTCGGCGCTACGATGACGGCGGGAGGCGACGTCGGAAGACCGGGCGACGCCCGCCGGCCTCCACGACCAAATACCAGTCAGGAGGACAGCTGTGGCCATTACCTTCGTGCACGTCCCCCATCCCCACATCGCCAAGCGGGCCAAAACAGGCCCAGCTAAGACGACCGACGAGCACGTCGGTTTCAACGGCAAGATCGCGTTGGCCCTCACGACCGTCGTTGGCACGATGTGGTGCGCGTACGCGTTCTCGGTCCTCGCATTCTTCGCGCTGCCGTCGGCCATCAGCTCGGGTTCGGTCCTGCAGCTCATCCAATGGCTGAGCCAGACGTTCATCCAGCTGGTCATGCTCTCGGTCATCATGGTCGGCCAGAACATCCTGTCCAGGGCCTCGGACAAGCGGGCCGAGATGACCTACGAGGACGCGGACGCCACCTTCCACGAGGCGTCCCAGATCCAGGCTCACCTGATCGAGCAAGACCACGCCATCGACTCTCTCCTCGAGAAAGTGATCACGCTGGAAGCCGCTCTGGCCAAGCGCTGACCAGGCGGACGAGAAGGAGCTGTAGGGGCGGTGCCGGCAGTCCCTGGGGGCTTTGGTGCGCGAGGTGGGTCAAATGTCGCGCCTTACGTTCCGCTTGCAGAATGTGCGTCTCGAAAGTAACGATCCGTGGCCAAATGCCGTCACCCACCGACCAGCCACGAATGAGATGAGCAAATGTCCAGCCGCTCCCACCTCGAGCCCTTTCTCGCACTCGGAGTCGCCATCCTCGTAGCCGGGTGCGGTTCTGGGCCGGGGGTCTCGGTGGCGCCTACGAGCGCCCCATCCGGGACGGCGTCGCCGGCAGGCTCGCCGACCCAGACCGCGACCGCCAGCCCGTCGATCGGGCCGGGCAACCCGGCCGGCGACATCCACCTCATCAAGCACGTGATCGTGATCATGCAGGAGAACCGCTCCTTCGACACGTACTTCGGGACGTATCCGGGCGCGGTCGGCATCCCGATGTCCGGTGGGACGCCGAGCGTTTGCGTGCCCGATCCCGCCGCCGGCGGTTGCGTCCAGCCGTATCACAACACCGCCGACAAAGAGCTGGGTGGACCGCACGGGGCCGCCAGCTATACGGCCGACGTCGCCCACGGCGCCATGAATGGCTTCGTCAGTCAGCAAGAGCGCGCCAGACCTGGTTGCAGCACCAACTTCACCCGCGTCTGTGCCGGGATCGGCCCGCCCGATGTCATGGGATACATGGACCAGCGGGAGATCCCCAACTACTGGACCTGGGCCGGCGATTTTGTGCTCGCGGACCACATGTTCGAGCCGGACTCTTCCTGGAGCCTGCCGGCCCACCTGTCGATGGTCTCGGGCTGGTCGGCAAAGTGCACGAACCCGGCCGACCCGATGAGCTGCGTGAGCGACATGAAGCAGCCCGGGCTGCCGACTACCGCCAACCCGCAGCCGTACGCGTGGACCGATCTGACGTACCTGCTGTTCAAGAACAACGTCAGCTGGGCCTACTACCTGCGCCCCGGCAGCGCCCCCGACTGCGCCGACAACGGCATGAGCTGCAAGCCCGGGCAGCAGAGCGCCGACGTGCCGAGCATCTGGAACCCGCTGCCGGGTTTCGGTGACGTCAACGCGGACGGCCAGCTGGGCAACATCCAGTCCATCGACAATTTCTACACCGCCGCAAAGAACGGGACGCTGCCGTCCGTCAGCTGGGTGACGCCCAACGGCAAGGTCAGCGAGCATGCCCCGAACCTCGTCTCGGCCGGACAGTCATACGTAACCGGCCTGATCGATGCCGTGATGCAGGGGCCGGAGTGGTCGAGCACGGCGATATTCCTGGCCTGGGACGACTGGGGCGGCTTCTACGACAACGTCCTGCCGCCCGTGATCGACGGCAACGGCTACGGCTTCCGCGTCCCCGCGATGGTCATCAGCCCCTACGCCCGGCGAGGCATGGTGGACCACCAGACGCTGAGCTTCGACGCCTACCTCAAGTTCATCGAGGACGACTTCCTCGGCAGCCAGCGGATCGATCCGGCAACCGATGGACGGGCCGACTCGCGCCCCGACGTTCGAGAGAACGCCTCGCAGCTCGGGAGCCTTGTTGCCGATTTCGACTTCAGTCAGCCGCCGCGATCGCCGGACGTGTTGTCGACGACTCCACAGACCGACCTGAAGTAAGCCCTGCGGCTGAAGGCCGTGGATCGGTGCTGCTGGTCAGCTGCCACAACCTCAGCGTCCTATTCGTGGGAAGACGGTCGTCGGGTTTCTACATCCGAGGCGCTGTCGACTCGCGAACGATCACGGTCGGCTCGTAGTACGTGACCCGCGGCTCTCGCGACGCACCCGCGTCCTAGCTAACCCCGCGCCCGCGCCGGCGCCGGGCACCGACGTTTCCGGTTACGGGTTTCCTACCCGTTCTGGGTCCCTAGCTTCACCCCGCCCCGGTACCGTTCGCCTCTGAGCGAGCCCATTTTTGGCGCGTGTCAACACGAGCGGCGCCTTGGGCCCTCTTGTGTATGTGAAGGGAGCCAACATCCTCGTGGGGGTACGAGAAAGGTTCGATGCGGATTACAGCCGGTTCTTCTCAGATCTCACGAGGCTTTGTCGGGCTCTCGGTGCTGGTTCGAGCGCCGAGGATCTCGCGCAGGACTCCATCCTTCACGCGCGCGAGCATCATCACCAGCTTCGCGACGAGTCGAAGATCGAGCCGTGGCTTCGGCGCATCGCCGCTCGGCGGACCTTCGAGTACCTGCGGCGCCAGAAACACCGCGACTCCGAAGACGCCGTTGTTGCCTTCCTCCCGACCGATCCTTCTATATCGATCGACGTCTCGGCGGCGATCACCCGCCTGCCCGAACGCGAGCGCGTGGCCGTGGTCCTGGTCTACGCCCTCGGGTACGAGCAGCAGGAGGCCGCGGAAGTCATGAACGTGACCCGCGGCACCGTCGCCACTCTGCTCCATCGGGCGCGCCGTCATCTTGCGGAACGCCTGGCGAGCTACGCCCAGGAAAGGGACCGGCCGTGAGCGCGATGTCCGGTCACGTCCCGTCCGATCGCCTGGGCGAGGCCGCGAAGAACGGCGGCGTGGACTTCCTGCGCGAAGCCGAGCGCCGCCACGTTGCCGGCTGCGAGCATTGCCAGAGCCTCTACGGCGGCTACCATCTGAGCGATCGTCTTCTCGCTGCGCCGTGGCGCGACGTGAAACTGCCGCCCAACTCGGTTGTCCAGCCGACGCGGCTCGGGGCTTTCACCGACTTTGTGCGTGGCCCGCATGCCCGCTCGGTGGCTCCCGCCGTCGCGGCGATCGGCATAGTCGCCCTGATCGGGGCGGCACTCGTGGTGCCGCAACTCATGCCGTCCCCGGTCGCGACCAACCATTCGCCGATTGCCTCCACCGCCACGCCGTCCTCGACCACCTCGACGGTCTCGCCGTTCGGCTCCGGCCAGACCACGGCGCCGGGCTCGCAGGAATCCGGGCCCGCCGGTCCAGGTTCCTCGTCCTCCCCAGGGCCGACATTTGCGACGACGCCGGGCGGACCTGCCGGCAAGGAGACCCTCGCGGTCACCCGGATCGGCGGCTCGCCGATCGCCTGGTCGCCCGACGGCGCCCATATCCTCGTCTGGGGATCGGGCATCGGGCGACCGCTCCAGATCCGCGACGCGGGCGGCCGTCTCAGCGGCACGGTCAAGGCGGATGCCGCAACGTGGGTCACCTCGTCCACGATCGCGATCGCGACCCGTTCGTCCGTCTCACCGCCGACCGGCTCACCGACCGGCCCCGGCCGCCGCGGCGGCGGCAACGGCCCCGGCGGCGGCAACGGCCCCGGCGGCGGCAACGGCCCCGGCGGTAACGGCGGCGAGACCGTGAGCATTATCGACACGAACGGTCGCTCGATCGTCACGCTCCCGGGCGTTTACGCAACGGGCGGCGGCGTGGCCAACGGCATGCTCGTCGGGAGTGGCAGCGGCGAGTTCACGATCGCCAGTCAGGGCGGCTTCGGTTCGGCGGGCTGGAGCTTCGTTCTCTGGAACGGC
>JADGQJ010000114.1 GCA_017881885.1 Chloroflexota bacterium
GTTGGCGATGAGGCCGCACCCGCACGTTGCCTTGCAGCGTTTCGTCCCGGCGTGGTACCTTTCCCCGCGCCGACGGGCAGCCAAACCGTCAGACCGGGCCGAGATAGCTCAGTCGGTAGAGCACGCGACTGAAAATCGCGGTGTCGCCAGTTCGATCCTGGCTCTCGGCACCAAAGACGGCTGGCATGGTTTTTCGAGCGGAAGTGGCTCAGTTGGTAGAGCATCACCTTGCCAAGGTGAGGGTCGCGGGTTCGAGTCCCGTCTTCCGCTCCATTCCCTCCATGCTGCCGAGCCGGAGGGCGTCCGCCGACAGATCGAACCTCTGCCCCTTCGTCTAGTGGTAGGACAGCGGACTTTGGATCCGTTAGGCGAGGTTCGAATCCTCGAGGGGCAGCCAGTCTGACCTGCAACAAGCCGGTTCCCTTGCCGGCCCGCGTCGAGGCGACGTACCCAAGTGGTTAAGGGGGAGGTCTGCAAAACCTCTATTCAGCGGTTCGAATCCGCTCGTCGCCTCCACTCTTCCCTAGCCTAAAGGCAGCCGCGATTGCGCTCGGGTACGGTCACGGCTGTGAACCCGCGGCGGTCGAGCGGCATCGAGTGGGTGAAGGCGTCGAAGGCGCCCGCAGAATTGACAGGAGGGGCGAGCCGTGAGCGAGGCCGGCGACGAGCGGTCGCTCGTTGAGCTTGCCCGCGCCGGCGATGTCTCTGCCTTCGAGTCTCTGGTGAGAAGGCGAATGAACGCGATCTACCGGCTCGATCTTGCGATCCTCGGTGACGATGACGACGCGGCCGACGCGGCGCAGGAGACCTTCATCGCGGCCTGGCGCAAGCTCGCGGACCTGAGGGATTCGGACCGCTTCGAAGCGTGGCTGCAACGGGTCAGCGTCAATGCCTGCCGGATGATCCGTCGCGCACGAGGCCGGCGGCTTGTCCGCGAGATGCCGATGGTTGATCTCGACGCCGCCACCGCGGATGTCGCTGCCCCGGATCCGCCCGAGGCAGACCTTCTGAGCGCTGCGTTGAGGAGCTTGACGCACGACCAGCGGACGGTGCTCGCGCTCCATCACCTCGACGGTTGGCCGGTGAGGGAGATCGCTTCGGTGCTGGGCATCGCCGAAGGGACGGCGAAGTCCCGACTCTTCAAGGCCCGCGGGGCGCTCGAGAAGGCGTTGCGTGAGGAGGAGCACCGATGACCGGTTGGAGTGACGAGCGATTGGACGCGGCCTACCGGGCGATGGCCGGCAAACCCGCGCCCCGGGAGCTGGCGGCGTTGACGATGGCCGCGGTTCGTGCGGCCGCCGACGAACGGCCGAGTCGGCGCACCGTGCTCGCTTCGTTCTTCGGGCGGCCGGCCTCGCGACTTCTCGCTGGAACCCTCGCGGTCCTGATCGTGGCCGTGATCGTCGCCGGCCTGGCGCTCCGCCCGACGACCGGCCCGACGACCGGCTCGAGCAGTCAGGCCCTTCCCACGACCGTGGACGGCCTGCCGGTGCAGACCGTGAGCCGGGCGCTCGCCGCCGAGAAGAGCGGCGCGATCGTCGGCGACTCCCTTGTGGCGATCCAGGGCTGGTACGACCCGCCGTTCCCGTTCGGATGTCCGGCCGAAACGCCCGGCCCTGCCCTCGTTGAGACCTGCGCCTCTCGAAAGCTCTTCGTCTCCGAGAACGCAGAGCGGCTGGTCGAGTTCAACGGCAACGGGGCCAGCGGGCGGCAGGCGCCCAGCGGCCCCTACCTCGCCGCCCTCGAGCCGGACGGCTCCTACGTGGGGCTGCTCCTGCCGGTGAGCGACTCGTCATCGCCCGGCTCGTATGACCCGCTGCCCGTCGTGATCGTCGGCCACTTCCACGACGTTCGGGCCGTCGATTGCGGCGCCGATCAGAAGGCGGCCTGCGACTCGACCTTCGTCATCGACCGACTGGCCTGGCTGGACGGAAAGACGTTCGGCCCCAACGTCTGGATTGGGTCGGACAGCGCCGGCAAGACTCTGAAGCCGCGCCTCGACGCGAACGGCGTTGCCGCTGCCCTTCGATCCGCGCTCGATCCCACGGACGTCGTCGTCTCCATGAACGCCGTGGGCCTGGTGGAGCTCTACGCGCTGCAGCCGGGCCGTGGAGTCTCGGGCGGTACCTACGAAGGCCACCCCAGCATCCAGTGGTACGTGCGCGTCGCCGGGCCGCAGCCTCGCTTCCCTGAGATGGCCTACGACGGTGGGTCGAGCGGATGGTTCGTCGTCGACGACGCGAGCGGCACTCTGAGGGCGGTGGGCGGCTGGGGCTTCGTCTCCGCTCAGGATCCGTCGTACGTGCCCGGCGTTCGGACGCTGCCGTCCGGCGACCTTGCTCTGCCGACCATAAACGAGATCGTCAATGGCGCGTGTGCCGGAGTTGGGGTCGAGGCTGTGCTGCGGGGGAGCAAGACGGATCCGCGGATCGCGTGGCTGGAGGACTCAACCGGCCAGGCGACGACGCAGCGCCGTGACGTGATCTGGCCGGCCGGCTACCGGGCTCGTTTCTCGCCGGGTCTCGAGATCCTCGATGAGAATGGCAAAGTCGTCCTGCGCGACGGCAGCCGGATCACTGGTCTCTGCACGGGCGGACCTACCGGGGACGTGATGGAGCCGCCGTTCTAGTAGCTCGCGCGCGCCGGCGCCGCGCTACGCTTGGTACTGAGCCGGAGTGGCGGAACTGGCAGACGCAGCGGACTTAAACTCCGCGGCCCGCAAGGGCGTGTGGGTTCGAACCCCTCCTCCGGCACCAGCATTCGCAGACGGTGCCGCCTTTGGCCGGTCAGGGCAGGCGAGCGGCACACCCCAAACAAAAAGCGGGCCGCTTGCGCAGCCCGCCTCTGTCCAGCCGACGACGTCCCTAGAGCTTTTTCCCAATCATGCTGATGGTCGAATTCAGATTGCCGCTGAAGAACATGAGAGCAGCGACAGCGAGGATTGCGATCAAAGAAAGGATGAGTGCGTATTCCGCGAGACCCTGACCTTTGCGACGAAGGATGAAGAACAAGGCGGCCTCCTTTCACCAGAAACTGCCTGCCGACCCCCGAGCCATGGCTGGTTGAGGCTCTGGTTGGTCAGGCGACTTGCGGGTCGTCGGTGGCGTGGATGCCCACCCAAAAGGCTAGCCAGTAATCCCGGCGCTGTGTAGGGTTACCATCGTTTACCCCATCGGTGCAGCGCGGGCCATTCCGGCTGCAGTGACGCCCCAGACGACCGCCCAAATGGCCGCCGCCGGCACGACGCCGGGGCGGCTCCGGGGGAGCATCGCGGTGGTTGCGTCGGCAGGGAGGCCTGCGGCGCCGCGGCCGGCGGGCTGATAGAATGCGGCAGTCCTTTCGGCTCCGACCGGATGGCGTTGCCATGCGCACATCGGAGCATTTCCCATGGGAAGGAGTCTTTGGCGCATGCGCCGTTACGAACTCATGCTCGTGCTGCGCCCGGATCTTGCAGATGACAAGGTTCAGGCCTCCCTCGAGCGAACCGCCCGAGCCATCGCGGCCGGCGGCGGTCAGATCGTCAAGCAGGCCCCCTGGGGCCGCCGACGTCTGGCCTATCCCATCGACCACCATCGCGAGGGGTCGTACTACGTCGTGCTCTTCGAGGCGCCGGCTACGGCGATCGCCGAACTCGAGCGCGGCCTCCTGATCAGCGAAGAAGTCCTACGACACCTCGTCACGCGCGTCGAGCGCCCCGTCCGGGCCGCTCGCGGCCACGACGGCGAAGGCGACGCAGACGCGGACGTCGATGTGGAGCTACCGAGCGATGAAGATGAACTCGACGACGACACGCTGATCGACGAGTCAGAGACCGAAGCGGCGCCCGCCGCCATCGACTGAGGCCAAGCGCCCTGCGCAGCTGGAGGCACGTTCGATGTCGCTGAACAAGGCGATGATTATCGGCAATCTTGGCCGTGACCCTGAGATGCGGTATACGCCCAACGGCCAGGCGGTGACCCAGTTCACGGTCGCCGTCAACCACAACTACAAGGACTCCACCGGAGAGTGGAAAGAAGAGACCGAGTGGTTCCGGGTCGTTGCCTGGGCCGCGCTCGCCGAGCGAACCGCGGAGAACCTCCGGAAAGGCCGCAAGGTCTACGTCGAAGGTCGACTCCAGACTCGATCCTGGGAAGACAAGGACGGCCAGAAGCGCTACACGACCGAGTTGGTCGCCAGCACGGTGACTTCTCTCGATCCGCGACCGCGCGAGGAAGGCGCCCCGGATCCGTCGGGCGCGCGACCGGCGCGCAGCGGCGCCCCGGCCGGCCCGTCCGAAGATCTCGGTTCGAGTGACCTGGACGAACTGCCCTTCTAACCATGCCGGTTTGACGCCGGTTTCAACGAAGCCAATCGCCGCGCCTCGAGCGTGGCCCTGCTGATAAGGAACGACATAGATGCCCGCATACACTCGAGAGAAGCCACGGGGCAAGCGCGACGATATGTACCGCGACCGGCGCCGCCGCAAGGTCTGCACCTTCTGCGCGGACAAGACGGTCATGATCGACTACAAGGAAGTCAACCGGCTGCGGCGCTTCCTGTCGGAGCGCGCCAAGATCGAGCCGCGACGCAAGACCGGCACGTGCGCCAACCACCAGCGCCAGCTGGCAGTGGCCCTCAAGCGTGCCCGCATCGTCGCTCTGCTGCCGTACGCGCCCCAGCACGTCCGACCATAGTTCAGTGGAGTCCGGCGCGCCGGCCCACGTCGGTTGCGCCGGTTTCGGTCTGAGCCACGGCCGTGTTTGAGTTGCTGCTGCTGATGAGCGGGGGCGTGGCCGCGGGCGCTTTCGGCGCGCTGCTCGGTCTGGGCGGCGGCGTATTGATCGTCCCGCTGCTCACCCTGGGTTTCGGCTTGCCATTTCGAGAGGCGGTCGGCGCAAGTCTGGTCTGCGTGATCGTCACCAGCAGCGCGGCCGCCTCCGTCTATCTCCAGCGCGACGTCGCGAACCTGCGACTCGGCATGACCCTCGAGATGTTCACCGCGATCGCGGCTCTGGCCGGCGGGCTGATCGCGTTCCTGCTGCCGGATAGAGTCCTGGCGATCATGTTCGCGGCGCTGCTCCTCTATGTCGCTTTGACCATGGCCCGCGCCCGAGACGCCCGCGAGACCCTGGGCGTTTCGGCCGGTCGGGGGGCAGGCAGCGGCGCCTGGGCACCCGACGACGGACCGGCAGTTTTTGAAGATGGCGATCGAGAGACCGCAACGGCCGAAGCTGCAATCGACGGCGGCCTGGCCGCCTCCCTTTCCGGTCCCGGCTATCGCATTCACAATCTCGGACGGGGCGTCCTGGGGAGCCTGCTGGCCGGTATCGTGAGCGCTCTGTTTGGCGTCGGAGGCGGCATCGTCAAGGTGCCGGTAATGAATCTGATCATGGGCGTTCCGATGCGGGTGGCCACGGCCACCAGCAACCTCATGATCGGCGTGACCGCGTCGGCGGGCGGTCTGATCTATCTATTCCGCGGCGGCATCGACCCATACGTGGCCGCCCCGACGGCGGTGGGGGTCTTCGTCGGTGCCAGCCTGGCATCGCGTCTGGCGGACCGTGTGGACCTGCCGGTCCTCCGGCTGCTGTTCATCGCCGTCCTGGTCGTCACGGCCGCCCAGATGGCGCTGCGGGGCATCGGATGAACGACGCCCGGCTGGAACGGACCATCGGGCTCGTGCTGGGAGCCGGAGCGATCGTCAGTTTCTGCCTGCTCGCCATGGGCATAGCCGGCATGGGCGTAACGCACGTAGGCCCGCTGGATCGGCCCTTCCCGCCGTTCGATCTCAACCGCCTGGGGTCAGATCTCGCCGCCCTGAAGCCGGCCGGATTCCTGTGGCTCGGCCTCCTTGCTGTGATACTCACCCCGTCGGTCCGCGTGCTTGCGTCGCTGTTGGGCTTCGCCGTGGCGGGCGAGCGGCGGATGGTGGCGGTGGCCGCAATCGTGCTGACGGCGATCTGTCTGAGCGCCGCGTTGGGGGCTGGAGGCTGAGCTTGGACTTCGTGTTATTGGTGGTGTCATTCATCGTCATCCTGGTGGGTGCCGAGCTCTTCACCAACGGCATCGAGTGGTTCGGCCACAAGCTCGAGCTGGCGGAAGGCGCCATCGGCTCCGTCCTGGCTGCCGTGGGCACGGCGCTCCCGGAAACGATGATCCCGTTCATTGCGATCGTCTTCGGCGGCGGCATCGCGGCCAGCAAGGTGGGCGTGGGCGCCATCCTGGGAGCGCCGTTCATGCTTTCGACGCTGGCGATGTTCGTGACCGGCGCGGCCGTCCTGCTGATGCGAAAGCGGCGCGTGAACCGCGAGGATCTGGTCGTGGACCCGGGCGTTCTCGGCCACGACATGGCCTACTTCGCTGTGGCCTACGCGATCGCCGTGGCCGTCGCTTTCCTGCCCGGCGATTTGCTGCTCCCGCGCCAGCTCACCGCGATCGTCCTGATCGGGATCTACGCCTGGTACGTCATCGGCCACTTGCGAGCCGAGGCGGCCCAGGAAGCGGAGCTCGCGCCGTTGCGGTTCCATCGACTGGATCGGCGGGCGCCGGCAGATCTTGCTCAGCCGCGTTTCCGGATCGTGACGGCCCAGGTCGTCGTCGCTCTCGTCTGCATCGTCGGCGGAGCCTGGGGCTTCGTCGGTGCCGTGGAAGGCGTCTCGGCCTCCTTCGGATTCAACGGCACGCTCCTCGCCCTGATCGTCGCGCCGATCGCCACGGAACTGCCTGAGAAGCTCAACAGCGTCATCTGGGTCCGGCAGGGCAAGGACACGCTGGCCATGGGCAACATCACCGGCGCGATGGTCTTCCAGAGCGCCTTCCCGACATCTGTCGCTCTGGTCTTCGCGCCGCAAATCTGGTCGGTATCGGGCGCAGGTATCGCCTTTGCCTCGGCCGGCATCACGCTCCTGTCGTCGGCGGCGATCATTCTGCCGATGCTCATCCGGCGCAGGCTCGACGGCCGTGCGCTGCTCGTCGGCGGAGTCTTCTACCTGGCGTATCTGGCACTCGTGATCTCCACGCTGGCCGGCGGCAAGGCCTGATCGCGGGTCGCGGCCGGCGGCGGCCACCTCCGCGAAGAGTCGACTCCGCGACAGGCGGGAGTCGAGCGTTATACTCGGAAACACGCTGGCCGATGCCGCTGGCCAGCACCAGGAGCGCCGATTCGATGGTCACTGAGCACGCCCAGGCCCCCGCCGCTGGCAAGACGGCCACGCCCGACCAGTCCAATCTGACCTGCTACTTCCAGGGCGGATATGTAAGGCTGGCCGAGGCTCGCATTCCGCTCATGACCCATGCCTTCCTGTACGGTACGGCCGTCTTCGAGGGGATCCGGGCGTATTGGAACGCCGATGAGAAGCAGCTCTACGGGCTTCGCATCAAGGAACACATCGTCCGCCTGCGCAACTCGAGCAAGATCATGCTCATGTCGGAGCTGCCCTCCGTCGACGAATTCACGGAGATCGTCAAGCAGGTCCTGCGGCGCAACGAGTTCCATGAAGACGCCTACTGCCGGCCCTCGGTCTACAAGAGCACCGAGGCGATCGGCGTCAAGCTGCACGGCCTGACCCACGACTTCTACGTTCTGGCGGTTCCGATGGGCGACTACATCGACACGGAGAAGGGGATCCCCACGGGCACAGTCTCGTGGCGGCGCACCCCGGACACCTCGATTCCGTCGCGCAGCAAGATCACCGGCAGCTATGTCAACCCGGCCTTCTCCAAGACGGAGGCGATGCTCAACGGCTTCGACGAGGCCATCGTGCTGACCCAGGATGGGCACGTTGCGGAAGGCTCCGCCGAGAATCTGTTCATGGTCCGCGATGGCGTGTTGATCACGCCTGCGGTCAGCGACGACATCCTCGAAGGGATCACGCGGGCCGGGATCATCGAGATCGCGCGCTACCTGGAGATCCCGGTCAAGGAGCGCCAGATCGACCGCTCCGAGCTCTACATCGCCGACGAGGTGTTCCTCTGCGGCACCGGCGCCCAGGTTTCGCCCGTGTCGTCTGTGGATCACCGGCCGGTCGGGGACGGTCATGTCGGCCCGATCTCGAAACGGGTGAGCAGGACGTACTTCGACGCCGTGCGTGGACGGCTCGACGCGTTCCGGCACTGGGTCACGCCCATCTACA
>JADGQJ010000115.1 GCA_017881885.1 Chloroflexota bacterium
CCCGAGCCGGTCCTCGAGCCGGCGGTCGAACCCGAAGCGGTCGTCGAGCCGGCGGCCGAACCCGAGCCGGTCCTCGAGCCGGCGGTCGTACCCGAAGCGGTCGTCGAGCCGGCGGCCGAACCCGAGCCGGCAAATTCGTGGGACCCCGAAATCCGCGCCGGGACCGACGCCCTCGCCTCCGGCGATACGCTCATGGCGGCTCTCCACCTCGCCGTGGCACTCCGAACGTCCCCGGATTCGGCCAGGGCCGTTCTGGAGGTCATATCCGATCACGGCGATATGGCCCTGCAACTCGTCCGCGGCGACGCGCTGCGGCTGCTCGGAAACGAGTCGGACGCGGGACAGGCCTATGCCTCAGTGGCTTCCATGTTGGGCACGAGCAAACCCGCCGCTGAGCCCGCTGCACCTGTGCCCACCGCCAAGACGGCGGCCAAGACGGCGGCGAAGACGGCTTCGAAGACAGCCGCCAAGACGGCCGCCGCGCAGTCTGACGCCTCGGAGCCGGCAGTCACCGATCCCGATGCTGCCGACCCGGCCGCCCCGGAGCCCGCCGCGATCCCGGAAGCCGAGCAACCGCGCTCAATCAGGTGGGAGTGACCTCCAGCGCCCGGTCGAGGCTCGGGACCGGCTAAGTCGGGCTCCGCCCACCGCCGCCGGACGCGCTGATCCCGGCTAAACTGCCCGTCGTATCAACCTCCCGCAGCGGTATTGTCCAGTGACCGAGCGCACCCTCGTCCTCGTAAAACCCGACGGCGTCCAGCGCCAGCTGGTCGGCCGAATCCTGTCCCGCTACGAAGAGCGCGGCCTGCGGATCGTCGGCCTCAAGCTCGTCAAGGTCGATCGCGAGCTGGCGGAGCGGCATTACGCCGTCCACAAGGGCAAGCCGTTCTTCGAGGGCCTGGTCGCGTTCATCACGTCGGGTCCTCTCGTGGCCGCGGCGCTCGAAGGTCCGGATGCGATCGCCATGGTTCGAACGATGAACGGCGCGACCAAGCCGGTCGAGGCCACCCCGGGGACGATTCGCGGCGACCTCGCCGTCGAGATGGGTCAGAATCTCGTGCACGCTTCGGACAGCGCGGAGAGTGCCGCCGCCGAGCTGGGCATCTGGTTCACCGCCGACGAGCTGGTCACATATCGACGAGAGATCGACCGCTGGGTCATCGGCCCCAAGACCGACGCCTGACTTCTCGCGCCGGATCGTCACGCGCGAACTCGAGCGCCGCTAGTTCCCTGTAGTCGCAGTCGCAGTCGCGGTCGGCGTCGCACTCGGCGACTCGGACGGCGAGGGACTCGCGAGCGGGAGCGCGGAGGGCGCGAGCTGCAGGGTTGGGGCGGCCGTCGGTTCGGCCGAAGGCGTGTCGGTGGGCTGACCGCCGTTGTCGAGCCCGCTCGGATTAGGCGGTGGCGCCGCCGCATCGTCGAGGGTTATGCCCGATTGCGAGGCATCGGACGCCCCGAACCCACCGAACGCGACGATCGCGGCGATGGTCGCCGTGGCGAGCACGAGAAGGCTCGTCTGGAGCGGGCGGTTGAGCCGCCAGGCCGCCGTCAGCCGATGTCGCAAGTACAACTTCGGGCGGCGATGAGGAACGCCCTCGTCGTCGTCGGACGCGGAGGTCTCGTCTCCCAGCTCGGCCAGATTCGCAAGGACCGCGACGCCGTCGGGTGAGGCTGACTCGTCGGTCTCCCTCGCCAGGTGCGGCCAGTGCGGCCAGTCACCACCGGCGCGACGGACCGTTTCAGTCGGCGTCAGCAACCCGACCGCGAGCAGTCGCGCGTAATAGGCCAGCGAAAGCAGGATCGCTGCCGTACCGATGAAGTGCAGAGGGTCCGGCAGGCCGAGACCGACAAGCGTGCCGCGTGCTTCGAAAACCGGACTGCCCGGCCAACCCAGCGTTGCGGCCACGATGACCACGAGGGCGATCCCGAGTATCGGAGCGCGGCGGAGCCAGCCACGCAGCTCGCCCAGGTTGGACGACTCGAACGCCCAGGAAGCGGTTGCAGCCCACGCCACCAACGCCGACTTGGCGATCACGAAGGCAAGGAGCCAGAGTCGGGCCGGCTGAGCGGCGTCCTCGCTCCGGGCCGTGAGGGCGAGCAGGATGAAGCCCGTGTCCTGGACGATCGAGTAGACGACGATCTCCTCGATCTCGTCGTGGAGCATGGCACCCACGGCGCCGAGGATCAGCGTCGCGATCGCGACCATCTGGACGACCACGACCGCGCGGTCGAGCCAGTCGCCCGGGACGCCGAAGATGCTCGCGTTCCAGCTGAGTGCGATCAACCCGAAGCCGGTCGGGATCCAGACAAGGGATAGGACCAGGCCCAGCCCTTCACCACTCCGACTTAGCAGGGCCGCCGGCACGTGGAACGGAACCGCCCCAGATCGGACGGCAACCGCGGCGGCCACGACCAGGAAGGCCAGGGCAAGCACGAAGGTCGGGTCGTCGCTGTTCCAGTTCGTGTTGAGGATCGTGACAGCGGCCAGCACCGAAGCCGAGACGACAAGAGCCAGAGTGCGCAGCTCGGCAACGCCGACGGTGGTGCCCAAAGGTGTCGAACGCACGCGGCTGGCGACCAGCGCCGCGGGGGCCGTGGCCGCAGCCGCCGCGATCAGGGCCACGGTCGGATCCGTGGACGAGATTGCGACGCCGACGCCGGCCATGGTCGCCAGGGCGGCCGGCGCGAGTCGCTCGGGCCAGCCCGTCGCCAGGCCGATGACGCACAGCAACAGACTGCTTGCGGCAAGCGCGGAGAGGAAGAAGCCCCCGAACCACGTGGTCGCGAGCGTCACCTCACCCAGAGTGACTGAGTCGTTCGGGTTCAGGAGCACCGCTGCGGCGAGGGCGCCCGCCAGGCTGCCCAATGCAACGAGTCGCGAGAGTCTCGCGAACGGCATGGTCAGCAGCGTCAGTAGCATTCCCGCGACGCAGATGAGCAGGAACGTGATCAACGTCATGGCTTGCCGCCCAGGTGCGGGCGCGAGCGCGTGGATTTCTTGGGGGGCGGCTTCTCGAATTCGTTCAGGCGCTTGACGGGCGCCCGACGAGCCGAGTGTGTCGTCACCGGCTGGGCGGGTTCGGGGGCAGGCGCCTCCCAGGCGAGCCAATCGTCCGCCTCGGGTTCCGCGGTCATCGGCCTCGGCCGTCGCTCCGGCTCGATCGGCAGAATCGGCTGAATCGGTTTCGGCGTTTCTGCTGGCATCGGCTTGGGCGCGGCGACCGCCTGAACCGCGGCCACACGCGGGGTTCCCGCCCTCTCTGCCGCATCCGATTTGGTTGGCACCGCGACGGGACGGGGCGCGACGGGAAGGGGCGCGACGGGACGGGGCGCGACGGGAACGGGCGCGACGGGAAGGGGCGCCACAACCGGCTCAGGCGTGGACTCCACAACGTAGTCCGCGGCCACTTCCACCGCCTCAACCGAGGGAATGAGAAGACTCGTAGCCCCGGCGATTCCGACCAGCAACGCCGCCATCGCCAGCTGCTCCAGCGGAGGAGTGGGTCCCGACCAAGCGCCGACGAGCAGCGAGCTACCGAGTGTGAGCAACGTGACGCCGACGCCCATTCGGAATACGTCACGCCCCGCCAGGGGCACGATGGCGAGGGCAATGAGCGACAAGCCTGCGGCCTGTGCCTCGACAGGGCCGGCCAGCGGGTCGACCGGCCTCATCGCGAGTCCGACCGCGAATGCGGCGACTGCGACGGCAGCTTCCGCGACGAGGCCGATGGCCGAGCCGGCGCTGTTGATCGACCCGGATCCGGCCGCGGCCCAGAGCAGGTACGCAGCGAGCATCGCGCCCAGGATGCGAGCAGTGACGGCCAGAGAGCCGGGGAGGGGCGATGCCACCAGCGATGCCGCGACCGCGGCCAGCATCAGGCCCAGAACGACGACCCGTCCGTCGCGAGCACTGGCCGCGACGACGCCGCCCAGCACGACAGCCACGGCGGCGAAAACCGCCGCGTCTAGCACGTCGCCGGGGCGCAGGCGATCGGGAAGCGCCGGACCATCATGGTTTGGTCGTGGGGGAAGCTGTCGCCGCAGGCGCGTCGGTCGCACCAGCGGGCGCGGCGGCCGGAGCCAGCAGCCCGAACTGGTCGAAAGGCCAGTACCGCACCCAGGCACGACCGATCACAGACGTCTTCTGGATCGGTCCGAACACCCTCGAGTCCTGCGAATCTGATCGGTGATCGCCCATCACGAAAAGCTGGCCGGTTGCGAGCTTCCAGGTGTGGTTGTTCGGATCGGCCGGCTGCGTCTGCTGGTCCATGTACACGTACGGTTCAGCGAGTTGCGTGCCGTTGACGAAGACGTGGCCATCGTGGATGTCGACCGTGTCGCCCCCGATGCCGATCACGCGTTTGATGAAGGGCGTACCCGATGCGTCGTGGGACCAGCCCGCCGGCGGATCGAAGATGACGACATCGCCGTGGTGGTACTCGTCGAACCGCGGTGTCAGCTTGTCGACAAGGATGTACTGGTTCGGCATCAGCGTGTTTTCCATCGACTGCTGCTGAATCTGGTACGGCTGGGCAACGAAAAGCTGGATCACGAGGAAGACGATGAGGGTCAAGAGCAGTGTCTCGAGCACTTCGAAGAGACAGCCCAGCGTTCGATGCTTCACAAGTTCGCGAGTATAGGGGCTGTGCTATCGTCCTGCCCTGTGGAAGTTCGTAGCCGAATGGGCTGGCTTGACAGCGGTCGCTTCATCAGAGCCCTGGCGCCGCTCGCCGGTCTGGCCCTCGTGGCGGTCGTCCTCTACAACGCGACGTCCGTCGATCGAGTGGCTCCCAGCTATCAGATCAAGCTGAGCGCTCCCGAACCCAACGGCAGTCTCGCCCTGACGCTGACCTCGATCGACGTCGTATTCAGCGAAGAGGTCCGGCGCGACACCGCCGAGTCGGCCTTCTCGATCACACCGCAGGTCGCCGGATCGCGCCACTGGCAGGGCACGACTCTGATCTTTACCCCTTCCGCGAAGCTGCCGTTGGCGACCGTCTTCAAGGTCCACATTGCCGCGGGAGTGCAGGATAAGGCGGGGAACAGCCAGGACAAAAGCCAGGACATGACATTCACGACGGTCGGGAAACCCATCGTCGTCTCAGTCGTTCCGGCGGCGAATACCCCATCGGTGCCCGTTGACACCTCAATCCAGATCACCTTCGACAGGAACATGGACACCCAGAAGGCCCTGGCAGGCCTGACGATCGAGCCCGACGCGCCGTTCGCCGCCACCTGGAACGGTCCGACGTTGTCGATCGTGCCCAACAACGCCCTGGCGTTCTCCACGACCTACACGATCAAGCTCGGCGATCTGGTGGTCGACACGGACGGGACGCGACTCTCGCCGTTCGCTTCCACCTTCACGACCGTCGGGATGGGCTTGAGGGTCAGTTCACTGATGCCCGCGCCCAACGTCGCCGGCGTGAGCGTCAGGAGCCCGATAGCGGTGGTCTTCGATGGCCCGATCGACGCTTCATCGATCGATTCCGCCATCCATCTGACGCCGCCCGTCAGCGGTAAGACCGAAGTCGTAACGCGGCCGGACGACCGCCAGCCGTCCGTCTCGGCTTCACCGTCGCCCACTCAGCCGGCCGCCTCACCGGCCGACTCGGGCAACAACGTCCTGGTCTTCACGCCGGATGGCCCTCTGGCGTCCCACACCACGTACACCGTGTCGATGAGTTCGAGCGTCAGACGCACGGATGGCTCCGCCGCCAGCGGGGAATCGTGGACGTTCACCACGGGCGAGCCTCCGTCCAGCGCCCAGAACCAGATCGTCTTCCTGTCCGATCGCGGGGGAGTCGCCAACGTCTGGCTGATGAACCCCGACGGATCGAACCAGCGCGAAGTCACGGCCGAGATCGTTCCGGTTAGCGGCTTCGACGTCAGCGGCGACGGCAGCGCGATCGCATACGGCGCCGGCGGGATAGTCAAGCGAATGGGGATAGCCGGCGACAATCTGCACATCCTGACTGCGAACGGGGCCTTCGAATATGCGCCCGTCTTCAATCCGGACGGCACGGCCGTGATCGTCGGGCGGCGCGACGCCACCGGCGCGGACCAGGGCTACTGGCGGATCCCGACGGTCTCCGGGACCGATCCGAGACAGCTTCTGCCGGACGGCGCGCCCGGTCTCGGCAGCGTCACGCTCGCCGGAGATGAGCTCACCAGCTCGGCGGGAGAACCCGCCTGGGCCCCGCGGACGGCCTTTTCGTCGGACGGCAAGTCGATGCTCGTCGTGCGCGGAGGCGACAACGGGATCGACTTGGTGGACATGACCGGAGTCAACCAGCCAGTGGCCCTGGCACTCACCGGCAACTCGCGCCCGATTTGGGACCCGCAAAACGGGGCGTTCTACGTTGTCGCCAGCGCCGACCGGGGCGCCACCTGGTCGTACTTCAAGGTGACCCCTGATGGCACCACATCCACGGTCGGGGCCGCCGCCGGGGGCCTCGCGATCGCCGTGAACGGCAGCGTCGCCTATGCGGTAAAGAATGCCGATGGGGCCACTCACCTCGTGTTTGCCGCGTCGGCCGCCTTCCCACCGTCCGGCCTGATCACGGCCGATCCATCCTGGAGCGAGGGCTCTCCCTCCTTCTCGCCGGACGGGTCGCTCATCGTCTTCGGGCGATTCGGGACCCATAGCCCCACTGCCTCGGGCGGGATCTGGATCATCGGGCCCAACGGCATCGGCCTGACGAATCTGGCCACGGACGGTGCCTACCCTCGCTGGTTGCCATAGCCTCGAACTCTGGGTCCGCTGCTTGCCCGGCGGCCCTGGTCGGCGGCCCGGGACCGCTGGACCTCGCGGGGGAAGCGGCGTGGCCCGCGCTGCGACGAACCCGGCAGTGACCCGCGGGTCCGACGCGCGGGCCAAACGTCCCGAGCCGGGGGGCCCAACCGCCCCGCTTCGGCGGCCCTGATTGCATACCCGAGGGGCTTTCCGCAGTTTGACCCGCCCTTTGGGCCGTTGATACACTCCGCGCGGCCCGGTTATGCAACTCATTGTCGGAAACCTGGCCCGTCCCAGGAAGCGCGCCGTCCCGCCACGCTCCCCGTGCCCTATAGAAGGAGTCGCTAGCCCCCCATGGACCCAAGTCTGTTTCAAGCGTTCATCCCGATCGCGGGTCTCCTCGCGGTAGGGTTCGCGATCTTCCTCGCCCGTGACGTCCTCTCCCGCGACACCGGGACCAAGGCGATGATGGAAGTCTCCGCGACGATCAACGAGGGCGCGGTGGCGTTCATAAAGCGCCAGTACACGACCATCGGCGCCCTTGCCCTGGCCGGATCGGTCGTGATCTTTGCCGTCATCTCGCTCCTTGAAACCAAGAGCGTCGCGGACACATCGCACGTCGGCGTTGACATCGGCATGCGCACAGGTGGAGCGTTCTTGATCGGCGCCGCCTGCTCGATGGCGTGCGGCATCATCGGCATGCTCGTCAGCGTCAAGGCGAACGTTCGCGTCGCCTCTGCCGCGCGACGCAGCCTCGTCGAGGCAGTCCAGGTGGCCATGCGTGGTGGAGCCGTTTCGGGCTTCCTCGTCGTCGCCCTTTCACTGCTCGGGGTGTGGTCGATCTTCGCCATCAACGGCGGTCTGTCCGGCGGGGACAGCACCAAGGACGCTCCGTTCCTGATCGTCGGATACGGCTTCGGCGCGAGCTTCGTGGCTCTCTTCGCCCAGCTCGGCGGTGGTATCTACACCAAGGCCGCGGACGTTGGCTCTGACCTTGTCGGCAAGGTCGAGGCCGGCATTCCGGAAGACGACCCACGCAACGCGGGCGTCATTGCGGACCTCGTCGGTGACAACGTCGGCGACTGCGCCGGCCGCGGCGCAGACCTCTTCGAGTCCACTGCCGCCGAGAACATCGGCGCGATGATCCTCGGCGTCGCCGTCTACGGCATTGCCCTGAGCGCCCATTGGCCTCACCCCGAGGCCTGGATCTTCTTCCCGCTCGTCATCCGAGCCTTCGGTCTCGTCTCCACTATCGTCGCGATGTTCTTCATCCGCGGCAAGGAGACCGAGAACCCGATGAACATCCTCAATCGCGGCTACTGGGTCACCACGATCCTGTCCGCGATTTCTCTGG
>JADGQJ010000224.1 GCA_017881885.1 Chloroflexota bacterium
ACCGCGAGAACGGCCGGAATATCGACCCTGATCCCGGGCCCCATGGTCGGGACGATCGTCAGCGTCCGCAGGTACTGGCCCTTGGCGCCGGTCGGGCGGGCTCGGTTTATGGCGTCCATCAGCGTGGCCAGGTTGTCGACGAGCTGCTGGGATTCGAAGCTCGCCTTGCCGAAGGCGACGTGAATGATCCCGCCCTTGTCCACCTTGAACTCGACCCGGCCTTCCTTGACTTCCTTGATGGCTCGTTCGAGGTCGAAGGTGATCGTCCCCGACTTCGGGTTCGGCATGAGGCCCTTGCGGCCGAGGATGCGGCCGAGGCGTCCAACCATTCCCATCACGTCCGGGGCGGCCAGGGCGACGTCGAAGTCGGTCCAGCCGGCCTCGATCTTCTTGACGAGATCCTCGGCTCCAACCTCGTCGGCGCCGGCCCGAAGCGCTTCCAGGGCCTTCTCGCCCTGGGCAAAGACCACGACCCTCACCACTTTGCCGGTGCCGTGAGGCAGAACGACCGTGCCACGGACCATCTGGTCGGCATGACGGGGGTCCACGCCCAGGCGAAGGTGCGCCTCGACGCTGGCGTTGAAGCCGACGTAGCTGGTCTTGCGGACAAGCTCCGCGGCCTCGGCCGGGCTGTAGAGCTTGGCCCGGTCCACGAGCTTGGCAGCGTCCTGATACTTCTTGCCGCGGTCGGCCATTTCGATCTCCTTCTATCGGTCAGGCCCGGCGAGCCGGGTCTCGACCTCCCCCTGGCGCGGGGTGAACGTCCGGTTTCGCGCGACCGGAGCGCGTGGCCGCCGATCTCGCGATCGGCTGCCGCCGGGTCAGCCTCTCGGCCGGCCCGTGAGCAGAGCTATCCTTCGACCTCGATGCCCATGCTCCGGGCAGTGCCCTGGACTTGAGCCATTGCGGCGTCGATGTCGTTGGCGTTGAGGTCCACGAGCTTGATCGTGGCGATCTCGCGGATCTGGTCGCGTGTCACCTTGCCGACGTTCTCGCGTCCGGCGGTGGCCGCCCCCTTCTCGAGTCCCGCCGCCTTGCGGAGGAGATACGGAGCCGGGGGAGTCTTGAGGACGAAGGCGAACGATCGATCCTCGAAGATCGTGATCTGGGCCGGGATCACCTGGCCGACCTTGTCGGCGGTCTTCTCGTTGTACGACTTGGTGAACTCGACGATGTTGATGCCGTGGGGGCCCAGTGCCGTGCCCACGGGCGGCGCCGGCGTCGCCTTACCGGCGTTGAGCTGGAGCGTTAGGACAATGCGGATCTTCTTGGCCACGGAACTCGGGCTTCCTTTCGGTTACAGCTTCTCGACCTGGAGGAAGTCGAGCTCGACCGGTGTCTCGCGGCCGAAGATGCTGACCAGCACCTTGACTTTGTTGCGCTCTGGGTTGACCTCGTCCACCGTTCCGATGAACTCGGCGAACGGGCCGTCGGTGACACGGACGTTCTGGCCCTTCGTGAATGCGACTCGGTAGCGGGGCGTTTCCACGCCCATCTGCCGCAGGATCTGCTTGACTTCGGTCTCGTCGAGGGGGATCGGCTCGCTCCGGACACCCGGGATGTTGCCGCCCCCGACGAAGCTCGTGACGCCAGGCGTATTGCGGACCACGTACCACGAGTCCGGGTCGAGGATCATCTCCACCAGCACGTAGCCGGGATAGACCTTCTTCTGCACAGTGTGGCGCTGGCCCTGGCGGATCTCGATCTCATCCTCCATCGGCACCAGGACCTGGAAGATCTTGTCGTCCATGCCCATCGACTCGATGCGGTGTTCGAGGTTCGCCTTGACCTTGTTCTCGTACCCCGAGTACGTGTGGATGACGTACCAGCGCTTCTCGGGCGGCCGGACAGTCTCGCTGGCCTGCTCCGTCTTCATGTTCGAAATCACCCGGCGTGGATCGCTTTGGCGATGAGGCCAAAGACATAGTCGAAGATGGCGATGTAGACGCTCACCGCCGCGCTGACAGCCAGCACCATGACCGTGAGGTTCCGAGCCTGCTGCGGCGTCGGCCAGTTGACCTTCTGCAATTCTTGCCACGAGTCTTGAACAAAGCGCTGAATGCGCGACACGGCAGTTCTCTAGCTATCTGACCTGGACTTAGCTGGCAGGCGCCGCGGGACTCGAACCCACAACCGCTGGTTTTGGAGACCAGTGCTCTACCAATTGAGCTAGGCGCCTGCGAAATCCGCTACTTGGCCTCGCGATGCAGGGTATGGCGCCGTTCTCGAGGGCAGTACTTGCGGAGTTCGAGTCGGCCTGGATCGTTCTTCTTGTTCTTGCGAGTGGTGTATGTCCTCTGCTTGCACTCGGTGCAGGCGAGCTGGATGATCGGGCGGGCGTCGACTTTTGCCATATCAGACTCCGCCTACTCGGTGATCGTGGTGATGGCCCCGGCGCCGACGGTGCGGCCACCCTCACGGATGGCGAAGCGCTGGCCGACTTCGAGGGCGATGGGGGTGATGAGTTCGACGGTCATGTCGACGTTGTCGCCGGGCATGATCATCTCGGCTCCCTCGGGCAGGCCGATGGCGCCGGTGACGTCGGTGGTGCGCAGGTAGAACTGGGGCCGGT
>JADGQJ010000033.1 GCA_017881885.1 Chloroflexota bacterium
CACGGCAAGTTCAAGGCGATCGCCAAGGGTGTCCGGCGGACGAAGAGCCGGCTCGGCGGCAGCCTCGAGCCGCTGGCCGAACTGCGGGTGGCGCTTGCCCGAGGTCGAACTTTCGACGTCGTGACCCAGGTCCAGGTAAGCCACGCCTGGCTGCGGCTGCGCGACTCTCTGGAGTCCGCGGCAACGGCCTGGTACCTCGCCGAGCTGGCCGATCGCTCGCTGGAGGAACGCCACGAGGCGGAGGGGCTCTACGCCCTGCTGCGTCGCTCCTACGAGCTCCTGGACGCGGGAATGGACCCGGGGCGGGTTGCGCGCTGGTACGAGATGCACCTCGCCGACGAGTTGGGCGTTCGGCCGGAAGTGGACCGCTGCGTCGAATGCGACCGGATGCTCGAGGCCGATGAAAGCTTCCGCTGGGTTCCTCCACTCGGCGGCGTGTTGTGTGCCCGTTGCCCCGGCCCGCCCGCGGATCGCGTCGGCCTGTCGCTCGATGCGCTGAAGGTGCTCAAGGCCTACCAGCGGCTCGATGTTGAGGCGATCGCCGCCTTGCGCCTGGCGCCGGCAGTCGAGCGCGAAGTCGAAGCGGCGATGCGCGACTTCCTGCGTGTTTCCCTCGAGCGCGAAGCCCGCTCGCTCGAGTTCCTCGACGAGGTCAGGCGGGGCTAGGACGCGCCCGGAGCGGATGACCCCTTCTTGCCCGAGGGACGGCTGCGTTTAGGCCCCGGCCTCCGCAGAGCGGCGGGCGGGGGGACCGATCCGGAGCCGCGGAACGTGGCCAGCTGCTCGCGCATCAGCGCTTCAACCTTGACGATGGGCATCGAAAAGCCGTTGCCCAGGACGAGGTCGCCACGATTCAGCCGGAGCATCAAGCGGGCGGGGATCGAAAGAGACTGCCGATCGGCGAAGCCCTGGGGGTCGTAGAGCTGGACCCGGAGATTCCTCGGGTCTGCCGCCGGAGACTTTGGGTCGCCGATACTCGAGACGTCGCCCCAGGAGATCGGCCGAGCACTCGGAAAGAGTTCGAATTCGGAGAGGACGCGTCTTCCGGGGCACGACTCGAACCCGTCGCGGGCAATCAGCAGGCGCAGCGGGTTCCGCATGCGTTGAATGTCGAGCACCGCACCTCTGATGCCGTAGAGCACCAGAATGACCCCTCCCACGGCCTGAGCCAATCCAAGCCATGTGTTTCCGCCGACCACGTCGCTACGCCCCAGGTACACGCCGAAAAGTCCGAGCGGGACCATGAGGATCTCGAAGCCGAGGGTCCACCATCTCTGCTGCAGGTTGTCGTTGACGGCGACCGCGGGCCCAAGCGAGGGGTGACGCGTCCTGGACTCGATTGGCTGGCCGGAGGGCACGGGCTCTTCTCCATATCCGAGATAGCGGCGGGCTCGCGCGCTCGCCCCATGATGACGGCTCGACCGCGTCCGCGCCCCGGCCTCGGCTCGATGGCGCCAGGCGGCCGGGTCTAGCGCTTCCTCGATGGGCGGCGACCCCTCGGGGCGGCACGGACAGGGGCAGTTACTGCGGACGATCCGCCACGATTGAATTCGTCCAGGTGCCTGCGCATCAGGCTCTCGACTTCGACGACGGGCAGGGCCATGTCGCGGCCGATGAACAGGTCACCCTGGTTGGCTCTGAAGACGAAACGTTCCACCAGCGATAGGGCGTGCCGCTCGGCGAAGGTCGCAGGATCTCCGAGCTGGACCCTGAGCATCCGCGGCCGGCCCTCCGGAGACGCCGGGTCGCTCACGGTCGCGACCTCGTCCCACATGATCGGCCCGGGCACGTCGGGATACTCGAACCCGCGATTGCCGACCACGAGCCTGGTTGGCCGCCGGATCCGGCGCGCCGCCTGGAAAGCGCCCCTGATGCCCCACAGGACCAGAAAGACCCCGCCACCGACGTAGACCCACCCGAGAGTGGCACTGCCCGCCGCGAGGTCGCCGCTGCCCATGTATACGCCGGCGATGCCGACTACGACCAGACCCAGCCCAAACAGGAAGTTCCACCTGGTCGCGGCCCTATCGTCGTAGATCGCCACGGCCCGGCCGAGTACAGGGTCGTCAAAGGGAGGAGATGGGGTTCGTTCGCCCGAAGCCACGAGATCACCTTCGTCGTCGATCCGCGCTGCCGCTCAGCGCGCGGGCCAATCATGACGGCTCGGCGCCGCACGCGCCGCCGGCTCGGGTCGCTCAAGGCGTCCGGTGGGTGGGATCGGGGGGTGAGGCGCGCGGGTGGTGTCGCGGAGGCGATGGGCGCGGCGAAACCGCGTCCAAGTGTTGGGACGCGGTCTCGAGTCTGAGGGCCGTGGCCTCAGATGGCCCGGTTGTTAGCGACGGTAGAGGCTGAAGCCGCCGCCGAAGAGGAGGATGAGGACCACGATAATCAGCAAGAGTTCCATTTGGGACCTTCCTTCGCCCCAACACTGCGCTTTTGCCCCCAACGGCACGAGGATGGAAACCCGCAGCGCGGTTGGGCGGCCGGGAGCGGTCCATCAGGTCTCGCCCACGCGCTCGTGCGAGAATTGCCTCCGGGCCTCGACCGTTCGACAGCCCACCGTCCGACAATCTGTTCGCAGGAGGCCTCGACCGCCTGTGCCCGAGGAGACAACCGTGACCGAAGCCAAGCCGACAACGCCGGCCGACGATCCAGGACCGTCCGTCGCCAGCCTGGAAACAATCGTCTCGCTGTCCAAGCGGCGCGGCTTCATCTTCCCGAGCTCCGAGATCTACGGCGGCATCAACGCCGTGTGGGATTACGGGCCACTCGGCGTCGAGCTCAAGAACAACGTCAAGCGGGCGTGGTGGCGGGCCATGGTCCAGGAGCGCGACGACATCGTCGGCCTGGACGCGGGCATCATCATGGCGCCCCAGGTCTGGGTCACCTCGGGCCACGTCGCCAACTTCAGCGACCCGCTCGTCGAGTGCTCCACTTGCCGGCGGCGGTTCCGACTGGACGAGCTGCCCGGCTGCGAGAACCTGACCACCACAGAACTCCGCGACCCGACGATCGTCGAGCGCCTCGGCCTCAAGTGCCCTGTCGACGCGGGTCCGCTGTCGGCGCCGCGGCAGTTCAACCTCATGTTCAAGACGCACATGGGCCCGGTCGAGGAAGACGGTAACGAGGTCTACTTGCGCCCCGAGACGGCCCAGGGCATCTACGTGAACTTCCGCAACGTTCGCGAGACGAGCCGCAAGAAGCTGCCGTTCGGTATCGCCCAGATCGGCAAGGCCTTCCGAAATGAGATCAGCCCCGGCAACTTCGTCTTCCGGATGCGCGAGTTCGAGCAGATGGAGATGCAGTACTTCGTGAAGCCGGCGACGGCGGCCGAGACGTTCGAGTATTGGATGCCGCGGCGGCGGGCCTGGTACGAGCGCTACGGCGTCACGCCCGAGCGACTGCGCTTCCGCGAGCACCGACCGGACGAGCTGGCCCACTACGCCAAGAAGGCGGTCGACGTCGAGTATCGGTTCCCATTCGGCTGGAAGGAGCTCGAAGGCATCCACAACCGCGGCGACTGGGACCTCGGGCGACACCAGCAGGCGACCGGCGAAAGCCTCGAGTACTTCGACCCGGCGACCGAGGAGAAGTACGTGCCCTGGATCGTCGAGACCTCAGCAGGCGGAGACCGGGCGGCGTTCACGTTCCTGATCGACGCGTACCGCGAGGAAGAGGTCCGCGGCGAGAAGCGCGTCGTCCTGGGCTTCAACGCCGAGCTCGCCCCGTACAAAGTGGCGGTCCTGCCGTTGCTAAAGAAGCGCGACGAGATCGTGGAGAAGTGCCACGCGCTTCGCGACGACCTGGCGAAGGACATCATGGCCGTCTACGACGACACGGCTGCGATCGGGAAGCTCTACCGGCGCCAGGACGAGATCGGCACGCCGTGGTGCGTCTGCATCGACGTCGACTCGCTCGAGGACGGCAAGGCCACGATCCGCGACCGCGACACGATGGAGCAGATCCGCGTCGATCTATCGCAGGTGAAGCCGATCGTCATGGAGCGGCTGGCGAAGGCGCGAGGCTAGCTCCGAACCGATGGCCGCGCCGATCGGCTTCGACTCCGCGCTGCGGCTGGGAGCTGGCCGGACCCGGCTCTGGGCATTCGGCCTGTTCGCAATGGGCGTCGTGGCGGTGATCGGGGCGCCGTTCAACCACTGGCACGACTGGGGCGCTCTCTGGGCCGCGGGCGCCACCGCCGGGGGGCCCGATCTCGTAGACGCCGCGCGGCACACGGCCTGGCAGTCCGCGCACGGTGTGTCGGAGGCGTTCTTTGCCTATCCGCCCGGAGCTGCGTGGCTCTTCTGGCCGTTCGCCCAGCTTCCCGTCGACGTCTCGTTCTGGGTCCAGGCCATGCTCATGGTCGCCTGCCTTGGCGGTTCGGGATTGGTGGCCGCGCGCGTCTACGGCCTGACGCCGGGACTGGCGGTGCTGGCGGCACTGGCATGGGCGCCGTCGACCGCATCCGTGGTCACGGGGCAGAACGCGCCGTTTGCGCTGCTCCTGGCGATGGTCGCGATCTGGGGCCTGGCGAGCGGGCGATGGTGGGTCGCGGGGCTGGCGGTCGGGGTGCTTTGGTACAAGCCGACGCTGGCGCTCGGTTTCGTAGTCCTGTTCCTCGTGCGCGGGCGCTGGCGCGAGCTTGCCGTAGCCGTCGCCGCCGGGGGAGTGGCGTTTCTGTTGTCCGTGGCGGCCGCGGGCGGCGATTGGGGCTGGATGGCCACGTGGCTCGACGGCGCGCGGGTGTGGCTCCCGGCAGATGCCGCGAAGAATGCGGACAAAGCCATCAGCCTGCCGGGGCTCCTGGGACGATTGCCGCTGCCGTGGGTGGTGCCGGTTCTCGGGGGAGTGGCGCTCGGCCTCGCCGCGATCTCGGGGCTGCGGCGGGCGGGGATCGTGGAGGCGGCGTCGGCGGCGTGCCTGATCGGGCTGGCGGCCGGCCCGCGCGCCTGGGGCTACGAAGCGGCGCTCGCGTTCCCGTTCATGTGCTGGGTCTTGGCCGGCGGAGTGGGGGAGCCCTGGCGGACGCGCGCGGTCGTCGCGGCCTACGTTCTGGGCATGCTCTGGCTCTTCTCGTTTGCCACCCAGGTCAGCTCCGTGGCGGTCATCGTGCTGGTCGCGGCCGCCTGGTGGATCTGGCGGTGGCGGCCGCGGCGGTCGTGGCGGTCGGCGCCGGCCGCGCCATCGGCCGCGTCCCCGGCCGCGCCATCGGCCGCGTCCCCGGCCGCGTCCCCGGCCGCGCCATCGGCCGCGTCCCCGGCCGCGCCATCGGCCGGCTAGGGCAGGTTTCCGTCGTCTACGCCCACCAGGCGTGTTATCCGCGACTTGAGGTGGGTGAAGCGAGTACGGCAGCCTCGTCGACGGTGAATCCACGCTCAAATCGGGTGATGCAGAGCCAATTCGGCGGTCGGGGAAGGGGTCTTGAGCATCAACTCCGCGGCCGCCACGCCCACCACGCGTAGGTGACGGAAACCGGGCGGACCCCGGGCGGCGACCCCGGGCGGCGGCGTCGGGCGACCACGGGCGACCCGCGGGCGGCGACCCATGGCGACCCCGGGCGGCGGCGTCGGGAGCCGCTGCGCTCCCCCGCGTCAGTGCGCCTTGGCGCCCTCGCCCGCGGTCTCCGCAGCCACCGGCTCCGGCAGCTCGCCGCGCAGGTAAGCGTCTATGTTCGCTGCCGCCTTCTTGCCGTCGCCCATCGCCAGGATGACAGTGGCCGCGCCGCGGACGATGTCGCCGCCGGCGAAGACGCCCGGCATCGAGGTCTGGAGGTTGTCGTCGATCTCGATGTAGCCCCACTTGTTGACGCGCAGGTCCGGGGACGTGGAGGTGAGCAGCGGGTTCGACTTCGTCCCGATCGCCACGACGACCATTTCGCACGGGAAGATGAACTCGGAGCCGGGGATCTCGACCGGGCGGCGTCGGCCGGAGGCATCGGGCTCGCCGAGCTCCATGCGGACACACTTCAGGCCGCTGACCCAGCCCTTCTCATCGCCGAGCACTTCCACCGGCGCGGTCAGGAACTCGAAGCGGACACCTTCTTGCTCGGCGTGGTGGACTTCCTCCATCCGCGCCGGCAGCTCGGTGCGGGAGCGGCGGTAGACGCAGACGGCCTCGTCGGCGCCCAGGCGGCGGGCGGTTCGGACTGAGTCCATGGCGACGTTGCCACCGCCGACGACCGCGACGCGCTGGCCGCGCAGCACGGGCGTCTCGGAGTCGGGGTTGTACGCGCCCATCAGGTTCACGCGCGTCAGGTATTCGTTGGCCGAGTAGACACCCTTGAGGTTCTCGCCGGGGACGTTCATGAAGACCGGCAAGCCCGCGCCCACGGCGACGAAGACAGCGTCGAACTTATCGCGCAGCTCCGGCAGGGTGTAGGTCTTGCCGATGATCGAGTTGGGCTCGATCACGACGCCGTCGGCGACCAGCCGATCGACTTCCTTCTGGACGATGTCCTTGGGCAGTCGGAACTCCGGAATGCCGTAGATCAGCACGCCGCCGGCGGCGTGGAACGCCTCGAAGATCGTGACCTTGTGCCCGCGCTTGGCCAGCGCCCCGGCGGCGGTGAGTCCCGCCGGCCCGGAGCCGACGATGGCGACCGTCTTGCCAGACGGAGCCGGGTTGGCGCGCTCGAAGGCGTCGGTGTGGGTGATCGCCCAGTCGGCGACGAAACGCTCGAGGTAGCCGATCGCGACCGGTGTGCCGGTCTTGGCGCGCAGGCAGACCTGCTCGCACTGGGTCTCCTGCGGACACACGCGTCCGGTGACGCAGGGAAGGGCGTTGTCGCCGAGCAGCGAGTCGGCGGCGGCCTTGATGTTGCCTTCGCCGAGAAGGCGGATGAAGTTCGGGATGTTGACCGCGACCGGGCAGCCGTCGATGCAGTAGGGCTTGGGGCACTGCAGGCAGCGGTCGGCTTCGATGATGGCCAGCTGCTCGGTGTAGCCGAGGTTCACCTCGGCGAAGTTGCGGGCGCGAGCCATGGCGTCCTGCTCGGGCATGGCGCCGCGCGTGATCTTCATCCGCTCCTTCTTGGGGAGCGGCTCGTGTTTCTCGGCGGCGCGGCCGGCCAGGGTGTCGGCGATCTCGCGCATGTGGCTCAGGTCGTCCATCAATGGGCCTCCGCGTGGGCGGCCTGCCAGCGTTCGAGGGCGACCTGCTCGAATTCACGATAGGTGTTCAGTCGATCGGCCAGCTGGCGGAAGTCGACCTTGTGGCCGTCGAACTCCGGGCCGTCGCAGCACGCGTACTGACTCTTGCCGTCGATGGAGACGCGGCAGCCGCCGCACATCCCTGTTCCGTCGATCATGATCGAGTTGAGCGAGACGGTCGTCTTGATGCCGAACGGGCGCGTAAGTTCGGAGCAGGCCCGCATCATCGGCACCGGGCCTACGGCGAAGACCTCGTCGATCCCGCCGGCCTCGCACAGTTCCTTGAGAGCTTCGGTCACGAAGCCGGGGCGGCCGTAGCTGCCGTCGTCGGTGCAGACGATCACGTCGCCCGCGGCCCGCAGCTCCGCCTCGCAAATGACCCATTCCTTGGACCGCCCGCCGATCACGCTGGTGACCTTGACGCCGTTCGCGGCGAGGGCCTGAGCGATCGGGTATACCACGGCCGTCCCGACGCCGCCGCCGACGCACACGGCGTGCCCGCTCGTGAGCAACTCGGTCGGGTTGCCCAGGGGCCCGGCAATGTCGGTGATCGCGTCGCCTACCTGGAGCGAGGTCAGCTCGTGTGTGCTCTTGCCGATGGCTTGGATCACGAGCGTGATCGTCCCGGCCGCCCTGTCCACGTCCGCGATCGTCAGCGGGATGCGCTCGGCGCCCGGACCGCGCCGGACGATGACGAACTGCCCCGGCCGGCGGATCTCGGCGATCCGGGCGGCCTCGACCACGAGACGGGTTACGTTGGGCGACAGCTGGGTTCTGGCGACGATCGGGTGCATCTCACTCCGGAATTGGTGTCCTGGCAGGAATGTTGCCTGATCCAGTATGAGTTATCTGTATTCTGGCGGGCGCGGTCAAGAAGCTTCACGCCCAGTCTGCCCCAAGCCGTCGGGCCGAAGGTCACTTCATACCCACCGAATGGGTAGCCTCCGTCCCGGTTGGGCGAGCGCAACGCCTACCAGCGAAGCTCCTACCAGCGCAGCCGCGGCTGCGAGGTGCCACGGATGGCGGCGAGCAACGTGCGTCCGTCTCCCGCGGGATCGAGCAGGTTCGGTTGCCCGGCGATGATCACGGTCGGGTGCAGGTCGATCTGGACGAGGCGGTTGCCGACGTAGGTCAGGTCCGCCACGACGCCCTCCTGGGTCCGCTCGTCATGGGTCCAGTCGAAGACGAGATCCCCGAGCGAATAGAAGGCGAAGTGGCCGGGCGTAATCTGCTCAAGAGGCCCGACCCAGTGGGAATGGCTGCCGAGGATCAGGTCCGCCCCGGCCGCGACCATGCGGCGGGCGTCGGCGCGCTGCAGGGGCGACACCGCATCGGTGTACTCGGTGCCCCAATGCGGCATCACGATGACGATGTCCGCCCCGGCCTTCTTCGCGGCTTTGATGTCCCGCACGATCGTCGAGATCGAGTACGCCGCCGAGCCCGGATGGCCCGGTCCCGCCCAATAGCTGTATGGGTCGACCAGGCAATAAGCCAGCACCGCGACGCGCAAGCCGCCGGCTTGGAGCCAGGCCGCCTGGCGAGCGCTCGTCTGGTTGGCGCCCGCGCCTGCGTGCGCTATGCCGAGCTGATCCAGATGGCGAATCGTGTCGGTTATGCCCTTGGTGCCGCCGTTGCCGAGGTGGTTGTTGGCCAGGCCGGCGAGATCGATGCCGGCATCGCGGAGCCCGACGAGGAGCGCAGGATTGCCGGTGAAGGTGAAGCCGGTCGGGTGGTATCTGAACCGGTCCGGCTCGGGCGATTCGAGGTTGACGATGCCGAGGTCCGCCGACCGGAAGAGATACCCGACGGCGCCCGTGTTTCCGGTCCTGCGGCCGAGAACGAGGGGCTTGTGTCCCCAGCCGCAGCAGTAGCGCCTTTCGATCACGGCGTCGCCGCCGTCCCACGCGTAGTCGGCGCCGAGACGCTGCCGCACCGATTGCGCGTAGACGGCCTTGTCGAGCATGACATCGCCGCCCGCGGCGATGGTCCACTCAGCCGCTGCAGGGAACGTGGAGACGACTCCAGGCTCGTCCACCATGAGTGGCCAGGCCCGCAGGTCGGTGACCCGCATGGCGCCGAAGAGCTGATAGCCGTCGACGGCCAGCGCCCGGACGTCGACCGTGACTTCGTCGGCGCGGACGATGCCGAACGAATTCGGGGAAGCCTTGAGCAGGTCCCTCACCTGGGCCGCCGAAGTCGCGATCACACCGTGCGCGACGACTCCCAGGAGGTCGGCCAGGGGCTGGATGTCTTCGGCGCTCACGGCGATCTTCCGCGAGGGCTGAGCCGGGCCTTCGGCCGCCGACAGGCCGCCGCCGCCGATCAGCGCGGAGAGTTGGGCCCGCGTGATCGACCGCTCGCTCGACCAGTAGTTCACGATCGGCACGAGCGGAACCGGCGAAGGCGTGCTCTGTGGCGCGACTGCCTGTGCAACCGCCGGCGCGAGAGTGGTGAGCGGGGGAAGGGGAGTGGCGGTCGGCGAAGCCGTCCAGCCGGGCGTCGGTAGGGGCGGGTCGAGCGACGGGTCGCCCCCGCCGAATGCCGTCGAGCTAAGGGCCAGGCCGCCCAACGCCGCGCCGCAGATGACCGCCGCGGCGACCGACCCGACGAGAAGGCGAGGCGCAGCCGGACGGCGTCGTGGCATTGCCGAAGACTACCGCACGACGATGGGGCGACTCAGCCCAGTATGAGTTCGAACACGGCCGTCGCTGCGGCCGGGACTGCCGCCTCGATCTCGGGGCTCAGATCCTCGCTGAACTCGTCGGTCCGGATTGCCTGGACCGTGACCGTCTGGATGCGGTCCGGCAGTCTCGCTCCCAGGCGATGTCCCAGAGCCAGTGCGGTGCGCAGCGAGGCGTCGTGGGCCGAATCAAGGTGGCCTGCCGCGTAAGGGTCCAGCTCGTCGAGCGAGCACACGCGGACCTCACCCAGAGGCCGCCCGGGGAAATCGACGGCGTCCACGAGGATCGCCTCCTCGTAGCCGGTCAGGAACTCCATCAGCTGGAGGCCGCCCACGCCCAGACGCTCGACCACCACAGCGGGGATTTCGCGTCCGGCCTCTCGGGCGTCGGAGAGCCGCAGTTCGACTTCGTCGGCGACGCGCCAGCCCACGCCATCGTCGCCTAGCACAGGATTGCCGAGCCCGACGACTATCGTTCGTGGTCGCGGCGACCCGGAGGAAACGCCGTCGCTCGAGGTTCGGGAGGCGATCTGGTCGGCCAAGGCCGGCCTCCGATCTTGAGCCTCTTGCCGGGGCAAGCGGCTAACAGTTTTGGGAGAGGATCTCGAGCACCTCGCCGTCCGATTTGCGGATGGCGACCTGCAGAGGCATCTCCCCGGGGAACGAGTGAGTCGCGCACCCGAAGCAAGGGTCATATAGCCGGAAGGCCATCTCGACCCGGTTCAGCAGACCCTGGTGAACGACCACGCCCTTGTGGATCAGGCTCTGGGCCGCCTTCTTGATCGACAGTGCCATCGGGGCGTAGTTGTTGGTGGTCCCAACGAGGAGATTGACCGCTGTCAAAACGCCGCGCTCGTCGGTCCAGTAGTGGTGGGTGAGGGTACCTCGCGGCGCCTCAACCGTGCCCACACCCTCGGTTGGCTTCTCGGTCGGGACGGTGCGGATGTTGGGCGAGGTGATCTCCGGATCGGTCGCCAGTTCGACCATGCGCTCGGCTGCGTAGAGGAGCTCGATCAGGCGAGCCCAGTGCGTGGCCAGGCGGTGGTGGACGAGGCGCTTCCCGCCCGACTCCGGCGTCGGCGCCAGAGTGTCGTAGAAACGCTCGTAGGCGGCCTGGGCCAGCGGCGTGGCCATACCCTCGGCGACGTTCAGCCGCGACAACGGGGTGGCGCAGTAGACGCCAGAGTCCGCCCCGTCCACAAACCCCTTCCAGCCGACCTTCTTGAGATACGGGAACTTGAGGTAGGTCCAGGGCTCGACGTGCTCGGCGATCCAGTCGCGATATTCGGCAGGGGCGTAAGTTCCCACGCGCTCGCCGTCGGGCGACACGATGCTGATCCGGCCGTCGTAGAAGTTGGTCTGGTTGTTCTGGTCCACCAGGCCCATGTAGTACGTCCGGTGGGTGTACCCGTCGGAGAGGATCATTTCCTTGTACGCGTCGTTGCCCAGGACAACCTTGTCGAAGATGCCCAGGCTGAACTGGGCGAACTCGATCGACCAGCGGCCGATCTTTTCGATCTCGGCGCGCTGCTCTTCGGTGATGCCGTGGGTCATGCCGCCGGGCACCGCCGTCGCGGGATGGATCTTTCGGCCGCCGATCATCTCGATGACGTTGTGGCCCTGCTTGCGGGCCCTGATCACCTGGCCGCCGACCTCCATGCCGACCTTGGCCAGGACGCCCAGGATGTTGCGTTCGGCTGGGGGAGCGTCCGGTCCGACGATGAAGTCGGGCCCGCCCAGGGCGTAGAAATGCGTCGTGTGATCGGTGACGTAGAAGGCGCTGTAGAGCAGTTCGCGGAGGAGCTTGGCAGCTCGCGGCGGATCGACGTGGTATACGGCGTCGGCAGCCTTGGCGGAGGCCATGTGGTGAGCTTCAGGGCAGACGCCGCAAATGCGGTTGGTCAGCGTCGGCATCTCCTCCACGGGGCGACCGACGCAGAAGCGCTCGAAGCCACGAAGCTCCGGAATCTGGAAGTAAGCGTTGGCGACCTCCCCATCCGGATCGAGGAAGATCTCGATCTTGCCGTGGCCCTCGAGCCTGGTGACGGGGTCGATGGTGATTCGTTCCATGACTTGGCTACTCCCCGTCGTTCTGCCAGGCCGACCGGCCGCTGCGCAGCAGCGAGCTGGCCAGGCTGAAGCGGTAGAACTGGCCCACCGGGTCGGGGATGCCGTCGAGCACCTTGTCGATCTCCTCGGGTTTCGTCGCCTCGACGACCGAGGCATACGCCGACATCAGTCGGGCCCCGTAGTCGACCACGCCTTCGGCCGCGCCGTAGCAGCCGATGCACGGCGCGCCGACGGCTGGGCACAGCGCGCCGCAACCGTCACGCGTCGCAGGACCGTTGCAGGGCAGACCCTGCTCCAGCAGACAGATCTCCGAGTCGAAGCCTGGGACCTGCTGGATCCGGACGAAGCGATCGATCTTCTTGACGTCGCGCTTGCGGGCGCATTCGTCGCACACCGTGGAGTCGCCGGCACCCAGAACTGAGCCCTTGGGCGGGAGCGGTCCGGTGCCGTTGAGCGCCGCGACCACGGCCTCGAGAGCCGCCCAGATCTGTTTGGACTCGGGCGGGCAGCCGGGGATCGTGTAGTCGACGTCCACGACCTGGTCGAGGGTCCGAAGGATCGGCTCGAACTCGGGCAGGTGGAGGATTCCCTCCGGCACCTCGCACTCCCAGATCGGTCGGATGCCGTCGGTGTTGTCCGTGCTGCTCGTGGAAAAGGCGGTGTCGATTATCTGCTTGCGGCTCGACAGGTTGGCCAGGCCGGGGATGCAGCCTTCGCTTGCGCACGAGCCGAAGGCCACCATGAGCTTGGACTTGCGGCGCAGGAGCCTGGAGAGATGGACCGTCTCTTCCGTTCGCATGCTGCCCGAGACGAGGGTCACCGTGATCTCGCCGTCGGCCATTCCTTCGATGTCGCTGTACTTGCCGTCCATCACCGTCGGCCACAGGACTATCTCGAAGGCGTTCGCCACATCCACGATGTGCTCGTGGATGTTGACGATGGCGACGTCACAGCCACCGCACGACGCGGCACCGAAGATCGCGAGCTTGGGCTTGGGCGCGGGGGCGCCGCCGGTGGATCCGGCGGTCGGGCTCATTGGGCTGTCTCCGCGGCATGATCCGGGTTGACGCCGCCGGGAGCCGGAGGTGGCCCGCCCGCGTCACCGCCGGTGGCCTGCCAGGCCGCGTCGAGGTCCAGATCGTCGATACCGACCATGTCGCCCGTGGGCCAGTTGAGGGGTCCGAGCGCTCGAACCTCCTCGGTAACGCGGGTGATCTCGCCGGCCAGGCGAACGCCCTCGGCGGCGCTGGCCCACACGAGCTGTAGCCGCTGCGCCTCGATTCCAAGGGATTCGAGAGTCCGCCGCAGCAGCTGGAACCGCCGCAGGGCCTTGTAGTTCTGCTCGATGTAGTGGCACTCGCCGGGGTGGCAGCCGCTGACCATGACGGCGTCGGCTCCGTCCGAAAAGGCCTTGAGCACGAAGGTGGGATCGAGACGACCCGAGCACATAAGCCTGATCAAGCGCACGTTGGGCGGGTACTTCGTGCGCGCCGTGCCGGCCAGGTCCGCGGCCCGATAGCTGCACCAGTTGCAGGTGAAGCCGATGATCACAGGCTCGAAGGCGGTGGCCTGAGCCGCAACTTCTGGAGGAGCAGGTGCGACAGGCGCTTGAGACGTCATGTTCGCACGACCTCCTCGATCGCATCCTGACGGGTTCCCGGGTAGGCGCTTCGCTTGAGCGGCGCCCCGTCCGCACCCACCCTGAGGAGACCCTCGATCTGGGCCAGGACCTGCTCGTCGCTGAAGCCCGTGCCGGCGATCGCACCGGCGGGGCAGGCAGCGACGCATGTTCCGCAGCCCTGGCACATCGCCGCGTTGATGCCTGACACGCCCTTCGCAGCGTCGAAGCTGATGGCGTTGTACGGGCACATCGTGTTGCAGATCCGGCAGCCGGAGCAGTGCTCGGAATGGACCGAGGCCTTGATCGGCTCGAGGTTCATCTGCTTCATCTGGATCCGACCCAGGACTCTGGCGGCTGCCGCCGCGCCCTGGGCGACGGACGTGGGAATGTCCTTCGGGCCGCTGACGCAGCCGGCGATGAACACGCCCTCGGTCATGGTCGCGACCGGGTCCAGCTTGGGGTGCTTCTCGATGGCCCAGCCGTCGGAGCTGCACGAGATGCCGAAACGGGTGGCCAGCTCTTTCGCGTCCGGGCGCGGTTGGAGGCCGACCGAAAGCACGACCATGTCCACTGGGATGCGGCGCTGGCGGCCGGCCAGCGTGTCCTCGACCTGGACGATGAGCTTGCCTTCTTCGCCCGGGAGCCGTCCGGCTTCGGTTACTTCCGCCGGCTTGCCTCGGACGAAGAGAGTCCCTTCCTCCATGACGCGCTGGTAGAACTCGTCGTAGGACTTTGCCGTGGTCCGCATGTCGATGTAGAAGTTGTAGACCGTCGCCCCCGTGTGCTCCTTCACCAGGTGGGCGAACTTCAGGCTCTGCATGCAGCAGATCGATGAGCAGTAGTTGTTGAAGTTGCGGTCGCGGCTGCCGACGCAGTGGATCACGCCGACGGTCTTGGGCTCGGTCACACCGTCGCGGAGGACGATTCGGCCGTTCGTCGGTCCTGCAGAGTTGGACAATCGCTCGAATTCAAGAGAGGTGAAGACGTTCGGCAGCCGGCCGTAGCCGTACTGCGCGATCCGGCGAGCGTCGAAGATCTCGTACCCGGTGGCCAGGATGATGTTGCCGACGTCGACCGTGATCTCTTCGTCCTGCTGGTCGAAGCGGATTGCATTCGTCTCACAGAACTTCTCGCAGGCTTTGCAGGTCCCCTTCTGGAAGTAGGTGCAGTTCTCGCGGTCGATCACCGGGGTTCGGGGCACGGCCTGGTCGAATGGCGTGTAGATCGCCTTGCGATAGCCGAGGCCGGCCTCGTATACCTCATCGATTACGTTCTTCGGGCACTTCTCCTGGCAGATGCCGCAGCCGGTGCAGAGGCTTTCGTCGACATAGCGGGCCTTCTTGCGAATCGTCGCGGTGAAGTTGCCGACGTACCCGTCGACGTGCGTCACCTCACTCCAGGTGAGGAGCGTAACGTTGGGATGCGTGCCCGCCGAGACCATGCGAGGCGTGAGGATGCAGGCCGCGCAGTCCAGGGTTGGGAAGGTCTTGTCGAACTGCGCCATGTGGCCGCCGATCGAGGCGTCCTTCTCGACGAGATAGACGTGGAAGCCGGCGTCGGCGATCTCGAGCGCCGCCTGGATCCCGGCGATACCGCCCCCGACGACCAGAGTCGCCGGGTTTATGTCGACGTTTATGGCGTCCAGCGGAGTGTTTCGACGAACCCGTTCCACGCCACCGGAGAGAATGGCCTTGGCTTTTGCCGTCGCCGCCGCCTTGTCCGTATGCACCCAAGAGTCCTGCTCGCGGATCGAGACGAGCTCGCAGAGGTACGGATTGAGCCCTGCCCGCGCTGTCGCCGTCCGGAATGTGTTCTCGTGGAGATGAGGCGAGCAGGCCGCGACGACGATGCGGTTCAGCCCAAGGTCACGGATGTCGTTCGTAACCAGATCCTGACCCGGACTCGAGCACATGAACCTGTAATCGCGGGCGACTACCACACCCTGGTCCTTGAGGGCCTCGCCTGCCCAGCGGGTGACCTCGACCACGTCGACTACGCCGGCAATGTTGCTGCCGCAGTGGCACACGTAGACGCCGATCCGGATCTCGCCTTCCGCGGGTACTCCGACGGAAGGTCCGCCTTCGATCGGCTGGTGGCCCTTGCCGCTCATTGTCGAGCCTCGCCTGCTGGAGCTTCGTCGTCCATGCGCGGCATGGGAAGGGCGCGCTTGTCCGGTCGCGGCCTGTGGGCGGCTCCGGCCTCCACGGCGACCGCCTGGAGCTCCTTGCCGATCTTCTTCAATGCGGGCCGCGCGTCCGTGAGCTCTCGTCCGATCCCCATCTTCTTCTGGTCCAGCCCAAAGGCCACGCCCATCAACTGGGTGAAGAACACGATCGGCATCTTGTGCTTGGTGTGGAACTCGGCGTTCATCTCGCCCTGGTAGGCGTCGATGTTGATCTGGCACATAGGGCAGACGGTGACCATCATGTCGGCCAGGTGATGCTCGGCCTCATCGACCAGACGCTTGATCAGCTCGAGGCCCACTTTCGGCGCAATCTGGGTCATGTGGCCGCCGCAGCATTCGGTCTTGAGCGGGAAGTCCACCACGTCTGCGCCCAGAGCCTCCAGCAGCCGGTCGAGGTCGTCCGGGCGTTCGTGGTTCTTCCAGCGGTGGTCCGGATCGGGGCGGGGGAGCATGCAGCCCAAATAGGGCGCCACCCTTAGCCCGGCGAGCGGCTTGACCACATTGGCACGAACCTGGTCCAGGCCGACGTCGTTCATGATCACTTCGAGCAGGTGGCGGATCTCGACCGCGCCCGGGTCGTAGTGCAGGCCGCCGGCGTTGAGCGCGACGTTGACGCGCTCGCCGAGCTGGGGCCGCTCCTTCATGTAGCTGTCTGCCTTGGCGAGGTTCAGGTAGCAGGCGCTGCACGCGGCCACGAGGGGCTCGCCGTCCGTCTTGGCCTTCGAGGCAATGGCGAGGTTCCGGGCGATGAGCGAGTAGGCCGGGCTCAGGCTGACGCCGACATACTCGGTAGCGCCGCAGCAGTTCCAGTCGTCGATCTCAGCCAGCGTCAGGCCGAGCTTCTCGCATACGGCGGTCAGGGACTCGCCGTAGGCTCTGCCGCTGCCATCCATCGAGCACCCGGGGTAGTAGAGGTAGCGGCTCACGACAGCCGCTCCAACTCTTCCGCCCGACTCAGGATCGCGTGGAGCTGTTCGCGCTGCTTGATCCGGTGTGGAAGGATGCCGATCCGGCCGCGCAGGAAGAGGCCGATGGCCATGGGCGTCATACGGGGCAGCCTGAGGATGTAGTGCCGCAGGTAGTGGCGGGCGGTAAGTCCCAGCTCCCAGCTACGCCCGAAAGTCTCCACCTGCCCGACGAACACGCCGGCGAAACCGGGAGGAGTCGCATCTCGGTATGACTTCGACTGCGCTGCCATGCACTTGAGGGCGTACATGACGTCGGCAATGTGAACGCCCTGGGGACACCGAACGACGCAGTGATAACAGGACACGCACATCCAGGGCGTGTTGCTCCGCAGAGCATCTTCCTTCATTCCTGCGCGGATCATGGCGAAGAGCATGCGCGGCGTGTGGTCCATCGCGTCGGCAGATGGACAGGATCCGCCACAGGTGCCGCATTGAATGCACATCTCAAGGCGGGACACTCCCGCCGTCCTGGCGCTTACCTCCCCAAGGAAGTCCAGGCTCGGGCTCGCTGCCGGTGGACGCGAGACGTCTGTCATGACCATCCAATCGTCCTTCGTACGGCCGGTCAGGTTCGTTTGTCCGGTCGCCAGTTGCGCCGAGGCTGGTGTCGTGCCCTTAGCTCACGATCACCCTGGCTGCGGCGGGTTGGCGAATAGCGACGGCCCGAATCTGGCCGGGAGGTTGACGGATAGGTGCTGGAAGCCACTGCGTAAGACCTGACTGCCTCTACCCATTCTCGGCACGCTCGGCCCGGCGGTAAGGGCCGCTTGGCCCACACCCACGGGGGCCAAGTCGCCCGCTAATCGACCGGGGGGATGGTCCAGGGTCTTCGCGGAGCGGTAGATCCGAGCGTTCGAGGGCCGGCGGGCAAACGGCCTGCGGCATGGCGGCATCGCTGCCGACGGCTCCACGATGGCCTGGACGGTGCGACCCCGGGGTCGGTCAGCCGGCTCAGGCTTTGGCGACCACCGGCTGAGGCGCGACGCCGTGCCATTCCTCGTGGCCGGGTCGCTGGCCTTCGGGGCCGACCTCGGCACGGACGTGGACGCTCTTGGAGTCCGTGGACATGCTGAGGCTGTTCTTGTTGCAGACCTCAACGCAGACGTTGCAGCCGATGCAGGTAAGATGCTCGATGGCCCAGTAGCGCTCGTCTCGCGAGCAGGTGATCGCCGCCGCCGGGCAGCGTCGGGCACAAATCATGCAGTAGACACACGTTTCGACGTCGAACTTAATCGTCCCGCGGGCGCCGTCGAAGCGCGGTCGGATCTCGGTCGGGTAGCGGCGCGTGGCCGGCCTGGAAAGAAGGTTCCGTATAGTCCGGGGCGCCATTGGGAGTCGGAATGGGTTGGCCATATCAGCGCTCCGTGCAGCTGATGCAGGGGTCGATGGTCAGGATGATGTTCGGCACGTCGGCGAGATCGCAGCCCTTGACGAGCTTGATCATCGCCGGGACATTGGCGAAGGTCGGCGTCCGCGCTCGGAACCTCTCCAGGTACTTCGTGCCGTTGGCCTTGACGTAGTACACGACCTCACCCCGCGGCTGCTCGAGCCGCGTGAAGGTTTCGCCCGAAGGCATTCCTCGAACCTTCGTCTCGAGCGGCAGGCCCTCGCCCTTCGGCATCTTCTCGACCATTTGGTGGATCAGGTCAATCGATTGCCGGACTTCGCGCATCCGCACAACCACCCGGGCCAGGCAGTCGCCGGCCGTCTCGAGGACCGGCTCGAACTCGAGCTGGTCGTACAGGTTTTGGCCGGTGAGGCGAGTGTCCAATCGGACGCCGGAAGCACGGGCCATTGGGCCGACGGCGTCGACCGCACGGGCCTCTTCCATGGACAGAACGCCAACGCCGGAGAGCCGGTGGCGGATCGACGCGTCGGACGCGAAGACCCTGGCTGTCTTATCGAATGCCTTGCCCAGCTCATCGAGCTTGGCGACGATCGCCACCAGCTCGGAGTCGGAGATATCGCGCTTGACGCCGCCGATGCGGTTGACGGAGTGGATGATCCGCCCGCCGGTCGTCTTCTCGAAGATGTCGAGGATCTCCTCGCGCATTCGCCAGCAGTGCATGAAGAGGTTCTCGAACCCGAAGGCGTCCGCGCCGAGGCCGAGCCAGAGCAGGTGGCTCTGGATTCGCGAGGTCTCGGCCCAGATGATGCGGAGCCAGCGCGCCCGATCCGGGACTTCGACGTTCATGATCGACTCGAGCGCCAGGCAGTAGCCCATGCCGTGCATGAAGCTGCAGATGCCGCAGATGCGTTCGACGACGAAACCCATCTCGGTGTACTCGACGCGCTCGACCATGGCCTCCAGGCCCCGATGGATGTAGCCGATGGTCGGAATGGCGTCGACGACCTTCTCGTCCTCGAGAATGAGGTCGAGCACGATCGGCTCAGGCAGGACCGGGTGCTGAGGTCCGAACGGGATGACGGTCCGCTTCATGCTTTCTTCGCCGATGCCGCAGCGGCGGCCGCGGCCGCCTCGATGCGCGCCTTGACCGCAGAATGGGCGAAGGGGATCCTGGTCGCCGTCTTGTATAGCTGGCCCTTGAGGTCAAGGCCGAGTCCGGTCACGTCGATACCGAAAAGCTCGCGGATCTCGTTCTCGTAGAGGAAGGCCGCCCCGAAGAAGTCAGAGACGCTGGGCACCGCATCGGCCTGGTTGATCGTCTCGCGGATGGTCTCGAACTCCAGGTCCTTCGCGAAGGCCCATGTGACTTCGAAGACGCCGGGCGTTGCCTCGTCTGCCGCGGGAACAGTGGTGGCGTTTATCAGCGCCAGGCGCCAGCCGCCCTTTTGGTACTCGCCGACGCGGGTGAGAAACGACTCCTTGTCCATCAGGCGCTCTTCTTTCGCTTCTGCTCGAGCGCCCCGATGCCCTTCACGACGCCGTCGATGATGCTTTCCGGTCTGGC
>JADGQJ010000225.1 GCA_017881885.1 Chloroflexota bacterium
CGCCGGAGCGTCGGCCATGGTCATGACGCCGACCTCGGCCGCTTCGTTCGGGGATATGGCCGACGGATCGGCTTCCGGCTGAGTTGCCAGCGTTTCGGCCTCGTAGTCGCGCTTACGCCGGCCGGAGAGCATCTCCACCGACGTGGCCACGACTTCGGTTTTCCAGTGCCGCGCGCCGCGGTCGTCGTCCCACTGGCGGGTCTGCAGGCGACCCTCGATGGCGACCTGCTGGCCCTTGCCGAGGTATTGGCCGCAGACCTGCGCCAGGCGGTCCCAGACGACCACGTTGTGGTATTCCGCGCGCTCTTTGCCGTTGCCGCGGAACTCGTTTGTCGCGACGGCGAACGTCGCGACCGATGACCCGCTGGCCAGCGATCGCAGCTCCGGATCGCGGGTCAGTCGACCAGTAAGAAGGACCTTGTTCACGGTCCCAGTCTCCTCTTCACGGCGCCGTCTGTTTGCGACGCCCTCTCTTGCGGCGGGTGACCGAACCGTATCCTCGGGCGCTCTCCGGCGGCTTATCGGCGGCTTATGCGAGGCGGCGGCCCAGCAGGGCCCTTTCGGCCAGGTACGCTCCGGGCCTGCCGCCTGGCATCAGACGATGGCGGTTCGGAGGAGGAGAGTCACATGTCCGGAAAGCCCACCAGTAGCCCGCTACTCCCTCCACGCTGGTTCGTTCGCTCCGCTTGGGCAGTGCACCGTGCCATCTATCGCCTCACCGGCGGCAGACGCGGCCTGTGGCCTCCCAAGACTGACAAGTGGGGCACTATGCGACTCAAGACGGTCGGGCGCCGCACGGGCAGAGAGCGCAGCGCGATCCTCGGTTACTACGAGGACGGGCCGAACCTGGTCACCATGGCCATGAATGGCTGGGCAAACGGCGAGCCGGCTTGGTGGCTCAACCTGCAGGCGCATCCCGAGGCCACCGTCGACTTGGTCGATGGACCGCGCACGGTGCGCGCCCGCGTGGCGCAAGGGGACGAGCGCGCCCGCCTGTGGGCCAGGTGGCGCGAGGTGGGCCCGACGTCGACGCGTATGCCACCCTTCGATCCACTGAAACGACGATCGTGATCCTGGAGCCATCAAGCCTGACTTGAACGCTGGCGCGCTCGCGATAGCCCTCGCGGGTTGAAGCCACCCTGTCGGGTGGGCGACGCAGTATCCTGAGAACCGTCGATCTCCTCTGAGGGTGCGCGCGATGGAACCCAGTCGCAGTAGCGGGCACCGAGACGAACATCGCATTTTGACGGGAGCGACAAGGAGGGAACGAAGATGGTGTCGCGATCTGTGAGCAGAGTTGGCCTGCTAGGTCTAGTCCTGACCGTCGGCCTGGTCGTTGGGGCATGTCAGAGTTCCACCCCCACCCCGGTGCCAACGGCCCCGCCGGCGCCCACGGATACGCCGGCGCCCACGGATACGCCGGCGGCCACACCAACACCTACCCCGACCGCCGCGCCCACGACCGCCCCCACGCCAACACCGGCGCCGACTCCCACGCCGACGGCCAAGCCGACGACCGCCCCAACGCTGCCGGCCGCAGTGTCGCCATGCACCGGAAGCAGCGCGATCAAGCAGGCGTTTGCCGCCCAGGTTTCGAAGCTGAAGTTCGCCCTGTACTGCGCGGTCCTCCCGGCCGGCTGGTCCGTGGTGAACGTGGCATGGGACTACGGCGCCGGCGGCCTGCAGGCCCACTACACGAAGGGCGCCTTCAAGATCGACGTGTGGGAAGGCAACGTGTGCGCCATCCACCCGAATCCCTGCACCGGGTTCTGGACCCCGGATCTGGGTTCTCAGGCGTTCGGGCCGCTGACCGGCGACATGGCCGGATCGGGCGGACTGTGGACGGACGTCGTCCACACCTCCAACCCGAAGGTCATGTACACGATCACCGGCACGGGCACAGGCATGAGCGAGGCCGCGTTCCGGAGCTACTCGGCGGCGATGCACAAGATCAGCTGAGCCTAAGCCTCGACCGTTCGGGCTGCTTCCGGCGAGCCGCGATCTCGCCCGATTGAATAACTTGACAGTGGCGCGCTCCGCGATCGTCGTCGCCGTTCCTGCTATGGCCGGTTGGTCACCTTGTGCGAGCTGGGCCTGGAATTCAGAGTTGATCTGTGAGCAGCCTAGGGGACGAGACTAGGGCCGACGGGTCACCGACCGTGAAAGTGGCAAGGCGCTGGTAGATGAGCAGCGAAGGTCACTGGCGGTACCGAGATCAAAGACTTTGGAGGGCCGTCCGAGGCAGGATTTGGGGATTGATCCAGCGCAACCCCAACTCCGTCGTGCTCCGCCACGCTGGGAACCTACACAGCCTGGCTCGCCGGCACCCGGTAGACGACGTCGGGCAGCCGGGCCGTTCCCGCAAGACGCATCGCGGCATCGTGGACGCGGTTGCGACCAGGCACTACCGTTGCCGGCATGGGTAGCGATGCCGATCGATCCCGCCTCGAAGCATGGCTTGTTGGCCACGGGGAGTACGAGCTGTTCGCCTGCGACCCGGCGCTGGCGGATACGGCGGCCTTCTGTGCCGCGTATGGCTTCGCACTCGAGGATGCGGCG
>JADGQJ010000116.1 GCA_017881885.1 Chloroflexota bacterium
GCGGCCGAAGTGACCGCGGGCAGCATCACCAACAACGCCAGCGTCGACGGAACCCCGACCGGCGGCTCGCTCAGCGCCGCCACCGCCTCGCTGACCATTACCGCCACCGACGCGCCGGCACCCAAGCTCACGCTCGTCAAGAGCGCCCTTGAGGACCACTTCACCAAGGCGGGTGACCTCATCCACTACAGCTACCTGGTTACCAACACCGGCAACGTGGGACTCACCGGGCCGATCTCAGTCGACGACAACAAGGTCCACGTGACGTGCCCGGCTACGCCGACATTGGCTGTGGGTGCCCACGTCACCTGCACTGCGACCTACACCGTTACGCCGGCCGACGAGACCGCCAACCACGTGATCAACCTGGCCACGGCCCATGCCTTCTACGATGACTCGGCCGCGCCCGCCGCGATCAGGGTGATCGACTCCGACCAGGAGACCCTCGACCTGTCGACACACGGGAGCCAGTCGATCAAGCCGTTCAGCTGGCCGCCCACCACCACTTCGAGCAAGAGCCCTGTAGGCGACGGCACGCCGCTCTTCGGGTTCCTCATCTGCCTCGCCTTCGCGAGCCTCGCTCTCTTCACAGTCAAGGCTCAGCGGCGCGGCATCAAGCGCTAACCAAAACGGCCGCGCGAGCGGCCGTCACTACCCGGCAACGGCGGGCCCTCACGGGCCCGCCGTTCGCTATCCGGGCGCATTACCCTGACTCCACACGGATCGCCGATCCGGGCATGGAGGTAGCGATGGATCGAGACCCGGCGCCACGCCTGGCTCCTTCCCTGGCGCCCGAACACGAATGGTCGGCCGCCGCGCGTCTGCTGCACCCTTCGCTCCGCCCGCCCGGCACCACGGGAGTCGATGGTCGCAGCCTCCAGATCCCGTCTCGCGGCGGGTTTCCGGGCAAGCCGCTCATCCAGCAGGGGCCGGTCGGGCTCGCGATCGCATACGTCATCCCCGGGCAGGGCTTCGGCGTTTTCGCGGGCTCGGAGCATCTTCTGGCATGGGGTGTCGGCCCGGACGAAGTACATGCCGCGGCCATGGCGAACCTGGCGGTCTGGTCCGGCGAGGAGCCGTGGGTCGATGAGGTCAACGGGCGCCGGCGCGTCGTCTGGTCCGATTCGGGCGAGGGGATGGACGCAGCTCGGATCCTGCTTCCGGAGGTTCGGGCGAGGCTGGCCGCCGACCTCGGAGACATCGGCCGAGTCCTGATCGGGGTGCCGGAGCGGGATCTGCTGATAGCGGCCGGACTGCCCCGCGACGACCAGGAGTTCGCGGCGATGTTCGCGGACTACGTTGCCGATCGCTCGCTCGGTTCGGACGATCCGATCGATACGCGCCTGTTCGAGCTGGTCGACGGCGAACTGGTGGTCTTCGGAGGCCCGACGGAAACCGGGCGATGAGCAGAGCACGCGCCGTCGATCTCGCGGGCCCGGGCGGGTGGCTGCTCGTTGCGCTGCTCGCAGCCGACATCGCGGTCGTGACGAGATCCACGGACGTGCCCAACGGTTCGGGCATCCCGTACTGGGCCGTGTGGCTCGTGGCGGTCGCGGCCGCGCTCGTCGTTGCGAACCTGCTCTCTGCCCGTCTCCGACCCGCCGCCCCGTGGCTCCGCCCCGTGGAAGCGCTGGCCATCCTGGCCGTCGTGGCAATGGTCCTGAGCGACGTGACGATGGCCTGGCAGCCGCTCCGAGACCTGGGGATCTACCTGAAGGCAGGCGAGCACTTTCGCGATGGGGCGCCGGTCTACATGCAGACGCCTCTGACCGTGCAGCCCCTCGATCGGACCGACTACCCCTTCCTCTATCCCCCGTGCACGCTGCCTTTCTTTGCCGCGCTGTCTCTGCTGCCGCTGGCACCGGCTCAGGCGCTCTGGTTCGGCTTGTCTTTGGGTCTGGGGCTGCTGGCGCTGCGACTGATCGGTCTGCCCCACCACTGGCTCGTGCCGGCCCTGCTGTGGCCGCCGCTCTTCCAGGGCCTGTGGGTCGGAAATGTGGCCGTGCCCGCCCTGGCGCTTTTCGCGCTTGCGCCCTGGCTCGGGGCGGGTCTGGTGCTGGGCGCTATCTTCAAGCCCTACACCGGTCTCGCGGCCTTGTGGCTGATCCGGCAGCGGCGCTGGGTCGAGATCGCCGCGGGGGTCGGAGTTGTGCTGCTCATGGCGGCGCTGACCGTGCCGCTCACGGGGCTCACCGCCTGGGCGGACTGGCTGAGCGGGCTCCGGATCTACCAGACCTCGCAGGACAGCCTGTCGGGGCTCTACGGGTTTGGTCTGCCCCGGTTCGTGCCATTCGCCCTCTATGCTGCCCTGGGGGCCGCAGCGCTGCTGGTAGCACTTATGGCGAGGGGCGCCGAGTCTCTGGCGCGGCTCGGAACGGCGACCGTAGTGGCCAGCCCCTCGCTGTTCGGGCATGGGCTGCTGATGGCAGTCCCGTCGCTGCTGTCGCTCCGCTCCCCTTGGCTCTGGTTGGCGGTCGGGTTCCTCTCCACCCCGGACGGCCTGCAATGGTGGTTGGCCGTCGTCGTGGTGGCAGCCTCGTGGGCCATGCCTTCGATGCGGCACGTGTCGGCAGCCGGCTCAACTTCGAGGAGTGCCACGGCAACCGAACGGCTGCATCCGCTTGGTGAGTCCGGCAGCCCATGGCAGCGCCGCGCCGAAGAGCGATAGGTCTAGGGCACCGTCAGTTCGGAGACTCCGGTCCGGGCGAAGTCGTAGCCCTTCCCTCCCGGCGTGCCGATGGCCTGGACACGGAAGGCCCAGTGTCCCGATGGAACGTGGATCGATCCCGAAGTTGTCTGCCCCGTGCCGAAGGCCCAGAAACCATCGTAGCGGCTGAGATACGACGGTGAGCCCGGCCAGCTCATGTAGACGAGCTTGTAAGCATCGAACGGCCAGCCGCCCGTGTATGCGGCCCAGCTGAAGGTGAAGTAGCCACCGCCGTCGTCCTGGACGGTCAGACTGCCGAGGCTTTGCGTGGGCGGCGGCGTCGGAGCGGGCGTCGGCGTCGGACCCGTCACGTTGAGACGCACGACCTTCGTCTGGGCGCGGATGACGCTCTTCGACTCGTCCACCACCTGGACGCGAACGGCGTAGTCGCCTATGCCGATGGAGCCCGTCCAGCTGTTTTCGTCCACGCCGCTGTTGCAGGCCCAGTAGGGTGAGGCGGGGTAGCTCGGCGTCTTCCCCCAGTCGGCGTAAACGAGCTTGTAAAAAGTGAAACCGTCGCCCGTGTACTTGGGCCAGCTGAAGGTGTAAGTCCCGTCCCCGTTGTCGGAGATCGTCAGATTGCCCAGGTTCGCGGGTCCGGTCGGTGTCGGCTTTGGCGTCGGTTTCCGGGTGGGGCCGGGCGTGGGCTGCCGGACGGGATCGGCCGTGGTGGCGGTCGGAGCCACCGTCGGGCCTGGCACCAGCGACGATTGCGGTAGCGGGCTGAGGTCCACGGCCAGCTCACCTAGATCCAGCCCCGCGAGCGCATCGAGGTTGGCGTTCTGGACGAGCCATGAGTCCGCGAGACTCTGGGCGCTGATCTGGTCGATCGCCGGCGCCCGAACGGGCGACCCGCCGCTCGCAAGCTGGACGACGACGCCCTGGCCCTGGTTGAGCGCGGCCTTGACTTGCGGCCCCTGCAGGTTCAGCCCGTCTAGAAGCGCCAAGCCTGTCACTTCCTCGCCGCCCGCCCCGACCGGGTGACGATCCAGGTCGAATGCGGTGCCGGTCGCGACCCAGGTCACCGTGCCGGTGACGACCGTGTAGTTGCCGTTTGGGCCGACCGCGACGCGGTGATAGGCCCGCCCGCCCAACTGGTTCACGACGGGATGGCTCGGGTCGAGGCGGTCCAGGCGCAGTTCCGATCCCGGCGCCATCCGGACGAAGCTGCCGCCCATGACGAGTGTCGCTCGGCCACCGGCGCCCACATCGATGACGTCGCCCTCGTGCAGCTCCGCCCCGGCGATGAGCGGAGTCGAGGCGCCGCCGCGGACGATGGTCGTGGCGACTGCTACTTCGGCCGAAGCCGTTGGGCCGACCGGGAACAGGAAGGTGGTTCCCACCATCAGGGAAACGATCACTATCGAGGCGACGAGTCCAAGGGCGACCCAGCGCGACGGAGGGATGCGCGTCGGAATGCGCCAGTGGACAGATGGGCGCAGGGCCGCCACGTGGCCTGACCCGCTCTCCGGCTTGGCATAGCGGACGATGGTCGGCTTGGCCCCGGCCCTGGGGCCGGCAGCGAGGACACTCTCGGCCGCTGGGACGATGGCCGGCTTGACCTCGGCCTTGGGGGCGGTAGCGGCCTCGACCGCGGGGACGAGACCCGGCCGCGGAGCGGATATCGTCTGAATCTGTCGCGCGCGCCAACGCTTGCCGTCTTCGGGTCGAGGCTCGCTTGTCGTACGACCATCCGCGCCCGCCGGATGGAGCGCGCGCCGATCGGCGAGCCTCTCGGGCGCGCACTGGGCCGTGTCCGCGGGCGTCACGGGCGCCACGAGCATCGGCACGGGGAGCGCCTGCGGAAGGCTGCCCAACAGCTCGGCGCGCAATCTCGCGGCGAATTCGGGATCCGGAGTCGTGCGGCGCGCGGAGGTGGTGCGGGCGAGATGCCCGGCCTCGGCCAGTTCGGCCGCCAGCCCTTCGAGCTGCTCCATCTCGTGGCGATCGTCAGGCGACATCGGCCGCCTCCTTGACGATGGCCGCGCGCAACGCACGCAGCGCGCGATGTAACCGCACGGCCAGGGTTTCGCGAGAGCATCCGAACGCCGTGGCCAGCTCCGTCGTGTTCAGATCGTCGTAGAACCTCATCACGAGCAACTCGCGATGTCCCGCCGGCAGGCTGAGCAGCGCCCGACGCAGCTGGTCTCGATCGAGCGCGGCCGCCAGGGCGTCGAGCGCGAGATCGCCAGGTTCCTCGCCCTCCGGAAGCTCGCCGAGCGAGATCAACCGGCGGGCATAACGGGCGTGATCGACGACCGCGTTCGAGGCAACGCGGAACAGCCAGCCGCCGAGACACTCGTTTCGGAACTCGGCGCGCCGCAGGTTCTCGAGGGCTCTCTGGAAGGTCATCGAGGTGAGGTCCTCGGCCACACAACGGTCCTGGACACGGCGGAAGATGAAGCCGTAGATGCGTGGAAGGTAGAAGTCGTAGAGCTCGCCGAAGGCCGCGGCGTCGTCGCGCGATCGCTCCACGAGCTGTCGCTCGCGGTCGGCGGCCATTCGAGAAGCTCCGTCAGATGCCATAGAGCAACGTAGGGTACGCAGCGCCGATCGAGTGGGCAATCGGCCACCCGTACTGGCTGGTACCGCCGGCCGGAGTGTCCGCCGTGGCCGCCTGGTCCGCCGCGCATAGCGAGCTCACGCGGCTGGCGCTCCGTCGTGGTGTCGGTTCGGTTCTCAATCTCAGATTCCATCGCCCCGGCTCGCGGTCGCGTCATGTGTGATCGCTACTTCGTCCGTCTTCCCGGATGAGCGGGCTCCGGCTTTCGTCGAGGCCCGCTCTCCAATCCGGCTTTCTGTTGACTCGTTCTGCGCCCGACGCCGTTCGCCGGGCATCGTCTGGCTAGCTTTCGCTCGAACACGAGGGCGCCGCAGTAGGGGCGGCGGTCGGGACCGGCGTTGCCGCCGCGGGGATCCTCACCTTGATCACGGGCGACTGGGCCAAAACGGCCCCGTCGGACGACAACGCCAGGACCCGGTAGTAGTACTTGTGACCGGGCTGGACCGACTGGTCCACCCAGCTTGTCGTGCTGACGTTGGCGATCGTCTCGACCGCGTTCGACTGAGTCGGCGTGCCGGTCTCGACGCGGGCGATGACGTACTTCTGGAAGCCGTCGCCCGTGTACTTGTCCCAACTCAGGTGAGCGAAGCCGTCGTCGCCGACGGTCACGGTCAGACCGATCGCCGGAGGCTCCGCCGAAGCGACCACGAGCTTGAGCGTATCGGTCCGTGCGGCGGCCGTGGCCGTGCCGCCCGGGAAGTAGACCGCCTCGACGTTGATGTTCCAGGTTCCGGGGTCGACCTTGAGGGTCGCGCTTGTGTCGCCGGTCCCCAGACATGCCCAGTAGTGGCCGCCGTTCTCGACGTACCCGGGAGCGGTCGGGAAGGGCTGGCCGTCGAGCTTGTAGTAGGTGAAGTCGATGTCACCCGTATAGGCGGGCCAGCTGAAGGTGTACGTCCCGTCAGAGTTCTTGACGACGCGCAGCGCTCCGAGGTCGGTCGGATCGGCAGCCGAGGTCGGCTTGGGCGCCGCCGGAACGGCGATGGTCACGAGGTTCGTCGAGTCGAGGGCGACGTATCCACCGTCGACAGACTTGACCGCGAAGACCTCGTAAGACCACGTCTTGCCGGCAGTCGGGCAGTCCGTGAACGTGAGGGTGGACCGGTCGCTTATCGCGGCCGCGAGCACGTCGCCGCTGCCGAGCGGCCAGGCGGCCTTGTTGTCGGAGGAGCGGACGACCTTGTAGTAGGCGAAGTCGGCGCCGGAGTACGCGGTCCATGTCAGGACGACCTTCCGGCCGTCGAGCTTGGCGGTGAGTCTCATGGTGCCCGATGTCGCGGTCGAGGTCGGCTGGGCCGTCGGCCGCGCCGTGGGTCCGCCGGTCGGCGCCGTGGTCGGCTTGGCGGTCGGCGACGCGGTCGGGACAACGGGTGAGTCCGTCTCGTCGGCATCGTCGCCGACGACCACCGGAGTCGCGCTCGCCAAGGCCGAGATGACCATCGGCCTGACGACGGTCGCGCCGAAGGCGACGGTCGCCACGACGAGAATCGCGACGATGGCGAATGGAAGCGAAGCGGCAACGCGCCGAGGAGACAATTTCTTGAGCGGCGGGATGCGCCGAACGAGGTCGTCTTCCACTCGTGCGCCCTGGGACGGCAGGGACCTGCGCAGCGGATCTGATATCTGGTGTTTCATTCCGATCGCTCCACTCAATCTGAGGTGAATGAGTCCGCGCGGCGGGGTCGCAACCGCTCGACAACAGAACGCAGCAACGGGGCCTGGATTACAGGCGGCGGCAGAAACGGTGTGCCGCGTCAACGTTTGGCTACGGCGGCGGGGGCACCCGGGCCGGCGTGCACGTTTGACAGCCGGGCGCGACCGACCCCATGCTCGTTTCGACCACTCGCGACGTCTACGCCCAAGCGGGCGAGCGCAACATCTCGATCGGGGTACGAATGACTCGCCGCCCAAGTCCGTCTCTCAAGACACTTCTCGGCTTCGGTATCGCGGCAATTCTTCTGGCCGGTTGCGCGGGCGAGGCCGCGACGCCGTCCCCCACGACCGCTCCCACGCCTCGGCGAACCTCAACACCGGCCTCGACGCCGACTTCGTCGCTCCGCCCCTCCGGATCCGCGACACCCTCGACGAGCCCCAGCCCAACCCCAAGTCCGTGCCAGGATCTGGGTTTGGTGCACGTCAACGCCTCGCTCGAAGGCAAGCTGCCCGGAATGATCGGAGGCGTGACGCTTTGCACCCTCAGCATGCCGCTGTCGACCTTCATCGCCTCCACGAAAGGTGGCGATAGCGTCCTGTACACGCCGTGGCTCGCCAAGTTCGGCAAGACCCCCGATCAGATCGATCTGGCAGCCACGGTCGACCTGACCCAAACGTTGAACTTCCACGAACAGGCCATCGAGGTGCCGGGCGTCGATGCCGTGGCCCTCGCCGGAGGGTTCGCCACAGTTGCTCGCAGCAAGAAGTGGCCGGTCACGCCGAAATCGATCGGGCCCGTGTCGGTCCTCGAAATCGTGGACCCGGCGACCGACGCCGCCGGCGGCCTGGGGACGGCCTACGTCTTCGCCAAGAGCGACATCCTGTACATCGTCGTGACGGACGACGCCTCGCTGCTGATCAACGCCCTGAGCGATCTCCATTGAGCGTGGGGTCGAAGCGGTTGGGCCGTACAATCGGCCCGATATGACACGCCTGCCCGATCGACCCGTTCGCGAGGCCTGGATCGTCGCTGCGCTGCGGACTCCTTTCGGGCGCTACGGCGGGGCCCTGGCGTCCGTCCGGCCCGACGATCTGGCGGC
>JADGQJ010000034.1 GCA_017881885.1 Chloroflexota bacterium
GCCATCGGCCTGCGCCTCTTTGGCGAGGCCGTGGCCGAGGTCGCGGCCAAGTAGAGTTGCAGTGGTCGCTCGGGCGGCGCCGACCAACCGCCGCCCGTAGCCGCAGATAAGCCGCAGTTGAGCCGCAGGTGAGCGCCGATGAGTAAGGTCACCTCGATGCGCGACGCCGTCGCCGCCTTCGTCCATGACGGAGACGTCGTCGCCATCGAAGGCTTCACGCATCTGATCTGCTTTGCCGCGGGGCACGAGATCATCCGCCAGCGCAAGCGCGACCTGACTCTGGCGCGCCTTACGCCTGACCTGATCTACGACCAGATGGTCGCGGCCGGAACTGCTCGCAAGCTCGTCTTCAGCTGGCTCGGTAATCCGGGCGTCGGCGGCCTGCACGCCATTCGCCGCCGCGTGGAGGATGCCGATCCGGCGCCGCTCGAGCTCGAGGAATACAGCCATTTCGGCATGGTCGGACGGTATACGGCCGGGGCGTCGAACCTGCCCTTCTTCCCGCTGCGCTCGTACTTCGAGACGGACCTGCCGAAGGCGAATCCGCTGATCCGGCCGATCCGATCGCCGTTCGGCGAGGAGACCGTCTACGCGGTGCCGCCGCTCAAACCGGACGTGACGATCGTCCACGCACAACGGGCCGATGCCGATGGCAACACCCAGATGTGGGGTCTGCTCGGCTGCCAGAAAGAGGCCGCGTTCGCCGCCGATCGGGTGATCGTGGTCGTGGAGGAGCTGGTCGAGGAATCGGTCATCCGGGCAGACCCGAATCGGACCGTCTTTCCGGGCTTGATCGTGGATGCTGTGGTGGTGGAGCCGTTCGGGGCGCATCCGTCGTACGTCCAGGGCGCATACGACCGCGACAACCGCTTCTACCGCGACTGGGATGCGATCGCCCGCGAGGCGTCCACGACTCAGGCGTGGCTCGATGAGTGGGTGTACGGCGTGACCGGCCGCGCGGAGTACGTCGAGAAACTGGGGGCGGAGCGCGTGGCGGGGCTGAGGCCCTCGGGCGAGGCGCCATCCGGATCGGTCGACTATGGGGTCTACAAATGAGCGAGCCGCGCGGGACCGCCGCCTCTGCTGCCGGCGCGGCGCCGGGCGCCGCTGGAGCCGCGCCGGGCGCAGTCGGCTCGGGCCTCGCCCAAGGAGCCGCCGCCTTCTCCAAGTCCGAGATGATGATCGTGGCCGCGGCCCGCGAACTGGCCGGGCAGCGCGTCTGCTTCGTCGGCGTCGGGCTGCCGAACATCGCCGTGAATCTGGCCCGCCTCACCGTGGCTCCGGAGCTGGAGCTGGTCTACGAGTCGGGCGCATACGGCGCCAAGCCGGCCCGGCTGCCGCTCTCGATCGGCGACCCGACCATCGTCACCGGCGCGACCGCCGTCGTCTCGATGTTCGAGCTGTTCAGCTTCTACCTGCAGGGCGGCCTGGTGGACGTTGGGTTCCTCGGCGCGGCCCAGATCGATCGCTTCGGCAACATCAACAGCACTGTGATCGGCGAATACGAACACCCCAAGACTCGGCTTCCGGGCTCGGGCGGGGCGTGCGAGATCGCCATCAACGCCCGCCAGGTATTCGTGATCATGCGCCAGTCGAAGCGCTCGTTCGTCGAGCGGATCGACTTCCGGACCTCGCCCGGCAACCTGGGCGGGGCCGAAGCCGCGGCTCGAATCCGGCGCGAGGAGGGCTGGCTCGGCCGCGGGCCCTCGGTCGTGGTGACGGACCTGGGCATCTATCACTTCGACGACGCCGGCGAGATGCGCCTCGACTCGATCCATCCAGGTGCCACGCTCGAGCAGATCCGCGAGACGATCGGCTGGGAGCCCGGGGTGGCCGAACCGCTCGCCACGACCCCAGCGCCCACGCCCGAAGAGCTGCGTCTGATCCGCGAGCAGCTCGACCCCGAGGGCGCCTACACGAAGTAGGAGAGCCGCGGCGGGTGGCGGCGCGGCGGTTACGTTGCCCGGCCGTGTCCGCGCCGGGGCGCGACGTCGCGCGGCCCACTCTACCTCCGGACCGCCTCCGGCTTGCCGCGGACCACCATGACGGGGCAGTGGGCGTGGCGGACGACGAAGTCGGAGACGCTGCCGATGAAGAAGCGGCTGACGCCGCTGCGGCCGTGCGAGCCGACGACGATGAGGTCCGCGTCCTCGGCGTCCGCGGCCGCGACGATCGCCTCGCCGGCGTCGCCTTCCCATACCAGATACGTTGCGTTCGCCCCTGCCGCGCGGGCTCGCTGCACGATGCCCTGCGCTCGTGCCGCCATCGAGTCGCGCGAGTCGGCCTCTCGCGGCTCGGAGCGGCGCGGCTCAGGACTCGAGGCCCCGGCGGCGGTGGCGGCTTCGGACGGCTGGCGCGTCGAAGCCACGACGCTGACGACGAGAAGCCGCGCCTCAAGTTGTATCGCGAGATCGATTGCCTGCTCACTCGCCGGCTCCGATGCGGCCGAGCCGTCGGTTGCAAGCAGAATCGTTTCGAGTCGGGGCATCAGCTCACTCCGGCGCCAACGGGGCGCGCCGGTCTCCGACCCGATGGTGGGCGCGCTCCGGGAGAGGGCCAAGGGACAAGCGGCCCGTTCACGCGGGCACTAGGTCCCCGTGCGGACGCAGCGCTGCCGCGGCCGTCCGGTCCGTTTCGCGCCGCACGCACCCAAACGGGGCGATCCACGCTCGAACGGGCGGCCTGCTAGGCTGCCGATGATGACCGCATCGCAATCGGCTTCGAATGCGCACCAGGACTCCACCGGGCTGCTGGGCCTGCGCGAGGTGGCCACGGCGCTGGAGGCCTGGCGGCGCGATCCCAACGCCGCGACCCACGCCCGTTTGACCGGGGCATTCGCGACGGTCGTGACCGGCTCGGGGCTGGGTGGCGGCCACCTCTACCTCCACGCCCCGCCCCTCGCCGAGGTCGAGTTGCGTGCCGGAAGCCTCCTCGACGAGAGCGCCGAGACCGCCGGCCTGCGCTCGTACGAACTGCGGTTCGGAGATCGGATCCTGGCGACGCTCCAGCTCGACGCCCCGCCGGCGGCCGTCTTTTCGGTAGATGAATGTGCCCGCGGGCTCGAGATCATCATCGGAGCGGCCTGGTCCGAGGCGCGCGCCGGTCAAGCCACAGACGAGCTGGCCGCAATCGATAGTGCCACTCGCGGCATCGCCGGGGTGCTCGACCTGGACCGCGTCCTGCAGCTCATCACCGACCGCGTCCGCGAACTCGCCCACGCCCAATACGCCGCCCTTGGCATCGTCGATCAGGAGGGCGGGATCGAGCGGTTTATCACCAGCGGCATCAGCCGGATCGAGCGCGAGCGGATCGGCCCGCCGCCGCACGGCCACGGCCTGCTCGGCGTGATCGTCGCGACCAGTCATCCGCTGCGCATCCACGACATGGCCACCGACCCTCGCCGATACGGCCTGCCGGCCAACCATCCGGCGATGCACACCTTGCTGGGCGTTCCAATCGGGGCGAAGGGCCGCTCGATCGGCCGGCTGTACCTGACCAACAAGCTCCCCGCCGGCGACTTCACCGAGGACGATGAACGGCTCGTCGAGATGTTCGCCCTGCACGCCGGCATTGCAATCGAGAACGCGCGACTTCACGAGCAGGTCCAGCGCCTGGCGATCGTCGAGGAGCGCGAACGGATCGGCCGCGATCTCCACGACGGCATCATCCAGAGCATCTACGCCGTCGGCCTCTCGCTCGAGGACGTCGGGGACCTGATGGCGGACGAGCCGGACGTCGCGCGCGCCCGCGTCGAGCGAGCCATCGACTCGCTCGACCAATCGATCCGCGACATCCGCAACTTCATCTTCGGGTTGCGTCCCGAGCTGCTCGAGCAGGCGGGCCTCGTCGGAGGCCTGGCCGCTCTTGCCGACGAGTTTCGCGTCAACAGCATGGTTGACGTCGATGTCGAAACCTACGGCGTCGAGGAAGAGGATCTCTCGCCCGAACAGACCGGCCAGCTGCTCTCGATCGCCCGCGAGGCTCTCAGCAACATCGCCCGGCACTCGAAGGCGACGCAGGGAACCGTCAGCGTGGAGGCCCACGACGGCACGATCACATTGACCGTGACCGACAACGGCGTCGGCTTCGACCCCGACCTGGCCCGCGGCCCAGGCCATCAGGGCCTCATCAACATGCGCGCCCGCGCCGTCGCGGTGGGCGGGCGACTTGTCCTGGAAAGCGCGCCGGGTGGCGGCACGCGTATCATCGTGGAGGTTGCGCGGCGCGAGACGCTTGGTACCGACGCGAACCAGGTAGGAGACGAATGACCGACCAGCTCGATGCACGCCCGCTGCGGCTGCTCGTGGTCGACGATCACGAGGTCGTGCGGCAGGGCCTCGTCTCGCTGCTCGACAGACGCGAGCACTTCCAGGTCGTAGCCGAAGCCGGAACCGCGGCCGAGGCCGTGGAGATGGCGCGAAAGTTCGAACCCGATCTCGTCGTGATGGACGTCCGCTTGCCGGACGGCTCCGGAATCGAGGCCTGCCGTGAGATCCGGGCCGAATTCCCGGCCACGCGCGTCGTGATTCTGACGAGCTACCCCGACGAAGAAGCCGTTCTTTCGGCGATCATCGCCGGCGCGTCCGGATACCTGCTCAAGCAGATCCGCAGCCGCGATCTGGTCAGCGCCCTCGAGTCCGTGGGCCGCGGCGAGTCGCTGCTCGATCCGGCCGTCACCGAGAAGGTCCTCGACCGCGTCCGACGCATCGCCACCGGTACATACACCGACGAGATGGCCCAGCTAACCCAGCAGGAGCAGAAGATCTTGCTGCTCGTCGCCGAAGGGAAGACCAACAAGGAGATCGCCTCCGAGGTCTTCCTGTCCGACAAGACGGTCAAGAACTACGTCAGCTCGATCCTCTCGAAGCTGAACCTCGAGCGCCGCGCTCAGGCGGCTGCCTTTGTAGCCCGCCACCGCCTAAAGGGCGGCGCTTAGTCGCCTCGCGGGCGGTCCAGGCCTTCGTTGGCTCCTCCGCACTGAACCCCCGCCTCAGCTACGACCCGCCCTACCCGGGCCGCCCGGCATCTCCGACCGTGGCGTTCGGCCCTCCCGCGGACTCGCGCGGCCTATACACTCCGAGGCATGCGAATCGTCAGCGCCGATGAGGCAGTCTCCCAAATCAAGTCGGGCCAGCAAGTCTTCATGCACGGCGCGGCGGCTTCGCCGACCGTCTTGCTGGAAGCGCTGGTGCGCAGAGCTCCCGACCTGCATGACGTCAAGATCATCCACATGCATGCCGAGGGTCCGCACCCGCACCTCGAACCGAACATGCAGGGCCACTTCCTGCACAAAGCGCTCTTCATCGGCCCGAACGCCCGCAAGGCGATCAACGAAGGTCGCGCCGAGTTCATCCCCGTCTTCCTGTCCGACATTCCCCGCCTGATCGACCAGAACTACCTGCCGCTCGATGCGGTTCTGTGCAACGTGACCCCGCCGGACGAGCACGGGTTCTGCTCGCTCGGAACATCGGTCGACGCGATGCTGAGCGCCGTCCGCAGCGCCAAATCGGTCATCGTTCAGTTCAACAAGTCGATGCCGCGGACTCTCGGCGACAGCTTCGTCCACATAGACAAGATCGACTACGCGGTCGAGGTGGACCAGCCGCCGTACGACCACAGCCCCGGTACAGGGGGCGAGATCGAGCAGAAGATCGGCGGCTTCGTGGCGGACCTCATCCAGGACGAGGCCACCCTCCAGATGGGGATCGGGGACATCCCGAGCGCCGTTGGCAAGCAGCTGTATCACAAGAAGAACCTGGGCGTTCACACCGAGATGTTCACGGACATCCTGGTCGACCTGGTTGAACGCGGCGTGGTCACCTGCGAGGCCAAAGAAGTCAACTGCGGCAAGATCGTGACCTCTTTCATGATGGGCACGCAGCGGCTCTACAAGTTCGTCGACAACAACCCGATGGTCGAGATGCGGCCGGTCGACTACACCAACGACACTGCTCTGATCCGCCGTTTCAGGCGCATGACGGCGATCAACTCGGCCATCGAGGTCGATATCACCGGCCAGGTTTGCGCCGACTCGATCGGCAGCCGCATGTACAGCGGCGTCGGCGGGCAGATGGACTTCGTTCGAGGCGCCGCGCTTGCCGAGGAGGGTCAGGCGATCATCGCCCTGCCGTCCACCGCGGCCGGCGGCAAGTTCTCGCGCATCGCCGCGTCGCTCAAAGAGGGCGCGGGTGTTACGACCACTCGCTCCCACGTGCAGACGATCGTGACGGAATATGGCGTGGCGCAGCTATTCGGTCAGAGCCTGCGCGAGCGGGCCAAGCGTTTGATCGCGATCGCCCATCCGGATTTCCGCGACGAACTGACCGCGTACGCCAGGAAGCACCACGACCTCTAGACCGAGCGGCGGGAGCGGGGCGGGGCCTAGCCGCAGCTGAGCTCGGGGTGCGGGCGACCGATCCCGGTTTCCGTCACCTACGCCCATCAGGCGTAGCGGACGCAGTCGAGGGGACGCGGCCACCCGTCTCGGGCGAGCGAGCGCCGAGATCCACGCTCAGATCGGGTCGTCGAGGGCGGGCGGAGCGGCGATCCGGGCCTTGCTGAGGATGCGGTCCGCGGCCGGCACTCCCACCAGGCGTGAATGACTGAAACAAGGCCCAGTTCCGATCACTCACGCCTGACACGCGTGACTTGACGGAAACGCCGTCCAGTTCCAATCAGATACGCCTGCCACGAGTAGCCCGGGAGAAACGTGGCAAGTCTCCCGCAGAGAGTTCGGGCTCCAGCTCGCCGGCCGCGGCCTCGTCGCGGGGCATAAAAAAGGACGAACGCCGGGCGTCCCCTCCGGCGTTCGTCACGCGTGCAAGTCTGCGGTCGCGGCCCACACCTGCGCAGTGCCGAACGGCCCCCCGCGGCGGGAAACTCCGCCCCCGGCCGAGCGATCCAGGGCGCTGTTGGGCGGTTGCCCGGCGTAGTTGCGGGCCCGCCCGGCCGCGGGTCGCCGGAGAACCCCGACATTGCGGCCCGCCGCCGGGATTCGCATCGATTCAGGCGACCGGCCTCGGCGGCCCCTCCTTCAGGCGGGTCGCTCCCGCCCCGGCCCCCGTCGTTGCGGGCCATATGGCCCCCGGCATTAGGGAGCCCTGCCGCTACGGTCGGAGCGGTTACGGCGCGCAGGCTATGTCAATGCTCGTCGACACCAATCTGCCTTTGCGCCGACTGCTCATCGTCAGTCAGCACCGCGCGGCAACCGAGGCTCTCTGCGATCACCTCTCGCGTCACGGTTTCACGATCGTGGCCCAGGCGACCTCGGCGGAGAGTGCCGCGCGCGAGGCTTTGGCCTCCTGCCCGGATGTCGTGCTGCTCGATGCGGACGTGCCCGGCGGATGGCGGCCCGTAGTCGCTGCATTGCGCGACCGAATCCCCGTAGAGCGGATCGCCGTGCTCGCCTCCTACTGGCATGCGGACGAGCAGCGCGAGGCGGTCGCCAGCGGGATCGGCGGCACTCTGCTCAAGCACTTTGACGGAAGCGCACTGGCCCACCAGTTGCGAGCATTGGGTGAACCGAACAACGTGACGAATTCCACGACGCCCAAGTTTCCAGGCATTCCGGCAATCATCGACGGCTCGGAAGCCATCGCCTACGTCGAGACCCGGATCAGCGACGGCGCCTGCGCCTACCCGATCACGCCCTCGACGACCATGGCCGCGGTCTACCAGGTCGCTGTGGCCAACGGCACGCCGAACCTCTGGGGCACGACGCCGAAGTTCATCGAGCTCGAGTCGGAGCATTCCTCGGCCTCTGCCGCCGAGGGCTTTGCCCTTGCCGGCGGTCGAGTCACAAACTTCACGGCCGGACAGGGACTGATCCTGATGAAGGAAGTCCTGTACGTGATCGCCGGCAAGCGCCTGCCCGCGGTCTTCCACGTCGGTGCCCGCGCGCTGACCAGCCAGAGCCTGAACATCCACGCCGGCCACGACGACATGATGGGCGTCGCGGACTGCGGCTGGGGCATGTTCTTCGCCCGCAACTGCCAGGAAGCGGCGGACCTGACCGCCATCGCCCGACGCGTCGCCGAAGACGGCGAGACGCCGTGGTTCGTCGCCCAGGATGGGTTCCTAACGACCCACACCATCGAGAACGTCCAGCTGCCGGAGGACGAGCTGCTGAAGCGCTTCGTCGGGGACCCACGCGTGACCGTTCGCGATCTTTTCGACCCGAAGGACGCCCTGATGACCGGCGTCGTCCAGAACCAGGACTCGTATATGAAGGGCCGCATCGCCCAGCGATCCTGGTACGGCAAGCTCGTCGAGATCACCGAACGCGCAATGGCCGAATGGGAGTCCCTGACCGGGCGCCATTACGGCCTCATCGACACATACAAGACCGAAGACGCCGACTACATCATGGTCTCGATGGGGACCATGGCCGACACGGCTCTCGCGGTTGTCGACCACCTCCGAGCCGCTGGCCGCAAGGTCGGCTGCGTGGCGGTCACGTCGTTCCGCCCGTTCCCCGCCAGGCAGCTCGCGAAGGCCCTGGCCAACGCCAGGGTCGTAGCGGTAGTCGAGCGCACGGACGAGCCCGCGGCCGCGGACAACCCGCTGACTCGCGAACTCAAGTCGGCCCTCGCCGATGCGGCGATGGATGGCGCCCGCCTGCCGCGTGTCGTATCGGCCTCGGCCGGCCTCGGCTCGCGCGACATCCAGCCCGGCGACCTCGCGGCCGTCTTCGACTGGATCGCCGACGAGAAGGCGGTCGCGGAGCGCAAGCACGCGGTGCTCGGGATCCGGCACCCGCTCGCGCTGGCCAAGAGCGACGTCAACATCCGCCCCCGCGGCGCCTACAGCTTGCGCGGCCACTCGGTCGGTGGCTTCGGCTCGGTGACCACGAACAAGCTCGTGGCGACGACAGTGGGCGAGCTGTTCAATCTGTACGTCCAGGCCTATCCGCGCTACGGCTCGGAGAAGAAGGGCCTGCCCACGACGTATTTCCTCACGATCGCCGAGGAGCCGATCCGGCTCCACAACGAACTGACCGAAGTCGACTTCGTGCCGCTCTTCGACACGAATTCGTTCAAGCAGGGCGATCCGCTCGCCGGTCTTGTGAACGGCGGCACCGTCTTCGTGCCGACGCCGCTCACCGATCCGGACGAGATCTGGGCCGCCCTCCCGCCCTCGACCCGAGCCGAGATCCTGGCTCGCAAGATCCGACTTCTCGCCCTGGACACCGCGGCTCTCGCCCTGAAGCACGCGCCTCGGGCGGACCTCGAGATCCGAATGCAGGGCGTCGCCCTCGTCGGCGTCTTCCTCAAGGTTTCTCCGTTCGCAGAGCGGGCAGGCCTCGACCGGCCCGCGCTGATGGAGGCCGTCCGCGCCAACCTGACCCGCTTCTTCGGCAAGCGGGGCAGTTCGGTCGTCGACGCCAATCTGGCCGTCATTCAGGGCGCCTACGACGGCGTAATCGACGTCACCGCGGCGATCACGACCAAAGGTGCCGTCTCGACGGCCACCGTGGCGACGCGATGACCGAATCTCGAAGGGTTGGCGACGCGATGACGCCCAACCCGGTCTCGATCTCCGAGGCGGCTTCCCTCGCGGAGGCGGTCTGCCTGCTCGACAGCAACAAGATCTCCGGGATGCCCGTCGTGGATCCGAGCGGGGCGCTCGTCGGGGTCCTGAGTCAGACCGATCTCATCAAGGCACAGGCAAATCCCCAGCTTCAGGCGAACTGGCGGGGCCTCGCCGTGGGGCAAATCATGACCAAGCCGGCCCTCACGATTCCGTCGACCGCGACCCTCGAACAGGCCGCGCGGCTGATGGGCGAGCGCCGAGTCCACCGTCTCGTCGTCACGGACGCGACGGCCACTCCGATCGGCATCATCTCGGCCAGCGACCTCGTCCGGTCCTGGCTGGGATAGCACGGCAGCACAGAGCGAGCGATGACAGACACGATTGCCACCGAAAAGAACGGAAAGGGCCACTTCGTCGGCCTGCTGGCGAACCTGCCCGCGGGTCCTGGGCGCATTGCCCCGCAGACTTTCGATAAGGCCGCCTACGTCAAGGACTTCAACACCTCCGTGATCGATGCGTACCGCCGCGGCGTCGCCGACGTGGAGCTCGCCGCAGACACGGGCGTCGGGCGGAGCATCATCCCCGCGGCAACGGCCGCGACCCGCGACTTCAGCAGCCTCTCGCCGTTGATCCCGCAGTTCGTCGCAGACCAGTGCGTGGGCTGCATGGCCTGCGTCAGTGCCTGCCCCGACAGCGCCATCTTCGCCACGGCTCAGCCGAAGGCCGAGCTGGCAGCCGCCATCGAGAAGTTCGCGGCCGCCCAGCCGAACCCGACGCTGGCCGCCGAGACCGCCGCGACCCACTTCGTGCACACCACCAAGTACGCCGACGTGCCCGCCAAGCGCGGCATCGAGCCGGCCGAGTTCGGGCTCTTCATCGATCCGGTGCACTGCAAGGGCTGCGCGGAGTGCGTGGACGTCTGCGTAGCACAGGGTCATAACGCTCTAGCCATGGCTGAGAAATGCGACTCCGAGCCGAGTGGCGAAAGCACCCTGGATCGCTACCGCCGCGACGTCTCCTTCTTGCGGACCCTGCCGGCGACCCCGATCGAGTACCGCAACGAGAAGGCCCTGGCCGACATCATGCTCGGCGAGAACGCCTTCGGTTTCGTCGGCGGCGGCGGCTCCTGCTCGGGCTGCGGTGAAGGCACCGCGGTTCGGATGGTGATGGCCGCTACGCTGCAGGTCCACGGCGCTCAGAGCATGGGCATCGTGGCCGAGACCGGCTGCAACACCGTCTTCGCCAGCACGTATCCGTACAACCCGTTCACGGTTCCGTGGACCAACTCACTGTTCGAGAACGGCCCGGCCGACGCAATGGGAATTCGTCTGCGCTGGGACCAGGACGGCCACGCCGATCGGCGGCTGTGGGTCTTCGGCGGCGACGGTGCCATGTACGACATCGGCTTCCAGTCGCTATCCCGCCTGGTTGCCTCGGGGATGGACGTCAAGGTCCTGGTCCTCGACACCGGCGCCTATTCGAACACCGGCGGCCAGACCTCGACCGCTTCCTTCGCCGCTCAGGTCGCCAAGCTCTCCGCATACGGCAAGGTCGAGCACGGCAAGCAGGAGAAGCGCAAGGAGCTGGGCCGAATCATGATGGCCCACGGCGATGCCTACGTCGCCCAGGTCGCGGCCTGCAACCTGAACCACCTCTACAAGTCAGTGATCGAGGCAAACGCGTACCCGGGCCCAGCGGTCGTCATCGCCTACGCACCCTGCATGCCCGAGCACGGTATCGCGGACGACGCTGCCAACCGCCAGGCCAAGCTTGCCGTGGAGTCGCGGGCGTTCCCGCTCTTCACGTACGACCCGCGCCGCGGCGACTCGCTCGCTGAACGACTCTCGCTCCAGGGCAACCCGGCGGTCAAGGAAGACTGGTCGAAGAGCCCCGACGGGTCGACCTTCGACTTCATCTCATTCGCCCGCACGGAAGGCCGCTTCCGCCAGCACTTCGACGCTGAGGGCACCGCCTCACACGAACTGCAGGCCTCCCAGGAGGACCGCCTTCACAACTGGCACGTCCTCCAGGAGATGGCCGGCCTCCGCTAGAACATCCCTTCGCCGTCACCAGGAACCGGGGCTCCGCAAGGGGTTCCGGTTCCTGATTCGTGGGGCCTGAAGGGCCGTGGTTGGAGGGCGCCCCGGGCGGCGAGGCGCGGCGTCCAGCGGGGCGGCCGGCCCGAGCGGCGCGGCGCTGGCCCGCTCCGCCCAGTTTCTGGCGTTTACGCCCACCAGGCGTGCAATCCGCAGACACGCGCCCGTCGCACGGCTCCGCAGCGCGCGCGGGCGACCGATTCACGCTCAATCGTGCCGCGGAGAGGGACTCGGAGGCTCGCTCGAACAGTTTCCGGGCCTCGATTCCGCGGCTAACACGCCCACCAGGCGTATCTGAGGGAAACCAGGCCTAAACGTCGGCGAATACGCGCCTCGGGAGTAATTTGATGCGGAGTGGCGCCCAGCGCGACCGGCGCGTCGCGGCCCAGCCTCTATGCCGCCACTCCCACTCGGCCGGCGTCGAAACCGGCGGCGAAGACGCCCAGGTCCGCGTCGATGATCTCGGGCCGCTTCTTGGCAGAGATCTCGCGCAGCGCGGCCCGAACGGATTCCGGGGTCACCCAGCCCAACCGCGCCACGAGCGCGCCCAGGGCGACGATGCTGACGAGCTTGTCGTCGCCCCCCTTTGCGGCCAGTTCCGTGCACGGAAGCCGCAGTTCCACTATGTCGCCGCGGGCCGAGGTCTGCGAGATGACCAGCGACGAGTTCACGATCAGCAATCCGCCCGGGGCCACGCACGGGCCGAACTTGCGCAGCGACGGCAGGTTCATCGCCACCGCGGCGTCGAACTGATCGACGACTGGCGAACCGATCGGATGATCCGCGACGATGACGGTGCACGAGGCGGTGCCGCCGCGCATCTCGGGACCGTAGGAGGGGATCCAGAAGACCTCCAGCCCATCCTTGATCGCGGCACGGGCGATGACCTGGCCGGTGAAGAGGAGGCCCTGTCCACCGAAGCCGGAGAAGACGACCGAACGCTCCATCTCAGGCCTCCGGGACGGCGGTGGCGTCCGGTGCCGGCCCGTCGGCCGGAACGGCGCGCGGGTCCGGAACCGGTCCCGGCTCGGTAACCACCGCCGCCAGCGCACGATCCACGATGACACCAAGCGGATACGCCTCGACGACCGGCCCCTTCAGGTGCTCGATCGATTCCTGCGGCGTCATGCCCCAGCCGACCGGGCAGTTCGACAGCGCCTCGACCAGCGAGAAGCCGCCGCCCTCGATCTGGACCATACAGGCTCGCCGGATCATGGCCTTGAGTTTGCCGATCTGCGAGGCGTCGGCGATGCTGCCGCGAGCCGCGTAGGTGACCCCGGGCAGCTGCGCCAGCATCTCGGTGATCCGGATCGGGTAGCCCATCAGGAGCGGGTCGCGACCGGTCGGCGACGAGGTGGTCCGCTGGCCGAGCAGCGTGGTCGGAGCCATCTGGCCTCCGGTCATGCCGTAGATGCCGTTGTTCACGAAGATCGCCGTGATGCGCTCGCCGCGAGCTGCGGCATGGACGATCTCCGCAGTCCCGATCGCGGCCAGGTCGCCGTCGCCCTGGTACGTCAGCACGAATGCCTCCGGTCGAACGCGCCGGATCCCCGTTGCGACGGCCGGAGCCCGGCCATGGGGTGCCTCGACGAAATCGACGTTGAGGTAGTCGTACGCGAAGACCGCACACCCGACGGGCGCCACGGCGATCGTGTGGGCCGGCAGATCCAGTTCGGTCATGACCTCGGCCAGGAGGCGATGGACGATGCCGTGGCCGCAGCCGGGGCAGTAATGAGTGGAGCGGTCCGCGAGCACGTCCGGCTTGCGGTAGATCAGGCGAGGCGCACCCGGCCGCGCCGGCAGCTCGGGGTTCGGATTGAGCGTCATCGCTCGCCTCCGTCGCGCCTGCCCGCTGGGGCGTTGGCGAGGGCGTGGCCGCGGGCCGGTGCGTCGGCCTCGGCCCGATGGGTTCGTTCCGCCGGCGCGGCGGCCGACGCGTGCTGGCGTTTCCGTTGCTCCTCGCGCTCATGCTCCCGCGTCCGCTCGACCTTGCCGTGGAGCGCCTTCAGGGCGCCGACCACCTCGTCTGGAGTCGGGACCAGACCGCCCATTCGACCGTGAAAGCCGACCGGACATCGACCTTCGACCGCCAGCCGGACATCTTCGACCATCTGCCCCGACGAAAGCTCGACCGTGAGGATGGCGTGAGCGTGGCGTGCGACCCGTGCGAGCTCGCGGCTCGGGAAAGGCCAGAGCGTTATCGGGCGGAAGAGACCGGCCTTGATGCCTTTGGCGCGAGCCTTTTCGATGGCGCTGCGGGCGACCCGCGCCGCAGTGCCATAGGCGACCAGGACGTATTCGGCGTCCTCCATCGATTCCGTCGCCCAACGGACCTCGTGACGGGAAATCTCCGCGTACTTGCGCTGGAGGGCAATGTTGCGCTTCTCCAGGACCTCGGGCACGAGATCGATCGACTTGATGACCCGCGCCGGCCGCCCGGCCGCGCCGGTGAGGGCCCAATCGAACGTCCTCCGTGCGGGGTTTCGGAAGCGCAGCTCGACCGGCTCCATCGCCTGTCCCAGGATCCCGTCGAACACGACCATGACCGGCGTCCGATATCGTTCCGCCAGTTCGAATGCGTCGACCGTGAGATCCATTGCCTCGCCGATCGAGGCCGGGGCAAGAACCGGGACCCTGTAGTCACCGTGGCCGTGGCCCTTCGTGGCCTGGAAGTAGTCGCTCTGAGATGGGCCGATGCCGCCCAGGCCCGGCCCGGCGCGCATGACGTTGATCAGCACCATCGGCGTCCCGGAGCCGGCCATGTAGCTCATCGCCTCGGCCATGAGGCTGATCCCCGGGCTCGACGATGAGACCAGGACTCGGGCTCCGGTGGCGGCCGCGCCCAGGGCCATGTTTATCGCCCCCAGCTCGCTCTCGGCCTGGACGAAGACGCGACCGAGCTCCGGCATACGGCGGGCCATCCACTCCAGCAGTTCGGCCTGGGGGGTGATGGGGTAGCCGAAATAGGCGTCGCAACCGGCCTGGATCGCCGCCTCGGCGACGGCATCGTTGCCCTTCATGAGGACGCGCGCGCGGCGCTTGGCCTCCTCCTCGGACGACTTTGGGCGCCCGCCGCCGCCGACTTCGAGCGTGTCGGTCATCGAGCCCGCTCCTCGAAGGAGGCTTCGCGCGAGTTGTCTCGTGGCGCGGCCCAGACGGTGAAGACGGCATCCGGGCAGACGCGCGCGCAGAGGGCACAACTCGTGCAGGCCGGCGCGTCGGTCAGATGGATCGGGTGATAACCGAGCACGTTGACCAGGTCTCGAGAGAGCGCGAGGATCGCCTTTGGGCAGGCGGCCACGCACAATTCGCAGCCCTTACAGCGCTCCTCGGCAATGACCAGCGGCGTCCACGGCACAGGCGGCCGGGGCAGGCGAATGGCAATTGGACTGATCGCCATCTATATGCACTTTCTGGTGCGGAGCCCATCGCCGAACAGGCCGCCGGGCATCTGGCCCCGCGGCGGTCCCGCGAGCGGGACTTGTTGAGCCTAGCCTCGCGCGCTCGAGCCGGGCGGGCAAGGGCCGTTCGACCCATGGGCGGGACCGAGAGGCACTGGGACCGATAGTCCCCCGCGCGACGGTGCCGAGGCGCCCGCAAGCGAGCCGTTTGGCCCCCGGCCGAAGGTTCACGCACGCCGGTGCGGCACCAATGGGCCCTTTCGCGAGTCCCGCCGAAACGGCACGCTGGGGTCCTCATGGCAGACGACACCAACCCACCGCACCGGCCCGAAACCTTCACCAAGGCGCCGATCGTCCCGTTCGATCCCGATGCCACACCGCATCGGCCGGTCCGGGCGGCCATGCCCGGCGAGGAGCCGCCGCAGGGACTTCGGGTGGACGACCTGGGCGCCGCCGGCGAATCCGAACCGAATATCCGGGTTGCGTTGCTCGCCGAGCCATTCAACGACCCGTTCGTGTCCGGCAGCGTCCGCTGTATCGCCTGCGCCCACCGCTGCGTCCTGCGCCCGAGCCGGGTCGGCATCTGCGGCGTCCGCCAGAACCGGGGCGGCGTGCTCTACACCCTCGTCTACGGCCAGGCGGTCGCGTCCCAGGCGGAGCCGATCGAGAAGAAGCCGTTCTTCCATTTCCTGCCCGGCAGCTCCGCATACTCCGTGGCCACTCGGGGCTGCAACTTCCACTGCTCCTACTGCCAGAACTGGGAGATCTCCCAGGCACATCGCAAGGGGAGAGTGCCGGAGAGCAGGTACGTTGCGCCCGAGACGGCAGTCGAAGCGGCGGTCGCGGCGGGTGTTAGGAGCATCGCGTATACATACGTGGAGCCGACGATCTTCCTCGAGTACGCCCTGGACACGATGACCAGAGCTCGGGCTGCCGGGCTGCGCAACGTGTTCGTTACGAACGGCTATGAGAGCCCGGAGGCGCTCGATCTGCTGGTTCCGAACCTCGACGCGGCGAACGTCGATCTCAAGGCAGCCAACGACGACTTCTACCGCCACGTTTGCGGGGCGCTGTCTGAGCCGGTCCGAGACACGATCGTGGCGATGCACCAGCGCGGCGTCTGGGTCGAGTTGACGACGCTGATCATCCCGGGCCTCAACGACGATCGCCGCGACCTTGCGGCCATGGCCGAGTGGATTGCAACGGCGGTGGGACCCGAGACGCCCTGGCACCTGACCCGCTTCCAGCCGGCATATCGGCTTTCGGGGCTGTCCGAGACGTCCGCCGCCACGCTCGTCGGCGCGGCCTCGATCGCCCGTGAGGTCGGCCTGCGCCACGTCTACGTCGGCAACGCACCCGAAGTGGAGGCCGCCGCCACGTTCTGCTCACGCTGCGGTGAGCGGCTGATCGACCGTTCGAATTTCGCGGTCACCGAGTGGAGGTTGGTCGAGGGCCGCTGTCCGAGTTGCGGACACGCTCTTGCGGGGGTCGGTCTGGAGGCCGCGCCGGTCGGCCTCTGAGGGGAGTGGGCGGCCGCGCGCCGCTCGCGGTCCGGGCGGGGCGGGCGCCGCTCGCATTCCGGCGCCGCTCGAATTCCGGCGCCGCTCCCGGTTCCCGCCGCACCTCTCGGCGCCGCTCCGGGTTCGGGTGGCGCGCCCCTCCGCGGGGCTCCGACTTCTCGCCGCGACACGTCTGGTGGGCGTATCTGATCCCGATTCAGTCAGTTTCCGTCACCTACGCCTGGTAGGCGTGTTGGACGCGAGCGGCGCCCCCGAAGACGCCCTCAAGCGCACCCCGGAGATGTTCCCGAACCTACGCTGAGCGTGAAATGTCGCCGTCCGACCCGGCGCGAGCCAGCGCCGACCTCCGGTGTCGCGTCCGGCACGCCTGGTGGTAGTAAACGACGGAAACTTGTCACAGGAGTGGATACGCGCACAAGCCAATACCTCGGCCCGTCCGAGCGAAGGGGACCTAACCGGGACGTTCGGCCCGAGTCGCGGGTCTCTCGGCAGGCGGAAAGAAGAGCGATTGGGTGTGAGATAGACGCGGGCGGTTAAGCTTTGCGTGCGCCCCGGCAAATGGCCCGGGTCCAGCGGAGGTCGATCGGATGCACGAGGAATGGCTGGCGCGAAACGTGGCGAAGTCGTTGAAGAGCCGCGGGCTGACTTTGGCCCAGGTGCGTCTCGGCGTTCGCGGCGGTCGTCGCGAGCCGTCCGAGTTCGAGTCGGATCTTCGCGTCCAGCTACTCAAGGCGATGCCCGAGCAGGCGAAGTCGATCCCGGGCCTCGATATCCGGCGTGTTCCATTTGAGCACCTGTGCCCCGGCTGCGGCAACGAGTTCGACTCGCCGCAGATCGCCGCGTCCTGCCCGCGCTGCCACGCCGAGTCGCTGCCGGAGTCGACCGACGAGCAGGTGGATATCGAGCGGATGGAGCGCTATCCGTGAAGTCGGCCAGGCCGGGGGAGCGGGTCGCCCGCGCGCTCGAGGTTCGAGGCGTGGTTCAAGGCGTCGGCTTCCGGCCTTTCGTGTGGCGGCTCGCCACGGAACTCGGTCTCGACGGCGCGGTCATCAACAGGGCCGGCCAGGTCGACATCGAAGTCGCAGGTTCGGCCGACGCGGTCGATGCATTCACGCGTCGAATTCGAACGGACGCACCTCCGGTCGCCCGAGTTGAGGAGGTCGCGGTCCGGCCGTCCGACCACTCGATCGTCGAGGGCTCCGGTTTCGTAATCGAGGAGAGCGAGGCTGTCGCCTCCACTGAACGGCTCTTCCCGCCCGACATCGCCACGTGCGACGACTGCCTGCGCGAAGTGCTCGACCCGGCCGATCGGCGATATCGCTATCCCTTCACCAACTGCACGAACTGCGGGCCCCGGGCGACGATCATCGACGAGTTGCCTTACGACCGAGCCCAGACCTCGATGCGCGAGTTCAAGCTGTGCGCCGCGTGCGAGGCCGAGTATCGCGATCCGGCGAACCGCCGCTTCCACGCCGAGCCCGTCGCGTGTCCCGACTGCGGCCCCCAGCTGAGCTACCGGCGACCGGGCGACGCTGCCCCGGCGGCACATCGGGAAGCGGCGCTCCAGGCCGCGCTCGCGGATCTGCGGGCCGGACGGATCGTGGCTATCAAGGGGCTCGGCGGCTACCACCTCGCCTGCGACGCCACCGATCCCGCGGCCGTGGCCCGGCTGCGCGACCGCAAGCATCGCTGGGCAAAGCCGTTCGCGGTGATGGTCCGCGACCTGGCCGCGGCTCGGGTCCAGGCCGAAATGTCCACGGAGGAGGAGAAGCTGCTGGTTTCATCGGCGCGGCCGATCGTGCTGGTGGAGCGGCGCCGGGAGGGGAGCCGGGAGGGGAGCCGGGGCGTAAGCGCCGCCCGCAACCGAAACGTGGAGCCGCCACTCGCCGACGGCGTCGTGACCGCCCATCCGGAGAGGGCCGCCGCCCTGAACCGCCGCGTCGGGATCTTGCTGCCGTACACGCCGCTGCACCACCTGCTGCTCGAAGGGTTCGGGCGGCCGATCGTGCTGACCAGCGGCAATCTCTCCGACGAGCCGCTCGCCACGGACGATGCCGAGGCGCTGGAGCGGCTGGCCGGGATCGCCGACTCGTTCCTGTCGCACGACCGCGAGATCCGGGCCCGCTACGACGACTCGGTGACGCGTGTCGTGGACGGGCGTGAGAGCCTCATCCGCCGCGCCCGCGGCTACGCCCCCGAGCCTCTGGCCCTGCCGATCGCGACGCCGCAGCCCGTTCTGGCGGTGGGCGCGGAACTGAAGCACACCTTCGCCCTCGCGCGCGGCGGACGCGCGCATGTGGCGCCGCACACCGGCGACCTCGAGGACCTGCTGACCCATCGGGCGTTCGAGGCGAACCTGGCCCACCTGAAGCGGCTCCTCGACATCGAGCCCGCGTATGTTGCCCACGACCTGCACCCGGCCTACCTCTCGACGCAGTACGCCGTGCGCCACTTCCCGGAGAGCCGGCGCATCGGCGTGCAGCACCACCACGCTCACGTGGCGTCGGCCGCGGCCGAGGCGGGGCTGACGGAGCCGTTCATCGGCGTCGCCTTCGACGGCCTCGGGATGGGCGACGACGGCACGTTCTGGGGCGGCGAGGTGCTCGTGGCAACTCTCGCCACTTGCCGGCGGGTGGCGCGGTTCGGGCAGGCCCAGATGCCCGGCGGCGCGCTGGCGGTCAAGAAGCCGTACCGGATGGCGCTCGGCTACCTGTTGTCGGCCGAGGCGTTCGGGCCGGCGGGTGCGACCAAGCCCGAAGTCGCCGAATGGCTCGACCCGGAACTCACTCGCGCGTTCTTCGATCGGCTCGATCCCCGCGAGGTCGAGGTCGTCCGAGTCCAGCTCGCCCGTGGGCTCAACGCCCCGGTCGCCTCTTCGGCCGGTCGCCTCTTCGACGCCGCGGCAAGCCTGCTCGGGATCCGCGACGTGGCCG
>JADGQJ010000117.1 GCA_017881885.1 Chloroflexota bacterium
GCCCAGCGCGTCCGTCGATCCCATGGCGGCCCAACTCCTTGCGTCAGGCATGCTGCTAGTGCCCGTTCGCCCTCTAGCTCAGCCAGCATCGTTTTCGGTAATCGTCTCGCCGCTTGAAGTTGCGGCGGGCGCCGGGGCGTTTGGAAGGAACGCCCTTAAGCCGTCTTCCAGACACGACCAACGTAGCTCGGTATGTTCGCGACCGGGATAAGCAACGATGGCGACGTTGTGTCGGCTCTAATCCTCTCGCCCCGACCAGTACAGTTGTTCTAATTGGTGCGGACCGGTGCCCCTCGGATTCCACGCTTGCTATCCCCGGTTTCCGCCGACCTCCGCGGACCCTGTGGCATCTGCCGCCCGACGTCGATCCTGAACCGCCCGACCTGAATGTCCCGTAGGAACTGTCAGGCCAGACACAATCTCCCCTGCCCTTACGAGCCTCAATGGGACATTCAGGTCGGTCGGTGCGGTGTGACTCCTCTCGCCCTGACCATTTGAGTAGGTCTGGCCTACCCGAGCCCTTCTCCCGCCCAGCGCTGCTCCGCGCCGACGGCTTGACGCGTCCTTCCTTCGAGCGTACGCTAGGCCGTACGTATAGGGGAAGACCTCGCCATGACTACCATCACCGCGACCGAGGCGCGTAAGCAGCTCTACAAGCTCGTGGACGATGTGTCCGACACGCACGAGCCGGTCCAGATCACCGGCAAGCGCGGTAATGCCGTGCTGGTGGGCGAGGACGACTGGCGTGCCGTCCAGGAGACCCTGTTCCTGGTCTCCATTCCGGGGATGCGCGAGTCCATCATCGAGGGCATGGCGACGCCGCCGGAGGAGCTCGACAGCGAGCTCGTCTGGTGAGCTGGAAGCTCGTCTACACGAAACACGCTCAGAAGGACGCCGAGAAGCTGGCCGCAGCCGGCCTGAAGGCCAAGGCGCACTCGCTGCTGGCGGTCCTCGAGCAGAACCCCTACCAGACTCCGCCCCCATTCGAGAAGCTCGTTGGTGACCTGTCAGGGGCGTACTCGAGACGGATCAGCATTCAGCATCGCTTGGTCTACCAGGTTCTCGACGATGCCAATATCGTGAAGGTGCTCCGAATGTGGACGCACTACGAATAGGTCAGGACTCGCCCCTCGCCCGTCAGCCCAGAAGATGGACGTCGGATCGGCCGCGATCTTCGCCAGAAGTGGACCACTGACCTCAATCTCGACCCGAACCTGATGACATAGGTGAGCGGGTACCCGTCCGTCTGCGTATCGACGGATCTTGGCGAGGTCGATCTCAGACAGCACGCACTTGGTCGCGGGCATGGCGCCATCGTAGCGACAAGAAGCACTCCCAGACTCGAAAACGGCGACCCGGAATCCAGGGCCATGCCCATATCCTTGGATTTGGGAGCCAAGGAATCCAAGGTTCTCAACCCGCCTTCCTCAGCGCCAGCGCGACCGCTGCCGGCACGATAATCCGCCGCGCAGGAGGTGCAGCCGTCAGACCTCTCGCCCCGACCAATTCTGCGAGACACGTTCGAGCCGGACTTTAGCGGTCCGGCTTTCTTGTTGCCGGGCGAGAGGCCCGGTCCAGCCATCGGCGAGCCGCGACAGGCAGCAGTGGCGCCGCGACGCCTCCTCGACCCGTGGGATGATAGATCGCGTGACTGATCCCAGCGCCGCCGACGAGACGCGCATCGACCGCTGGCTGTGCGCGGTGCGCCTCGTGAAGACCCGCCCGCTCGCGACGCGGCTGTGCGAGGGCGGCCACGTCCTGGTGAACGGGTCGCCGGCGAAGCCGTCGACCAAGGTTCGCGCAGGTGATCGGGTGGAGGCCCTCATCGCGGATCGCGAGCGCGTCATCGAGGTCGTGCGGCCGATCGAGTCGCGGGTCGGGGCCCCCGCCGCCGCGACCTGCTACGTGGACCACAGCCCGCCGGTCGTGACGGAGGCCGGGCCGGGGATCATGCGTATCCGCGGGGAGGGCCGCCCCGGCAAGCGTCTCCGGCGCGAGCTCGATCGCCTGCGCCGGGCCGCCGACGCCTGAGCCCGAGGCCGGGAGGGTGCCAGCCCCACCGGGCTCCTCACGCGGTATCGCTCTGCACAGGTGATCGCGCACGGGGAGTCGGTTGATTTACCAACCGGACGCACCGGTCGAGCAACCTCAGGCTGCTGGGCCGAACCTCACAACGCCAAGTTGAGCCCTCGGCGACATCGCGCATCGGTCACCTATCATCCAAGGGACTAGTACGTACTCGCAGGTACTGTTCATGAAAACGAAGCTCGCATGGCCGCTGTGGATCGGCGTTGTGGTCGACGACTTCGAGGCGGAACAACGGTTCTACCGCGACACCCTTGGCTTGGCGGAGACCAGCGCAGGCGAGGGCTGGGCCCAGTTCGACGTAGGTGGGAATCTCTTTGAGTTGATGACGCGCGACTCGCTCCCGCCGTACGACGCGCGGGGCTATCAAGTCAGCTTCGCAGTGGAGGACATAGAGGCTGCGAGGACTCAGCTGGTTGAGGCAGGGGTGAAGCCGCTCAGCGAGATCGAGGGCGGGCCGGATTCGCCCTACCGCTGGTGCTCCTTTCGTGACCCCGAAGGCAATGTCTTTGGGATAACGCAGCGGAACCACTAGCGCCAAGCCTCACCGACACACCTGAGCCAGCGCTTCTGCGACCCAGCCCGGCACTACGATTCTGGACGTGGGAATCGCCGGTTCAAATCCTCTCGCCCCGACCACCTACGGGTGAATCGAACTCAGCCGGCAGCACCGCAGCCAACCCATGGCGGACCGCGTGCGCGCTGAGATGGACAGTCGCCTCGCGCATCCCCAGGACATCGATCCGGTCGAATAGAGCTGTGGCCAGCATCTGGCGACCCTTGCCACCCTTCGCCTCTGCCCATGTCTTGGGCAGCTCCCGAAGGTACGCTACAGCCACATCGGCGGGTCCAGGCTCGGCGGGCCTGGGAGCCTGGAGCGCTGTCTGGTCGCGGTTCAGGGTAGCCATCGCCTCACCAAGCCTGGCCGCGTCGCGGTCCTTCAGGTAGCGGTCCAGGGCTCGCTGGCGATCCTTGGCGATCCCGTCCAGCTCAGCCTGGCTCGGCCCTGGAGCCGCGCCAGCGTTGAAGCTGACCAAGGCCGCGAGCTGGGCCGAGTCCAGCGTCACAACCCGTCACTGCGGAGACCCGCGACCGCGCCGGAGTCGCCGCCGGCGACGAGGTCGATCTCGAGCGGACCTCGGGTTTCTCGACCCTCGGGACTTCGGAAGGACGTCCAGGCCGCTACGGCGTGGCGGCGATCCGAATGACGTTCATCGTCTGGGCCTCCCATTCCGGCGGTGCCGTCACGTACGACGTGAACAAGAGCAGCCCATCCGGCGTGAACTCGGCGTAGTCGATGCTCGCCCAAGGCGATCTGGACGTTGTCAGCATCTTCAGCGCGTCTGCATCGCCGGCCACATTCAGCGGCTTCCATGCGGACCCGTCGAACGATTCCCACGCCAGACCCGAATCGGAGCAATCGAGGGCGACTATTCGGTCCCCATCGTCCAGGTAGGTTACGTTGGCGGGGTCGCCGTTTGCGTTGGCGCCCAACCTCATGCTGTCCGGGGTTCTGGCCCATGATTGCCCGTCGGCTGAGTGCCATTGACCGAACACGAACTGATCGACAACCATCCCGCTTGCCGCGAAGTGGACCTCGGAGTTCAGGGAGAAGCCGGTAGCGGAGCCGATGCTCGCCCGCTGCCAGGTCAGGCCGTCCGAGGACCACCACCCGGCCCAATCGCCCGCCCGGTTCTCATACAGGCTCCTCTGTCCCATAGCGCCTGTGGCGAAGAAGCCGGTTGGCCCCGCAAATACCTTGTATACCGTGTTGCCCGCGAACAGCCTGTCGGCCGACCCCACACTCGTCCAGGATGAGCCGTCGGCGGAGTACCACGCCAGGGACGGCGTGTCCGAGGGGTACATGTGCGCGACCGCAACCAATCCCTTGGGGCCCGCCGCAATCGCGACATCTGTCGACCGGACCGTGGCGAACGGGAGGTTCGTGACGGCAGTCCAGCCGACGCCGTCCGTCGACGTCCAAATGCTCGTGCCTGCCTCGTCGCCCACGGCAACGAGCCCGGCGTGGCCGACCAACATCTTGTATGCCGACGGCGCCTTGGCACCGCGCACCAGGACGGTCCAGTGCGCGAGGTCGGTCGATTCGGCCACGACGAACTCGTAACCGGTCCGGGCCTTGACGTCCCCGATCGCGAACGACCTGCCGTGCCAGGTCGCTATGGAGGGCGCGCGGTCCCATGGCCCGTCTACGGCCACCGGCTTCGACACGGATAGGCTGCTCCAGGACGGCTCAACGGCGGATGGAGAGGGCGACGCTGACGGGGACGAGGATGCCGACGGGGTAGCCGAGGATACCGCTGAAGCGACGGATTGCTGGGAAGGCGAAGGCGATCCCTTGGCCCCGCCGCAACCCGTGATCGCTATGACTGCGGACAGCGCAAGTGCGGCCGCAAGGCACCGTCCGATCTTCGTCTTCACTTTGTCCTCCACTCTGTCAGGCCCTCTGCATACTCGGCCCACGCTCCTAAGACGCGCCGCTTGGGGGCAACGTGGTGGCGTCACATATGTGGACCGCGGGTCTTGCAGCGCGAATCTCATCCAGACGAGTCGGTCAGCTCACCTTCACGAGAGGGACGCGTTTGTTGCCCGGATGATCACCCGTATAGAGTCGGGCTGACTCCTCTCGCCCCGACCATTCAGGTAGGTAACGCCTACCCGTCGCGGCCCGCACCGGCTGGAGCGACGACTAGTCCCCATGGCGGATCGACCTGGAAGATCGCCGGCAGCGCTGCCGTCAGGACCGTTGGGAAGTCCGCTCTCCCACGAGCTCGAGAGCGACGTCCATGGCAGCTGCGGTCCACCTCGTCCGTGAAGCGTGCGAATTCAGCGAGTCGCGCTCCGGCGAGCGTTGGCGATCCGGTGGCGACATTGCCGAAGAGCCGGAACACCTGCATCTGGCGGGCTTCGTCCAGGTCCCCTCGCAGGCCGGGCTGAATCCCTGCGGATAGCACCTGCACGACCGCTTCGACGAGAGAGTCCTGGCGGCATCCCGGATTGGCTCGAGCGGAACAGCCGTTTCCGCTCGCGCTGCGGCACTTCCCTGGCGAAGCCCAACGCGTCGGCGCCTCGGACCCCATACCATCCGCGTGTGAACGCACTCCGTGTCGTCTATCTCGCGCTCGGCGCCTCGACCGCATCGCTCAGTGTCTTCATTGCCGTCATCCTCCAAGAACGAGGCCTGAGTTCGCAGGTCATCGGACTCATAAGCGGAATTGGGGCGTTGGCGTTGTTCGGTGCCATCGCCTTCTGGGGCCACATCGGCGACCGAGTCCTGGGCAGACGGACCACCCTTCAGCTGGTGGTCGTCATCGCGATCGCCATTGCCGTATGCATCGGCCTGTCGCCTCCGCCGATCCTCCTCGCGATCCTGGTGATTGGGTTCACCTGCACCCACGGCGGGGCCCTGGCTCTTTCAGACGCCCTGGCCGTCAATGCGCTTCAGAACCCCGACCGGCAGTACGGGAAGATCCGTCTGATGGCCAGTCTGTCGTTCGCGGTGGCGACGATCGGAGTCGGCTTTGCCTGCGATCGCTTCGGCTACCCCGTAACGAGCCTGTTCTACCTGTTCTTCGGCACTTGCCTCGTGTCGGCGGCCTTCGCTTCGCCGCCGGATCGAGATGCGGCCACCAGGTCTCGCGAGACCCATTCGTCGGAGACGTCTTCCCGATTCGGGTCCACGGGGACCGCGTTCAGAACGCAGCCCCGCCTTCTGCCGGTCCTCGCCACCATCGCCGTCGTGGCGGCCGCGATGACGGCCAGTTCCACGTTCCTGAGCCTGCGTCTCATCGCCCTTGGCGGTCAAGCATCTGACGTCGCCATGTCGTTCGGTATCTCCGCCTTCGCCGAGATACCCGGCATGTTCCTGGCAGCCCATCTGTCCCGGCGATTCGGACTTCGGGGCGTCTTCTGCCTGAGTGCGGTCGCCTACTCCGCAGCATTCGTCTCGTGGGCCGTACTGACGTCGCCCTCGGCTATCGTGGCGACGCGCCTCCTGACAGGTTTCGCCTTCGCAGGAATCACGTATTCCATGGTGCTCACGATTGGCCAACTCCTTCCACGGGCACTCCAGGCCACCGGCCAGGCGCTCTATCAAGGCACCGCTTCAGGTATCGCTTCGGCCGGTGGCAACACCATCGGAGGCGTGCTCTATGGCGCGCTCGGCGCGCCGATGCTCTTCCTAATCTGCGCCGGACTGTGCGTCGTCGGGGGATTGATCGCGCTCGGTACTCTCCCCGGCCGCGTGGTAGTCCCGATGGGCGCAATCGAGGAGTCCGCGGGAGAGGAAATCGCGAGCGTCTGACAAGAGGGCGGGTACAGATAGCCTCATGCGGCCTACACTGGCGGCACGCTTTGCGGGGGGTAGAGACGTTGATACGAAACACCCGCCTGAGTCGCGCAATGGGAGCCGCAGGCCTCATGTTCGTCGTCCTTGTGGCAGCGGGATGCGCCTCGGCCGCGCCCACGGGCGCGACGCCGCATCTCACCACGCCCGCAGCCTCGGGCACCGGTATGAAGATCAGCGGGGCGCAGGCAATGCCGATTCAGAGCAACGGCAACGCGGTTACCGTCGTGGCTACGATTCGCAACGAAACCGGCCAGGACGACCGGCTCACAGGAGGATCGTCACCGGGCGCAGCCCTTGTGGCCCTATACGCGACCTGCGGCTGCTGGCCGGTTTCGACAGATCCCGAGACCGGATTAGTCGGCAAATCACGTACGACTGGGTCCTGGCTCATACGGGCGAACGAGTCGATGGAGCTTCGAGCCGGCGACGGGGAGTTGATCGTGAGCGGTCTGCCCAAGGCGCTCGCCGCCGGCCAGACGCTCGAGGTCACCTTCGACTTCACCAACGCAGCTCCGGTCACGGTCACAGTGCCGGTGGTGGCGTCCATCCAGTAGGCGGCCCCGATCGGCCGACAGTTTGGAGAACCTCATAGGCCCTGGTCGCGTCGGTCGTCATGCGCGACAGGATGAACTGGCCGAGTCGCTGGTACCGGGATCGTACTTATCCTGGTTGAGGTAGCGGCTACGCGACTGAAGCTACGCGGCGCGTGTTCGACGACGCTGGAACGAATCCGGGACGGCCGCTTGTCGCCTCGGTCACTACGTCCGGCCCGTCTGAAGAGCCGCCCAGTCTTCGATAGACCTGGACGTCCAGAGAGGAGAGCACGATGAGCAACGAACAGGTGGCACCTGAGACGAAGGGTGTTACGTCGACGTTGCTTGCAACGGTTGACCTTGGCCCTGAGATCGCGGGCATGGAACGGCGCCAACTTCGAATGCGTATGGTGACCATCGAACCTGGCGGCGTCTTCGGCCCAATTCACGACCACAAAGGCAGACCGGGCACCGTTTACATCTTGGAGGGAACGATCACGGACCATCGAAACGGGGTCGCTACGGACTATGGGCCGGGAGTGGGCTGGCCCGAGGATCGGAACACGACCCACTGGCTTGAGAACAGGGGAACAATTCCGGCGGTGGAGATCTCGGTCGATATCGTCAGGCAGGAGTGAATGGAGACACTGCTGCCGTCGACACCCAGGCACGGGAGCAGGCTAGGCTCGTCTGGTGAGGTTGAGCGTGACCTTCGGGTGCTCGAAGCCTCGGAAAGGCCCGTGTAGATTCCGACAGGTGCGCCCATTCCTTGGGGGACGCGCGAGAGCGACAGGGTGTCGTTGCGTCTGCGAAAGCCGACGGCAAACGCACCGGAGTCAGAGATGAGCTCCCACAACACGAAGCCCAGACCCCGCAAGGCAGAAGCCACACCGGCAACCGCAGACGGACGACTGGCGGCCGTGTTCGACGGGCTCGAAGACGGCATCGTCATCGACAGGGCGATTCGCGACCAGGATGGCCGG
>JADGQJ010000226.1 GCA_017881885.1 Chloroflexota bacterium
GACGCCGTGCAATACGGGGTCGGTGAAGACGGCCGTTCGCCGTATCTCGGCAAACCGTTCACTGCCAACGGACTGCTGACCCGCGTGCGCGAGGTTCTCGACGCCGAGTGAGGGGCGAGGGGCGGCGCGGGCTCCGCGGCGCCGGCCAAGCGACGGTGCGGCTACTGCCCGCACAAAGCGTCGGTGGGTTCGCCCGGCATGACGATGCGGATCGCGAGGACCTTCTGCGTCGCGCCGTCGGTGAACCGCGTGTCGTCATTCGCACCCTTGACCCCCGCCAGCAAAGTGGCGACGTCGGGGCCGGTGAGGAGCGTGCAGCGGCTGGGATCAGGCGCCGGGACGCCGTTCCATTGGACCTGGTTTCCGAATGTGGCGAGCGGCGTCGACAGCGGCCATTTCCGGGACGGAGAACTCGAGACCGCGTCGAACGGCCCCCACCAGGCGTCCGCGGCCGGTGCCGTCCATACGATCAGGGTCGTCGGCACGAACGGAACCTGGGGGCCCAGCTCAGCGCCGAGCCAGCCGGATAGGTTGGAGACGTGGCCGGCGAAGTCGTTGAAGGCGGCCCAGGTCCCAGGCACCGGGCTCGCGGCGGCGCCGGTGGGCTGATCGAAGAAGCACGAGCCCGAGATGCTGTGCGTCACGCCGTCGACCTTCAGCTCGAAGTGCGGAATGGCGCCGCCGACAGTCGGCTGGCTATTTGGATCGGGCGTGCAGTCGAAGGAGGAAGCCCCTCCGAGCAGACCGTCCGCCTGCGCAAGCGCGGCGATCGCCGCCTGGCCGGCCGGACTGATCGTCCGGGAGACCGGCGAGGTGAAGATGGCCGACGGCTGATCGGTCAGCGGCAGTTCCGGGAGGTAGCGGACCTGCCCTTCGGATATGACTTCGGGCACCGCGAAGTAGAGCCCGGTCGGATCCGAAGCCTCGCTCCAGCTCCGCAAGTACAGGCCGCTCGCCGCGGCCGGCGACGCGCTCGCGACCTGCGTGGGCGCGGTGGTCGCCGCCCCGGTGCCGGCCGTCGTCGCGGCCGAACCGCCGGTAGCAGCGGGCGCCGAGTTGCCGCCGCAGCCTGCCACCCCAAGCGACAGAGCCACGAACGTCGCGATCAGGATTCGATAGGCTCTCATGTGTCGAACGCTCCACGACGTGAGCGGGAGCCGAGTTCCGGCTCCGCCGAGTATGGCGCCGAGAGATCGCGAGAGGAAGGGCGGCCCGCCCAGGGCACCTCCGCTCATCGCTGGACAATCGAATCCGCGCACGTAATGTATTTGGTGCGATCGCGGCCCGCCCGTTCGTGGAGGAGGCAATCGATGTCCGCATCCGCCGGATTCCTCAGCTCACCCGCCGCCGGAACGTCCCAGGGCATTCCCGCCGACCGCGCCCGGAGCCTGTTCCGCTGGAACGCGACCCTCTCTGTTCTCCATCTGGTCCAGGGTCTCGCGATCCTCGCGATCTCGTTCGCAAAGAATCCCATCGTCACTTCACCGGTAGTCGGCACATACCTGCGCTTCGACGAAGCGACCCGCCATCTGGTCACCGCCCAGCGCTCGATCTGGGATCTACCGATCGGACCGGCCGTCGCCCTTTTCTTCCTGATGAGTGCGGTGGCTCATTTCAGCATGGCGTTCCCGGCCCGGCGTTGGTACGAGGCCCGCCTCGCCCGCGGCCAGAACCCGATCCGCTGGGTCGAATACGCGTTCAGCTCGAGCGTGATGATCGTCGTCATTGCGGCCCTGGCAGGCGTCCAGGAAGTCGGGACGATGATCGCGATCTTCGGGGTCAACGCGGCCATGATCATGTTCGGCTGGAGCATGGAGATCGCCAACGAAGGTCGCGATCGGCCGCAGTGGCTGCATTACATTTTCGGCTGCATCGCCGGCGCCGTGCCCTGGGTCGTCATCTTCGTCACGATCCTCGTCTCCGCCACGGAGCCCGGCTCGGCTTCGATCCCGGGCTTCGTGATCGCGATCTTCGTGACCCTATTCGTAGCCTTCAACATCTTCGCGATCAACATGGTCCTGCAGTACCGCAAGATCGGTCGCTGGCGCGACTACCTCTACGGCGAACGCGCTTACATGCTCTTCAGCCTGATCGCGAAGTCGCTCCTGGCCTGGCAGGTCTTCTTCGGAACACTTCGACCGTAGGCAGAGGGAACGATGCGGTTGTGTAGCGCGATCTGCTCCCTCGAGGACGAGCGCACGGCCGCGACGGCCGCGACGGCCGCCACCAGCGACAGGGCGAGGATTCCCGTAGCCTCTGCGCGAACGGCGCCGAACGAGACCCTCGCTGGGCGCGTACAAGGCCGTTGTGGCGAAAGACATGCTCGTATACGTCAGAGGCGATGACTCGAAGCCAGGCGGACAGAACAAGACGCTCTGCTACGCGAAGCTGCCGCATCGCGAGTGAGTGACGACTAGCCGGCGACCACCTTCGTCCCTGAATGCCCGCGCCGGACACAAAGAGGCGGCAGACCTGCGCCTGCCGCCTCCAGAGTGAACGCGTCGGTTGTTACGGCTTGACGAGGTTCC
>JADGQJ010000227.1 GCA_017881885.1 Chloroflexota bacterium
GTCTGACTGCGTCTACTTCTTGAGCATCTTCTGCAGGCGATCGACCATCGCGTCGGCGAAGGCGGGATCGTTGATGGCCATATCCAGCTCTACCAGGTCGACCTTCGAGCGATCGAGGTGGTCCCGGATGGCGCCGAATAGCGCAGCATCCGCGACCGGGTCGTGGAAGGGCATGCCTTCGATGTCGATCGCGCTCACGCCCTTGAGGGGCACGAACAGCGCCGTCGGTCCGGTCGTCCTGTTGAGCTTCTTGGCGATGATCTCGCCGAGCTTGGCGCACTCCTCTGGCGTGGTGCGCATCAGCGTTACCTGGGGATTATGGACGTAGATGTTCCGCTTCTCGAACTTCTTCGGCAGGGTCTCCCTGGGACCGAAGTTGACCATGTCGAGCGCCCCCAGCGAGACGACCTGGGGGATGCCCTTCTTGGCGGCGGCATCGAGGCGCTCGGGCCCGGCAGACAGCACACCGCCTACCAGTTCGTCGCACCATTCGGTCGTCGTGGCGTCCACCACTCCGTCAAAGACGCCGTCAGAGATCAGAGCCTCGAACGACCGCCCGCCGCTTCCAACCGCGTGGAAGACGAGCATCTCGTAGCCGTCCGCCTCCATCCGCGCCCGGACCCGGTCGACGCACGGCGTCGTTACCCCGAACATGGTGGCGCCGATAAGAGGCTTCTCGTCGGTCTTCGGCATCGTCTGCTCGACCATGCCACCTATTGCCCCGGCTGCGTTGGCGAAGATGCGGCGGGACAGGCGGTTGAGCCCGGACACGTCGACGACGGAGTACATCATCGTGATGTCCTTGACGCCGACATATGGGCCCACGTCGCCCGACGCCATGGTGGACACGATGACTTTGGGCATGCCCACCGGCAGCGCCTGCATGGCTATGCTTCCGATGGACGTGCCACCCGACCCGCCCATGCTGATGACGCCGTCGAACTTGCCTTCGGCGGCTAACTTGACCGCCAGCGCCCGCGCACCCAGGCCCATGATCTCGATGGCGTGGCCACGATCGCGCTTCTCGCGGAGTTCAGCGAGCGATCCGCCGCCGGCCTCGGCAGTTCGAGCGGCCGGGCTATCCGGCGTGAACGTCGGCTCGCCCAGGACCCCCGCGTCGAGCACGAATGTCTCCAGCCCACGAGCGCGGATCAGGTCCCGGACGTATTCGTACTCTCGGCCCTTGGTATCCAGCGTGCCGATCAAGAGAACGGTCTTCGACATTGCCTCTCCTTCAAGCGCCTTTGTGCGGGCCTTCGGGCTGCTCGCTCTACCGCTCGACCGTGGCCCGCAATTGCGGGCATTTCCAGCAAATCCCGAATCGGCGATCCGCGCCCGACCTGTTGATCCGGCCTCAACCCGCGCGCGACGCGTGGCGCGCGGAAGTCCGTGCCTCGATGAACGCCTGAACCTGGTCGGCGACTCTCGCCGCCGACAAGCCGTACAGCTCGAGCAACTCGTCGTTGGAGGCCGACTCCCCGAACACATCCTGGAGCCCGATCCGTTTGATCAGAGTCGGGCGATGCTCCGAGAGCGTCTCGGCGACCGCGCCGCCGAGGCCACCGATGACGGTCCCTTCCTCGACGGTGACGACCAACCGGGTAAGGTCGGCGGCCGCCACGATCGCGGGCACGTCGAGCGGTTTGAGGGTCGGGACGTGCAGGACCTGGGCCTGGATGCCACGTGCCACGAGGAGATCTGCGGCATCCACGACGCGCGGGGTCTGAGTCCCGGTGCTGACTAGCGTGACGTCGCAGCCGTCGCGGACGACGACGGCTCGACCGGGATCGAATGCGTATTTCTCGTCGAACAGCCGCTGGGTCGCGTCGCGGACGAGCCGGATGTAGACCGGGCCGTGGTAGCTGGCCGCCCACCGGAGGACCTGGTCGGCCTCGATGTCGTCGGCCGGGGCGACCGTGACCATGCCGGGCATCGCCCGCATGATCGAGAGGTCGTCCACGATGAGATGGGTCTTGCCCGTGACCCCGGTGAAGAGACCTGCATAGCCGCCGCAAATCTTGACGTTCAGGCCGGTCTGGGCAATGAGGACGCGGATCTGGTCGAGCGGGCGGACGACGGCGAAGGCGACGAACGTGCTGACAAACGGCACGAAACCCGTCGTGGCCAAACCCGCTGCCACGCCGAGCATGTTCTGCTCGGCGATGCCCATCTGGAGAAAGCGCTCCGGATGGGCCTTTTGGAAGACGTCGGCCTTGGTCGAGCTGCCGGTGTCGGCGTCGAGCATGACGATCCGCGGATCGCTGCTCGCCAGCTCGGTGACCGTCTGACCGAAAACGTCGCGCAGCGCGCGGCCCATCGGAAGGGTCATGCTGCGCCTCCTGCCGTGATGACGGGCTCGCCGAGATCGGCCATCGCGGTGGCGAACTCCTCGGCGGTCATTGTTCGGGTATGCCAGTAGTAGCGGCCCTCCATGAAGGACACGCCACGTCCCTTGATCGTGTTGGCGATGATCGCCACGGGCCGGCCATCGCCCACCGTCGCATCCTCG
>JADGQJ010000118.1 GCA_017881885.1 Chloroflexota bacterium
CCGTTTCCGTCACGTCACGCCCAGCGGGCGTACCTGACGCGGATTCGGCCCCGTTTCCGTCATCTACGCGTGGTGGGCGTGTTAGCCGCGGATTCGGATGCCTCGGCGCCCCCAGACAGAGTGGCGACGCCGTCTACGGCCCACGCTGAGCGTGGAAACCGGCCCGACTCGAGTGACGGACACGTCCTCCGCTCCCCGGATTGCGTACAGCACGCCTGGTGGGCGTATCTGCCAGAAACCAGACGCCCCGGAGCGGGCCCATCGGCCGCTGCAGCCACTGGCGGATCGCCACGGTCCTCTTCGGCAAATCGCCTGCCGCCGCGACTTCGGGCCAAAGAGCCGTCGATCTGTGACAGATGGCACATGGGCATATGCACATAAGCGATCTATTCATATAGACGCATAGATAGCATACGAGGCCATCCGAAATGCCGATCGCGTCATGAGTCCCGCCGACGGGTCGCAAATCTCTCAACAGCGTGCGCAACAGGGAGGACTGAGCATGGCGCGACCAACCGAAGGCATCTACGCGCTGCAGGCAACGCTCCTCAAGACGCTGGCCAGCCCTCGCCGTCTGGAGATCGTCCATTACCTCGGCGAGGCCGGTCCGGTCGAGGTCCGCAAGCTCGCCGAGCACTTCGGCACCACGCAGCCGGCGATCTCCCAGCACCTCGCCGCCCTCCGTGGCGTCGGGATCGTGGACGCCGTGCGAGACGGCCGCGAGGTTCGCTACCAGCTGGCCGATCCCGAGATCGTGGGCGCGTGCGGCTTGATGCGGCAGGTGCTCATTCGCCGGATCGCCCGCCTCGGCGATATGGCCGCGTCATACACAAACCAGGAGTCCGAACCGGCCGCGGCCGTCGCCGCCGAAGCGATCCACTAGAGAACGCAAGCACAAGATCGGAGAAACGAATGAGCGCCCTCAACGTCGCCGAACTCGAATCAGTCGCCGTCGCCGAGACCATCGACGCTCGCGGGGCCGCCTGCCCGGGTCCGCTCCTGGAGGCCAAGAAGGGGATGGGCAAGGTCGCCATCGGTGACGTCATCGAAGTGTGGTCGACCGATCCGGTGACCAAGACCGACATGGGCGCCTGGGCCGGCAAAGTCGGTCACGAATTCCTGGGCGTCGTCGAAACGGACGGCTACGACCGCGTCTTCCTGCGCCGCGGCAAGTAGCGGGTCCGAGTTCGATCGGCGGGGCTCGCCGCCCGGCCGAGTGAACGCATCGCAGGAGCATCCGATCGATGACCGCGCTCGCAGTAGCCCCGGTGGACGAGAACGTTTCGCCGCCCGCGCCGCGAATCCTCGTCTTCTCCACCAACAACATCTCCGATCCGGGGATAGACCTCGCCGGTAGCGCTCATCTGCACTACTCGCCCGGGGTTCGCGTCATCAGCCTGCCCTGCACCAGCGGCATCCGGCCGTCGTGGATCCTGCATGCGATCAAGGAGGGGTTCGAGGGCGTCTTCATCGCATCCGACGGCGACGAGTGCGCCTATCTGCCCGACTGCGCCAAGCGGGCGTCGCGGATCATGGCGGAGGCACAAACGATGCTGAAGGCGGAGGGCATCGCGCCCCAGCGCCTGAAGATGGCGGCTATCTGCTCCGTCTGCGCCGAGAACTTCGCCAAGCACATGAACGGGTTCACCGAGGCGCTGCTCGCGCTCCGCGCCGCGGGAACGAAGTGATGACCGATTACGACGCACTAGTGGTCGGCAGCGGCATCGCCGGGATGGAATCCGCGCTCAAGCTCGGCGACATGGGCTACAAGGTTCTACTGGTCGAGAAGGAAGCCAGCGTCGGCGGGCGCATGATCCTGCTCAGCAAGGTCTTCCCCACCCTGGATTGCGCGAGCTGCATCTCCACGCCGAAGATGGCGGCGTCGATCCACCACCCCAACGTGACGGCCCTCACCTACACCGAGGTGGACGGCATCGCGCGAGACGGAGACGGCACTTTCAAGGCAACGATTCGGCATAAGCCGCGCTTCGTGGACGAGGCGGCATGCACCGGCTGCCAACTGTGCGAGACGGCCTGCACCGTCGCGGTCCCCGACCAGTTCAACGCCGATATGGTCGCCCGGCGGGCCGCATACATCGCCTTCCCCCAGGCCGTACCCAAGAAGGCCGTCCTCGAGCGCGCCGGGACTTCACCGTGCACGTACACGTGCCCGGCCGGGATAAAGGCCCACGGCTATGTTTCGCTGGTCCGAAGCGGCGAATACGAGAAGGCATTCCAGCTGGTGCTGGAAGCGACGCCGCTCGTCGGCACGCTCGGTCGCGCTTGCTATGCCCCGTGTGAGGGCGACTGCACCCGAGCATCTCTCGAGGGCACGCTTCCGATCCGGCGACTCAAGAGGTTCGCTGCGGACAAGCACTATGCCGCCGAGGAAGCGCCCGGCATCGAAGTGCCACCGTCAAACGGCAAGCGCGTCGCGGTCGTGGGTTCCGGGCCGGCCGGCCTGACGGCCGCCTGGCAGCTGGCCCGACGCGGCTACGGGGTCAAGATCTTCGAGGCCGCGCCGGTCGCCGGCGGCTTCTTGCGACTGGCCATCCCGGCGTACCGGCTGCCCCCGGAGGTCGTGGAGCAGGACATCTCGAACGTGACGGCCATAGGCGTCGAAATCGCAACCAATTCGCCTGTGACGGATCTGGAGGCTCTCCGACGCGACGGCTTCGACGCCGTGCTCGTCGCGACCGGCACGCAGGCCTCGACCAGCCTGAACGTTCCCGGTGAGAAGCTCGACGGCGTCCTCAGCGGCCTCAAGTTCCTGCGCGCGACCAAGCTCGGCTCGGGTACGGACCTGAGCGGCAAGCGCGAACTCGCCGGCAGGCGAGTCGTGGTCGTCGGCGGCGGCAACGTCGCGATGGACACGGCGCGGACCGCCGTCCGTCTCGGCGCCGCGGAAACGACCGTCGCCTACCGCCGCGGTCGCGAGGAGCTGCCGGCGCACAAGGCCGAAGTGGACGACGCGGAACACGACGGAGTTCGGTTCACGTTCCTGGTGGCGCCCGTGGAGGTAATCGGCGACGCATCGGGCAAGGTCACGGGCGTGCGCTGCCAGCGGATGGCCCTCGGCAAGCCCGACGCCTCGGGCCGCCGCCGCCCGGAGCCGATCGCGGGCAGCGAATTCGTGATCCCTTGCGACACCGTTCTGGTCGCCATCGGTATGGCACCCGAGGGCGCGGCGTTCGGAAGCACGATCTCCGTCAACGCCAACGGCACGCTCGTGGCCGACAAGCGCACGCTCCAGACGGCCGTTTCCCACGTCTTCGCCGCCGGCGACGTGACCACCGGCGCCTCGGACATCACCCGGGCCGTCGGCGAGGGCCGTCGGGCGGCGCACATGATCGACCGCTGGCTCTGCGGCGAGACGCTCGACGGCTTCGAGCTGGACGACCTCTTGCCGCTCGTCGACAAGCCGAGCGTGCTGGCACGCCAGAAGGCGTACGGCCGTGGCGGGGCACTGACCGAGGCCGGTCCCGTCACCGCGCGCGACTTCGCCGAAATCGAGGCCCCCCTGACCGAGTCCGAGGCTCGCGCCGCCGCCGGCGACTGCCTGGACTGCGGCGTCTGCTCCGAATGCCAGGAGTGCGTCACGGCATGCCCGTCCGACGCGATCCACCTGGACATGCGCGAGCGGATCGAGGAGGTCACCGTCGGCGCCGTCGTCGTCGCCACGGGCTACAAGCTCTTCACCGCCGACGCCAAGCCCGAATACGGCTTCGGCCGCTACAAGAACGTCATCACCGGCATGCAGATGGACCGCCTCCTCGCTCCGACCCGGCCGTTCAACACGGTCCTGCGGCCCGGCGACGGCAAGGTGCCCGAGCGGATCGCGTACATCCTCTGCACCGGCTCCCGCGATGAGACGGTGAACAACCCGCTCTGCTCGCGCTTCTGCTGCATGTACTCGATCAAGCAGAACCAGCTCGTGATGGGCGCGCTCCCGCTGGCCGAAGTCACCGTCCACTACATGGACATCCGAGCCCCCGGCAAGCGATACGACGAGTTCTACGAGAGCGCCAAGTCGATGGGCGCGACGTACGTCAAGGGCCGAGTCGCGAAGGTCACCGAGAAGCCGGACGGCAACCTGATCCTGCGCTACGAGGACATCGAGCACGGCGGCGCCCTCGTCGAGGCCGAATACGACATGGTCGTCCTGGCCATCGGGGTCCAGCCCAACCGCGACGTCGAACGCCTCTTCTCCGGCGAAGCCATCGAACTCAACGACTACCACTACGTGGCCGAGCCAAACGAGGACCTGGAACCGGGGCGAACCAACATGCCCGGGGTTTTCGTGGCCGGAACGGCATCCGGCGCCAAGGACATCACCGACTCGATCCTGCACGCCGGCGCCGCCGTCGCCCAGGTCGCGGCGCATCTCGAAAGCGGGTCTGGCGCCGCAAGAGCCCGCCAGGGCCAGACCTTGAAGGTGCCGGCATGAGCGAGCACGAACAAGACCCGGCGCTCGCTCCGGCGAGTGCAGGCCGAGGCGGCGCCGAGGACGCGCCGCGAGCGCACTTGGACGTGCGTGAGCAAGCGCCCGAAAGCGCCAACGAAGGAATGCGCCGACCGAGCGAGGGCCGCGACGCGGCGGCGCGCCGCATCGGCGTCTACGTCTGCCATTGCGGCGGCAACATCTCCGATTACGTGGATGTCCAAGCCGTGGTCGACGCAGTGAAGGGCGAGCCGGGCGTCATCGTCGCCCGAACGACGATGTTCGCCTGCTCCGACGCCGGCCAGCAGCAGATGGAGCAGGACATCGCCGAGCAGAACCTGGACGGCCTCGTGGTCGCGTCCTGCTCGCCGAAGCTCCACGTCGTGACCTTCCGCGGCGTGGCCAAACGCTCCGGGATGAACCCGTATGAGTACAGCCAGGCCAACATCCGCGAGCAGTGCTCGTGGACGCACACCGACGACCACGAGGGCGCCACCCGCAAGGCGATCGGTCTCGTCCGCGGCGTCATCGCTCGGACCAGACTGACCGAGGCCCTCGATCCTCTCGTCGTCGAGACGACCCAGAAGGCGCTCATCATCGGCGGCGGCGTCACCGGCTTGCGAGCCGCAATCGGCATGGCCGACATCGGGCTCGGAGTCTTCCTCGTGGAGCGCGAGCCGGAGCTGGGCGGCTGGGTCGGCAAGTTCGGGCCCATGTTCCCGCACGAACGCGAGGGTCGCGAACTGATCGCCCATCTGGTCGAGGAGGTCCGAAAGCGCCCCGCGATCAAGATATTCGCGGGAGCGGAAGTCGTCAGCAAGGCCGGCAGCTTCGGCAACTACCAGGTCGGCATCCGCGTTTCAGCCGATCCACCCGAGACGATTTCGGCCGAGGTCGGCTCCATAGTCGTCGCGACCGGCTTCGACTCCTACCAGCCGGCCGAAGGCGAGTCGGGCACGGGCCTCGACGGCGTGATCACCCTGCCCGAGTTCAAGGACGTGATCGACAACTCCAAGGACAACCTGCGCTACAACGGCCGGCCGGTCCGGAGCCTCGCGTATATCTACTGTGTCGGCAGCCGCCAGCCGGACGGCAACCAGTACTGCTCGCGCTTCTGCTGCTCGGCCACCGCCCACATCTCGATCAAGGTTTCGGAGCTGGACCCGAAGGTCCGGCAGTATCACCTCTATCGCGACATCCGGACCTACGGCAACTTCGAGCTGCTGTACACGGAGGCGCGCAAGCAAGGCGCCGTCTACGTCAAGTTCCCCGACGACGCGCCGCCGGTCATCTCCGTCGACAAGTCCGGTGGGCTCGCCGTGACGGTCCGCGACCTTCTCTCCGGTGACGAGGAGCTCGAGATACCGGTCGATCTGGTCGTCCTGGTGACCGGCATGGTGCCACGCAAGAACGAGGAGATGGTCGGGATCCTCAAGCTGCCGCTGGGCCGCGACGGCTTCTTCAACGAGATCCACCCCAAGCTCCGCCCGGTCGAGACGATGGTCGACGGAGTCCTGATCGCCGGCGCCTGCCAGGGTCCCAAGTGTTCGGCCGAGAGCGTGGCCTCAGGTCTGGCGGCAGTGACCCAGAGCGCTTCGGTCCTCAAGAAGGGCTTCGCCGAACTGGATCCGCTGGTCGCCACGGTGGATCCGGACGCCTGCACCTGGTGCGGGAAGTGCCTGACTGCCTGCCCCTACGGCGCGATCGCGCAGCTGTCGCTCAACGGCCGCGAAGTCGCGACGATCAGCGAAGCCGGCTGCAAAGGCTGCGGCGGCTGCGTCCCGATGTGCCCGGAGAACGCCATCGACTTGCGCGGCTACACCGACGGCCAGATCACGGCCATGATCGACGGCCTGCTCCAGGAGGCGATGGCGTGAACTCTCCCACCACAGCGCCGAACAGAGACCTCCGGGAGATCATCCGCGAGGAGCCGCTCATGCGGAGCCGCATCCTCGAGGTTCTGGCGGACGGGCCCCACACGGTGCCGGAGATCGCCGACGCGGTCGGCCGGCCCACGCATGAAGCCATGTACTGGGTCATGGGCATGCGCCGCTACGGCTGGGTCCGTGAGATCAAGGACGTCACGCCCGAGGGCTACTTCCGCTACCAGGCCGTCGAGAAGGAGCCGCGGGCATGAGCACGCGAGTAGATCGCAACATCTACCCCGAACTTCAGCGCTTCGGCGCAACCGACATCTCGGCCTGCTTCAACTGTGGCGTCTGCTCGGCCATTTGCCCGCTTTCGGCCGACGGCGCTTCCTTCCCCCGTCGGATGTCCCGCTATGCCCAGTTGGGCCTGCGCGACCAGCTTCTCTCCAGCCCAGAGCTGTGGTCCTGCTACGGCTGCTCCGAATGCACAGAGTCGTGCCCGACTCAGGCCGACCCGGCCTCGTTCATGGCTGCGGCCCGCCGCTACGCCGTCGCGAGCTACGACCGTACGCATCTGGCCTATCTGCTGGCAACGTCGCGCGTCTTCGCGGGTGTCTTCGTCGTAGCGCTGGTAGGTCTGCTCGCGGCCTTCATGTATTCGGTCCACCGCCCGGCGGACGGCTCGACGCTGGCCTTCTTCGAGTTCATCCCGTCGGACTTCGTCCACAACCTGGGCGTCGTGGCGATGGCGGTGATGGGAACGGCGGCGCTGATCGGCCTCTTCGAGATGGTCCGGCGGGTCTTGCGCCGGCCCAGACCCGGAGCTCCCAAGGCCACGCTGCGCAAGGGTGCAGATGCGGCGGTCTACGCCGTGGGCACCGAGGCGCTTGCCCAAACGCGGTTCCGTAAGGACTGCGCCGACGCCACCGAGTCACGGCCCTGGTATTCGCAGCGTTGGTTCATCCACTTCGCCACGATGTGGGGCTTTCTCGGCCTGCTGGGCGCCACCATGCTCGACTACGGCCTGGAACTGCTGGGCGTCAAGGCGACCGGGACGGCGGTGCCAATCTGGTACCCGGTCCGGTTGCTGGGCACCCTGGCCGGGGCGGCTCTCATCTACGGCACTACGGTCCTGATCGTCCGGCGTTTGCGGAAGAGCGATCGATCCAGCCTCCATTCGACAACCTCGGACTGGACATTCCTGACGATGCTGTGGGTGGCGGGCGTAACCGGCTTCGTCCTGGAGCTTGCGCTGTATCTGCCGACCGCCCCGGCGTGGGGTTACCCGATGTTCCTCGTCCACGTCGCCGTCGCCATGGCGCTTGTGCTGCTGGTACCCTTCGGCAAGTTCGCCCACGTCTTCTACCGGCCGGTTGCGCTCTTCGCCTTGAGGTTGCGCGGATGAAGCCCTCCAAATCATCGTCGGGCCGGCGGCCTGGGACCGGCCGGGGCAAAGCCGCGCCGGCCGTCGCGAACCGCAGCCGGCTCTACCTGGCCATCGCCGGCGGCGTCGTCGCCCTGCTCGCCGTTGTCGCG